>CAZAME010000015.1:0-27303 GCA_964486445.1 uncultured Bacteroides sp. | reverse complement strand
TCATCTGTGGGTGCCAACACCAGTGCCTGCACGTTGCCGCAGGGTGTCTTGAGGTCCTTGAGGATGGCGGTTGTATAGGCCAGGGTCTTGTCGGCGGCTGATGATGACTGCAATATGAACTGGCGTCTGTCGCTCTGAGCGACCTTCTGCCGGAGGGTGGTTTCTGTGTTTTTCATGGTTGTTGGTTATTTTTACGGCAAAGTTAATATGGGATTGGTAGGGTTGTTCCGGGAGATTTGCACCCGGTGGATATTTTTATAGGGTAAATGGTTGGCGGTGAGGGGGTAGGGCGTATTTGATTCAGGGCGAGTCTTTGCAGACTCGGGGGGATGGGGGTGGTCTGCCGGGCCTAACCTCGCTATGCTCGGCAAGACCCGGTTACTTGGAGGGCGAGGACCTTCGGCCCTCGGTGGTGGGGGTAGCACGGTGGGGAGGTGGTCGCACCTAAAGGCGCTCCTTCCTTTATTATGGGTGGGATCCACAACCTGCGCGCCGCCACGCGGCACTTGGATGTGGCTACAGATGTGGGCGCCTCCAAGGAGGCTCGGGCCGCGATGCGGCGGGTTTGAGGGGGCGATAGGACCGATAAGACGAATAGGAGCAATAAGACGAATAGGACCGATAGGTCTGATAGGGCTATATGGGTTGGCCGGGCATCTGTATGGTAATCTACTGTGTGGCAGGTAGCTGCTACTTGTTGAAGCTCTACTTTGTGGGTTGGTCTTGCGGGGGGGTAGTGAGGTTTGGTTGTCGATGATATGTTGGACAAGGTTTGCAGGGTTTGGGGGAATGTGCTACTTTTGTGGTGGTTAAGTGATCTTATCACAATTAACACACATCTTGTATAATGCACCGAAATACTACATTGCTTTATCGTATTGCTTTTGTCGTTATGTTTGTTTTGGCGTTTGCCGCAGAGGGAAGCGCGCAGAAGTTGCGCGTGGATCGCTTTGTGGTTGATCGCGCCGACGCGAGTGCGCAGGCCAGACCGAGATATGATCTTAATGGCGAGCTGTGCGCGCTTGTCAAGGTTGAGGTGGCTTCATCAAAGGCAGAGTTCGACGGCGACATCGTTGCCCCTGCGCCTGAATATAAGATGGGTCAGTATTGGGTGTATATGCCCGGTGGAGAGACGGCTGCCAGCTATATGCTGATACATGTCGACGGCTACTTGACTCTCACGGTGGATTTTACAAAATATCAGGGCATAGGGAGACTCAAGTCGGGCAGCACGTATCTGCTCACTATAGAAATGCCCGGTGCGCACCCATACGCAATTCAGAATAATCAGACCCAACCGGTGCCGAGTCAGCCGGCGAAGCCGCAAAGCCCAACGAACAACGTAGAAGTGTTCACGGTGAACGGTGTTTCCTTTGAGATGGTGCGGGTTGATGGTGGCTCGTTTATGATGGGGTCAAATGAGGGGTATTCTGATGAAAAACCGATTCACTCAGAATCCGTCGGTACATTTTATATAGGTAAGACAGAGGTAACGCAAAGGCTGTGGACAGCAGTGATGGGTAGTAATCCATCACTTTTTAAGGGTGATAATTTACCGGTAGAGGTAGTGAGCTGGGATGACTGCATGGAATTTATAGAGCGGCTGAGCCGATTCACCGGGCGCACCTTCCGCCTGCCTACAGAGGCAGAGTGGGAATATGCAGCCAAAGGGGGCAATAAATCGCGAGGCTATATGTACAGCGGAAGCAATGACCTTGACAGGGTTGCTTGGTATGAGGAGAACAGCGGCTCACAGACACATCCAGTAGCACAGAAGCTTGACAATGAATTGGGGATATATGATATGAGTGGCAATGTATGGGAATGGGTGGCGGATAAGTGGTGTGACAATTACTCGCAGCCGCGGAATAGCTCCTACCGGGTGAGGCGCGGTGGCAGTTGGAACTACCTTGCTACTTACTGCCGTTCTGCTTATCGCGGCTACAGCACTCCGTCTAGCCGCAGCAATAACCTTGGCTTCCGCTTGGCGCTCTAAGGTTACATTCACCACATCCTTAAATTGTAAGCTTAAAGACTTGGTTGGGAGATAATAATACGATTGGTGGAGGAAGTGGTGGATTCAGGGCGAGTCTTTGCAGACTCGTGGCGTATGGGGGTGGCTTTGCCGGGCCTAACCTCGCTGCGCTCGGTAAGACCCGGTTATATAAAGGGCGAGGACCTTCGGCCCTCGGGTGATGGGTGGGTCCGGTGGTGGGGTGGTCGCACCTAAAGGCGCTCCTATTTTTATGTGGGGCGGGTTCCACAACCTGCGTGCCGCCACGCGGCACTTGGATGTGGCTACAGATCTGGGCGCCTCCAAGGAGGCTTGGGCTGCTACGCAGCTGCGGCTCGTGGCGGGAGGCTTGGCCGAGGCTACAATCTGCGGGCCACGATGCGGCGGTGTGAGGGGGGATAAGACAAATAGGACGAATAAGACGAATAAGACGAATAAGACGAATAAGACGAATAAGACGAATAAGACAAATAAGACAAATAAGACAAATAAGACCAATGGGGTGAGAGGGGGAAGTGGTTTGTGGGGCGTTTTGTGAGGGGGGATTTTGAGGTTTTTGGGTGGTAGGTATTGCGGGCGAGGGTAAAAAGCAGTATTTTTGTCGGCTGTCAATGAAGAGACGATGAAAGATAAGATTAAGTTTAAAGGGCTCACGCAGGCAGAGGTTGCCGAGAGCCGAGAAAGATATGGAGCAAATGTGCTGACTCCCCCGACAAAAACACCGCTGTGGCGTGTGTTTCTTGGCAAGTTCCGCGACCCGATGATTGTGATATTGCTTGTGGCCGGACTTCTGTCGGTGCTCATTTCTTGTTACGAATATTTCTATCTCCACGAGGGTGGGGCCGGGGTGTTTTTTGAGCCTGCCGGTATTTTTATTGCTGTTTTATTGGCGACGGGTCTGGCGTTTGTCTTCGAACTGAAGGCGGAGCGCGAGTTTGCGTTGCTCAACAAGGTGAGTGATGATGATCCGGTGCAAGTGCTCCGCGACGGCGACCGACCCGGTAGTGTGCCGAGGCGCGATGTAGTTGTGGGTGATATAGTGGTAGTGAATACCGGCGATGAACTGCCGGCCGACGGTCGTCTGCTGGAGTCGACATCGCTCAGCGTGGATGAATCCACTCTCACCGGTGAGCCACTCGCCTCAAAAACGACTGATGCGGCGCATTTTGATCAGGAGGCGACTTTCCCGAGCGATATGCTGCTGCGTGGAACAAAAGTTATGGAGGGGCACGGCATCATGCAGGTGACAGCCGTGGGCGACGCCACAGAGAACGGCAAGGTTTATCAGGCTGCCACGATAGATAACAGTGTGGAGACACCGCTCAACCGTCAGCTCAACCGCCTGGGCCGGATGCTGTCGGTGGGAGCGTATATAATAGCAGGGCTTGTATTGGCCGCGAGGATGACGATGTATTTTACATCAATGAGTTTTGACTGGCTCGGTTTTGTGTCATATATGTTGCAGTCGGTGATGCTTGCGGTGTCGCTTGTGTGCATGGCTGTGCCCGAGGGTCTGCCTATGGCCGTGACGCTGTCGCTGGCTTACTCGATGCGCCGCATGCTCAAAACCAATAACCTTGTGCGCAGGCTGCACGCATGCGAGACTATGGGAGCTGCCACGGTGATATGCACCGACAAGACGGGCACACTCACGCAAAACCGCATGCAGGTCGCCGACACAAAATTTTTCGGGCATCCGGCCGATGATGTTATATATGAAGGTATTGCTGCCAACTCCACAGCCCGACTCGATAAGTCGGCGGGGGCGCCACAGGTGCTCGGTAACCCAACTGAGGGTGCACTGCTGCTGTGGCTACAAGAGCGCGGTGCAGATTACGAAAAACTTCGCGAGGGGGTGACTGCAGTGGCCGAATTGCCATTCTCGACCGAGCGCAAGTTTATGGCAACGGTAGTGCGCCGCGCCGACGGGGCTGAGATCCTATATGTGAAAGGTGCCCCTGAAATAGTTTACGGGCTCTGCGATGACACTGCCGGAGTAACGCATGAGGAGATCGACGCTTTGCTGCTGAGTTATCAGAACAAGGCAATGCGCACCCTGGCATTTGCATATAAGCGCCTCACAGATGGTGAGCAACCGATATCGGATGGCCAACTGAATGTCAAAAGTTTGACATTCTTGGGAATAACAGCTATAAGCGACCCTGTGCGCAGCGATGTGCCCGCGGCAGTAGCCGATGTGCTCAATGCCGGCATAAAGGTGAAGATTGTGACAGGCGACACGTCGGCAACGGCCAAGGAGATAGCCAGGCAGATAGGGCTTTGGCATGATGACAGGGACACAGAGGCCAACATCATCACAGGCACTGATTTTGCCGCACTCTCGGATGAGCAGTTGCGCGATAAAGTAGGAGATCTGAAGATAATATCGCGAGCCCGGCCGCTTGACAAGAAACGACTTGTGGAAGCACTGCAGGCCAATGGAGAAGTTGTGGCTGTGACAGGCGACGGCACTAACGACGCGCCTGCGCTTAAGGCAGCCCATGTTGGCCTGTCGATGGGCGACGGCACTTCGGTAGCCAAAGATGCCTCAGACATCACCATCCTTGACAACTCCTTTACCTCGATAGGCCGCGCAGTAATGTGGGGGCGCTCGCTCTACCGCAACATACAGCGGTTTGTGCTTTTCCAGATGACGGTAAATGTGGCCGGCTGCCTGATAATGCTGGCAGGCACATTCATGGGCATGCAGGCGCCGCTGACGGTGACGCAGATGTTGTGGATAAACCTGATTATGGATACATTTGCCGCAGTGGCCCTGGCGTCGTTGCCACCGTCGGAGTCGGTGATGCGCGAGAAGCCCCGCAAGCGCTCGGCCTTCATCATCACCCCGGCGATGACACGGTTTATTACCGGAGTCGGCGGAGCAATGTTTGTGGTGCTACTTGGATTTCTTTATTTGCTCGAGCACACCGATGTGACGTCGCTCAGAGGGTTGCTATCGCCTGTCATAGGTGAGAATACGGGGCTTAATGCATTTGAATTGTCGCTATTCTTCAGCGTGTTTGTGATGCTGCAGTTCTGGAACATGTTTAACGCCCGAGCCTTTGAGACAGGTCGGTCGGCCTTGCATCTTGGCGGATGCAGCGGATTTATGCTCATAGCGGCTATAATACTTGTGGGCCAGATAGCAATAGTGACATTCGGCGGTGCATTCTTCAGTGTCGTGCCATTAGGAGCTGGTGTGTGGTGTGAGATTATAGCTGTCACGTCGCTGGTGCTGTGGATAGGCGAGTTGATGCGCCTCTTCAGCCGCCGCTGAGATACCCGGCGACGCTTGCGCAAACAGTTTTTTTCAGAAAAGTAATTTTTTAGTCAACCAAAACATCTTAATCTTTGTTATAAAGATGCATTCCGAGAGAGAAAGACGGGATGCAGAAAGAATCAAACAACAGATTAAGATAACTCACTTCATCTATTTATACTAAACTATTACAACTATGAAATCTATTAACGTAAGCTATTTAGGCCAGAGCCGCTATTGGTGGCTGGTACTCGCAGTTGGCATTCTGCTCGTAATCGGTGGTTTTGCATATTGGTTCTTCCCCGTTGCAGGTTATGCCGTAGCATCTCAGATTTTCGGCTGGCTACTTATCCTCGCCGGTGTAGTTCAGCTCTGTGTATCATCAGGCGAAAATCGCCCCCGAGGCTGGGGCTGGTGGCTTGCCGGCGGTGTCATTGACATCTTTATCGGCTTCATGCTTGTCCGCAGCGTTATTCTCGCCGAAGTTGTCTTACCTTATTTCCTTGCTTTTGTCTTTATCTTCTGGGGTATAGAAGCTCTTGTAAGATCAAGCAACAAGGGCGGAAAATATTGGTGGCTCGGCCTTATCAACGGTATCCTCATGTGCCTCATCGGCTTCTTCTTCCTTGAAGCAGGCTATGTGCAGAACATGACTATGGTATCCTTCCTTGCCTCTATCGCCTTCATCTACTGGGGCTTCACCGTGGCAATGGTAGCTTACGAAATGCGCCCCTCAATCGAGGAATAAGCGTAGAACCGCGATAAAATACACTTGAGTCAACCGGCTCGTTGATGCCGGAGACAGATAAGCAATAAACAAAGGCTTGCACATTCCCGCGAGGGTTTATGCAAGCCTTTGTTGCATAACTCAATGATTTTGCGTAATTTTGTATTAATTAGCCGTCGAGCGGTTAAACCATGGCTGCTTTTTATTGTCTAAACGTATGTTTAGAGCTCCGCGCCATGGGAGAAACATCAGTATAAGATTGCTCAGGTGCGGTTAATCAAAAAGAATTCATAAAAATCACTTCAATACTCTTTCCGCAATTATGAAAATCAGATTCACTTCAGCCCTTCTTGCCGCGATGTTTGCGGCCGCCTCTGTGCCTGCAATGGGGCAGGGCTTCTATGACGATGATATATATGATGCATCGAAGCCGGTAGTGAAACCGGCCAAGACAGAGAAAGCTAAGCCGGCCAAGCAGCAGTCGACACAGCAGGTTGAGACTTTCCCGTCGCTTTCGGGCACAGGTTATTATTACGGTGGCGACGGCAATATCTATCCCGAGTATAAGGCTGCGGGGTCGTATAACTATGACTCAGGCAACACGCGCAGTGTAGATGAATATAACCGCCGCGGCATTTTTGCATATTCGACCGCCGACTCCGTTGCCCAGGACTCTCTTGGCGACTCGTTTGCCTATACCCGGCGCCTCGAGCGCTTTCATAATCCGGATCTTGTGAGTGGCAGTGCCGACGAGACTCTCAAGGAATATTATTATTCAGAAAACACAGCGCCGACAACATCAATCAATGTGTATGTTGTCGACGGCTGGCCTTATTACAGCAATCCCTATCGATATGGATACTTCGGCCCATCATGGAGTTTTACATGGGGTTATCGCCCCTGGCTCTCGTGGGGTTGGGGCTACTATGACCCATATTGGGCCTGGGCTTCACCCGGCTGGGGCTGGAACTGGGGTTGGAACTGGGGCTGGGGTCCCGGATGGGGACCTGCATGGGGACCCGGATGGGGAGGCCCGGCATGGGCCGGTCCTATCTATGGCGGCAACTGGCGCAGACCTTCGGGAATCGGGTCGTCGATGACACACGGTCGCGGATATGCCGGAGCCGGCAGAGTATCGGGCTCGCGGCCTGCAGCAGGAGTGGGTTCACGCCCCGGATCATTCAATAACCATGGTGTATCGGCCGGAGCCCGCCCCGGCACAGCTGTAGGCGGCACCCGCCCCGGAGCTAATGTGCGCCCCGGCGCTAATGCAGCAGGCACCAATGCCCGGCCCGGTTATACGCCAAACAGCCGGCCTGGTTCGTCGAGTCATTATGGCGTAGGCAGCCGGCCCGGTGCAGGCACGCAGCATCAGCAGCCAAACTATAACAGCAACAATAACAGTAACCGCAACACAGGCAACTACTCGCGCCCGTCATCGGGTGGCGGTAGCCGCGGAGGCTTCTCAGGAGGAGGCAGTCGTGGCGGCGGTAGCCGTAGCGGAGGTGGCGGAGGCCGTGGCAGCCGCCGATAAAGAGCGAACTAAAAAGAATTGTTAATAAAAATCTTTTCAACAATCATATTTATGAAGAAGACTTCACGCCTGCTGGCATTAGCCGCACTGGCAACAATTCCATCAGCAATGATGGCTCAGAGTGCCATAGACGCTTATAATATCTCGCAGAACAGCCTGTTTGGCACTGCCCGCTTTCAGTCGATGGCCGGAGCATTCACCGCACTTGGCGGCGATCTGTCGACACTCAACCAGAATCCTGCCGGTGTTGGCATCTACCGCAGCAGCGAGATAGGGCTGACGTTTGATGTAGACATGCAGAGTGCCACGACCAATTCAATGGGAGTGAAGCAAACCACAGACCATACGTCGGTAGACTTCACCAATCTTGGTTATGTGGGCAGCATGGCGCTTGATAATGACGTAATGCCTTACTTCAACTGGGGTGTGAGCTATAGTAGAATAGCATCGTTCAACCGCAGATATAAGGGTTATACACCCCAGCTCGAGACATCGCTGACTAACTATGTGGCGTCGTTTACGAATGGATATGACCCGTCTACGCTTTTTGAATCGAATAACTATACTCCCTACTACGACAGTTCGGCCGACTGGATGAGTATTCTGGCTTATAACAGTTATCTGATATCAAACACAGGCGGCAACAACTACAGCGGCCTCTTTGGCAACGGCTCAACAGGAGCTGCCCTCTATGAGGTGCGCGAGAAGGGCTATATCGATGAATATGCCATAGACTTCGGCGGCAACATACAGAACACTCTATATTGGGGTGTAGGTGTGGGTATCACAGACCTGAGCTATACACGCGACGCCCATTATGCAGAGTCGATTGACAATGCTATAATACCTAACCGCGATGCCACGGGGACAGCCGTAGGTACAGCTGACTGGAATATCATGAATTCGAAGGCGATAAGCGGCACGGGCTTTAACTTTAAGTTCGGCCTTATATTCAAGCCTATCAATCAGTTGCGCATCGGCGCCGCTATTCATACACCGACCTGGTATCGACTCTCGCAGTCATACGCAGCTAATGTGATCTATGATCTGCAGGGCGTCGACTATGGCTACTCTACAAATACATATTCGCCTTCAGTAGGGCTTGATGTAAATCCCAGTCACCCTTATAATTATACACCTGTGGCAGACTTCGACTGGCGTCTGCGCTCGCCCTGGCGTTTTATGCTGGGTGCAGCCGGAGTGATTGGCAACCGGGCAATCATCAGCGTTGACTATGAGCGAGTGATGTATCCGTCGATGAGCATCAGCACTCCCGACATGTTCGGTAGCTTCTCGAGCAATGAGACTCTTAATGCCGACATCAAGGACTATACCCAGAGTGCTAATATCGTGCGCATCGGTGGAGAATTCCGTGCGTTGCCCTGGCTGAGTCTGCGTGCCGGTTACAGCATGGAATCATCCAATGCTTCGACAGGCTACTATGATGGCGGCATGGGTTATGATGTAGCTACATCAGGCACAGACACATCATACGCATTCAACAAAGATACTCAGTATATTACAGCCGGCGCGGGCTTGCGCTATAAGGCTTTCTCCTTTGATATCACCTACGTTCACCGCTCGGTAGAAAGCAAGTATCAGGCATTTACAAACTTTGAGTCATACGTGGCTCCGTCGGCTAAGCTGACTAATTCAGACAATAAGCTTGTCTTCTCGCTGGGGTACCGCTTCTGATTAAGGCGGTAAGCAGCATTAAGTATAAACAAAACTGCAACCAAAGGATATGGAAATCCTGGGGTTGCAGTTTTGTTTTGTTTGTATAATCATGTCGGCCGGTTATCAATTTTGAGGAGAGGAAACGTCATTGCCGTTGATGTTGAGATTAAATCCGCAGAGTCGGAAGCCCATGCACCGCAACTCGGCATAAAGATTATCGGGTGTGATGGGGGTGGGGTTAAACAACATTTTTACAAAGTAAGTATTGGAGTCGTAATCCACGCAGGTAGGAGATGTAAAGCATCTCTCGATTTCGTCGTCGGAGATGTAGAGCCTGATTTCAAGCTCAGGCAAAATGTGAGGGGGATTCTCGCCGAATAACTGATTGATGTAGAATGCGATGTAATAGTCTTTATATGGTATGGCGGAGAGAGTTTTGTGCAGCGTGTGATCCCAAGCCGGATGTATTCCGCAGTCGACCGTGCTATACCATTGTGTGGGGCTCCCGAGAGCCAGTTCGCTAAAAAGGTGAAACTCACATTCACCGAGAGTCACATCTGCCAAGTCGTCGTGCACGACGAGTGTATAAGAATGACCGGGCATTAATTGGGCCGCTTTTTGGTCAAATGACAGGTAGTGGATAAGGAATTCATTGTCAGTCATGCATGCCCGCAGGGTCTGTGCATCGCATACACGATGGTCGGAGTTGTCGATGAGGGTGTAAGTGATGCGGCTATCGCGTGGGGCTGACTCATAGCAAGAATAATTCTCGGCGAGGATAATCTTAGCCATAATACCCCCGAAACTGTCATTGACAAGAAAATCGCATCGTGGATCGAAATATAGGGCGGAGGGGTCTTTTGCAGAATCTTTTTTAGCATAAGAGCGAAAATAGACACATTCGATGGAAAAGGCTGTTTCATTCATAATATTATATCGACAATTAGCCGGATCGCATGCAAAGGCGCTCCAAAGGAAATTAATATGACACAAAAATAGTAAAATCCACAGATTAAGCCAAATATTAAAATAATTGCGTGCCGCCGATGCTCTCGCAGGGGCGGCACGCTGCCTATTTAACCATTATCTTAATCTACTATGTTTAGTAGCGCACGGCTACGTCGTCGTAAGCGAAGTAGGCCGGTGTGCTGAGACCCCACTGGTTGGCAAGAGTGCCTTTGATGTTGAATGTCACTTTTTCAACGGCCCCGAGTGAGCTGAGATCCCAGCGGGTCCAGTCGGTGACGATATCCTTGCCACGGAAGAGATAGAAAGTGGTTGTGCCGGTAGTGTTTCCTTCGGCATCATAACCGGTGGCTTCGATGAGAGCCCAGTCGGTAGAATAGAGTGAGGCCTCGGAGTTATGCGATGCCACGGCATAGAGTGTGTTGGTGACATACATGTGATCGATAACGTGCTCAGAGCCATCATAGAACTCGAGCGCGCAGAGTTCGCTGGTCATTGATGCACCGCTTTCGTCGATATATCCGTTGTGCACGGCGAAGTTACGCGATCCATTGTGTCCGCCGGTGCCATACACGGCCAGTTGCTTGTCATAATTGCCTTCGGCAAGATTGGTGCCGGTGTAGTTGGAGATTGCGTGGCCGCCTGACCAATAGCAATATGATCCGTAAGCCTCGGGGAAGAGGTGCATGAGTTCGGTGTTGCCTTCGTCATACCAGTAATATGGCATTTCCATGCCATAGCCGTCGCCATATAGCAGTTTGCCGCCGTATTGCTTGCTGTCGATGAGGTCGCTCCACTTGGCAATGTTAACGTCGCAGTAGTCGAGGGGATAGGTGGAGAAGCGTGCGTCGGCATCCTCAAAAGTCAGGACACGCAGACTCATGATTGCTACGTCTACCTTCACAATCAGGCTTGACCCATTGGCCGATACAACGCTTATGGCAACAGAGCCCTCAGTTTCAGCAAATGTGTTGGCTGCGACAGGAGCGGTAATGGAGAGCACAGAATTGGAATAGGATGCTCGCCAGCCTTCGGGTTTGGAAATCATAAAGTCTGCGACATTCTCGGCCTTCACTGCGAAGGTGCGGGTTTGGCCGGCGGCGAATGCCTGGGTGCCTTCAGCGTCGCTGATTATGAATATCGGAGATCCGGCCGAGGTGCGGGGCACTGAGAAGGTTTCGCCGTTGGTGAGGGTAAAAGTCACGTTGTCGGGATTGCTTGTGTCGACCGACGCAAAGACAGCCGATGTGCTGCTGCCTGCTGCTGAGGCTACTACACCGGTTGATTCCCAGGTCTTGCCATTGTCGGTTGATATTTCCCACATTTTTGTGTCGGGGTTTATGCGTATCTTTGGTGCAGTGCCGGTGGCGCAAACGGGGGCTCCATCCACCATCACTATTTCTCCACCTATAGTCCAGTAATATAAACCGTCGTCGCCTTTTATAACGGCAATGCCTGGAGCGTCGGCACCATTGACACCATTGGTTATTCTGATTTCCTTACCGTCGGAGAGGTGAAGGATATAACCATCTGTTGTCTGCTCGACCGAAGTGATGCTTGCGTGAGCTTGCAGAGCTTCTACAAGAGATTTAAGAGCCTCGACATCGCTGTTTGTAGCGGCCACGGCACGCTCGAGGGCGTCGATGCGGTTGTTTATGTCGTGGATGCTATCCCAGATATCGTCGGTGTTGGTTTTGTCGCATCCGGTAAAGGCGGCAGAGGCCAGTAACAAGGCCAAAGCCGAGGCCATAAAAGATGTTTTTTTCATTTTCAGGTGATTCGGGTTATGGTTGGTTTGTTAATCTGCTATTACTCGCTACATCGATCTCTTAAGGTGTCGATGTCAGTGAAGAAATACGCGCAGTCACCAAATGCCATATCCTGATTCCCCGCCACATATAATTATAAAAATCCGCAAAGCCGACACCGAATGTGCCGGGCCAATATCGGGCTTATAATCAATATGGATAAACTGCCGGAGTGATGGCAGGCGACGTCTGTAGAGCCCGCAGACATCTTTGCCTTGACGAGAGCGTAATGGTCGGTCTTCTGACTTGTCGCCTTCTTCCGTAGCCTTCCCGAAGCCGTCGTGGCCCAGTGACTGATAAACAGGAAGAAGTTGTGTGCGAGATACAGCAGCGGGTACTGTTCCGGATTCTCACCGGATTCCCAAATGCAAGGCGTCGCCACAGGTGGCGAGCCGGCATAACCATACTTCGTCTTGAGTGTATGTATTTAGTACGCCCGTGGGGAGTCGAACCCCAATCGACGGAACCGGAATCCGTAATTCTATCCATTGAACTACGGGCGCAGGATGTGAATGTTTTTGCTACCGAAGTTTTTATACTTTATAACATCGACAGCGGTGCAAAGGTAATCAAAAATTTGTATATTTGCAAAACTCACTGAGTAACCACAATTAAGATTAATAACAGTCAAAGACAGTAGAGTGAACGTCAGGATACACCCTTCATGGCATAAAGCCCTTGCAGCAGAGTGGGAAAAACCTTATTTTGCAGCCTTGACCGATTTTGTGCGTGCCGAGTATGCCTCGGGGCGCCAGATTTTTCCGCCGGCATCGCGTATTTTTGCGGCCTTCGATGCCTGCCCGTTTGATGAAGTCAAGGTCGTGATTCTTGGTCAGGATCCGTATCATGATGTCGGCCAGGCCAATGGACTTTGTTTCTCGGTGAATCCGGGAGTGCCTATGCCGCCTTCGCTGGTGAATATATTCAGGGAAGTTAATGCCGACACCGGTGCTCCGATGCCGCAAAACGGTGATTTAAGCCGTTGGGCATCACAGGGTGTGCTGTTGCTCAACGCTACGCTCACGGTTGTCGCACACAGTGCCGGCTCGCATCAGCGTCGAGGTTGGGAGGAGTTTACCGACGAGGTAGTCATGCGCCTTGCCACTGACCGCAGCGGGATTGTATTCCTGTTGTGGGGGAGCTATGCCATACGTAAGGGGGCGTTTATAGACCGGACACGTCATCTGGTGCTGACATCGCCGCATCCGTCGCCTCTGTCGGCTCATAGAGGTTTCTTCGGCAATCATCATTTCTCGCAGGCCAATGCCTATCTTGTGAGTAAAGGTAAGACTCCCATAGCATGGTAATTATAGACCGCATATATAGGATTATCTTGTCTGTTGGCTTAATGATTATAGCGTCAGCAGCTATTGTCAGGGCCGACACAGACACCCGCACTATGGCCTGCGATGCGTTTATCCGGTCGGTTCAGACCAGGGTAGGCGGGGTTGAGACACCAGTGCCGGTCATACCTCTTGCTGCCCCCGAAGGCGCGATAGAGATATGCTTTGACGAACTTGCCGATGAATATAGGCAACTGCGTTATGAAATAATTCATTGCAACAGTGATTGGCAACCGACAAAATTGCTTAATTCGACTGAATATGCATCAGACTTCAATATAGCCGATATTGAGAATTATGATTATTCTCTGCCGGGTTTGTCGTCGCGTTATGTGCATTATTCAATCCCCTTTCCCGATGCCCGGTTGCGGCCGCTTGTATCGGGCAATTATCTGCTGAGAGTGTTTCCATATAATGACCCTGACAAGACTTTGTTGCAAAGTCGGTTTATGGTCTCTGAACAGTCGGCTGCGGTGTCGGCCGACATAAATACGGTCACCGATGTAGACTTCAACGAGGCGCATCAGCAACTCCAGATGCGTGTGAATGTCGAGCATGCCAGACCTGAGGTTGTTGACCCATTTTCGCGTCTTAAAGTTGTGATTTACCAGAATATGCGCACTGATAATGCCGCTGTGATTCCTCACCCGTCGCGAGTGGAGGGCCGGGGAATGGCTGTTTATGAACATCAGTTGCCCATGATATTCAAGGGCGGTAATGAATACAGACGTTTCGAGACAGTGTCGACAACCTATACTCCGATGCATATAGAGACAATGCAATATCATTATCCCTATTATCACGCATGGCTTGAGACAGATGAACCGCGGGCGACGTTGCCATACAACTACGACGAGACTCAGGCCGGGCGCTACAGGGTGCGCAATGCCAATGGTGATGATTCGGACACAGAGGCTGAATACATGGTCACACATTTCACGCTGAGTATGCCTAAGTTGTCGGAGGGGCGAGAGGTGGTGATTGATGGCGAACTTACGTATCACGGGGCAGACCCATCGGCGGTAATGACGTATGATGACGAGTTGCAGGCATATACCAGGGCTCTTCTGCTGAAGCAAGGGTCATATAACTATCAGTATCTTGTGCGTGATACTGCGGCGGCCGCGTCGGCGATGTCGAATGTTCTTGAGGGAGACTTTCATGACACAGGCAATGAATACACTATATGTGTCTACTATTCAGCGCCCGGCGACAGATATGAGCGGTTGATAAGCTGTGCTATGGTGTCGACCAGGTAGAGAACCATAGTTGCAGGTTCGCTGTTACACTATTGATTAAATGAAAAAAATATACATAAATGGAATTGAAAAATATTAAGTCGCCCGATGATATCCGCTCAATGAGCATAGGCGAACTCACAGAACTCTGCGCCGATCTGCGCAAAGTATTTCTTGAAAAAGTGGCTGCACACGGTGGACATGTAGGCCCGAACCTCGGACTTGTAGAGGCAACAGTGGCGCTGCACTATGTGTTTGACACTCCTAAGGACAAAATTGTCTTTGATGTCTCGCATCAGACCTATATACATAAAATGCTCACTGGGCGCATTGAAGCTTTCCTTGACCCTGCTCACTATGATGACGTCACCGGCTATACACAGCCATCGGAGTCGGAGTATGACCTCTTCACCATAGGTCACACATCTACAGCCGTCAGTCTTGCCGGCGGCATTGCCAAGGGGCGCGATCTGTTGGGCCAGAAATATAATGTAGTGGCTCTTGTGGGCGATGGCTCTCTCAGTGGAGGCGAGGCTTTTGAGGGACTTGACGAGGGTGCTACTCTCGACAGTAATTTCATAGTCATTGTCAATGATAACGAGATGTCTATCGCCGAGAATCATGGCGGACTATATGGCAATCTTGCCGAGCTGCGTGCCACCGGCGGCAATGCAAGCGATAACTACTTCAAGACGCTTGGCTATGACTATCTCTATGTAGCCGAGGGCAATGATGTGGGAGCGCTTATAGATGCTTTCAGAAAGGTGAAAGACAGTGAGCATCCTGTGGTTGTGCACATCCACACCGACAAGGGTCATGGCTGGGAGCCGGCAGAAAAAGATAAAGAAACATGGCACTGGTCGATGCCCTTCGACATCGCAACAGGCAAATTGCTCAATGCCGGCGGTGGTGAAGATTATGCTGATATATTTGCCGAAGAGACACTTGCAGCCATAAAGAACGATCCGACGACAGTGGTGCTCACGGCCGGTACGCCCGGAGTTCTCGGCTATACACCCGAGCGTCGCCGCCAGGCCGGGAAGAATTTTGTAGACGTCGGCATTGCCGAGCAAGAAGCTGTGGCAATGGCATCGGGTATAGCCAAAGCCGGCGCAAGACCTGTTTTCGGTGTCGTCAGTTCGTTTATTCAGCGCGCATACGACCAGTTGTCGCAGGACGTAGCCATAAATGGTCAGCCTATAGTGCTCAATATTTTTTATGGCACTATATTTGGCATGAATGATGTCACGCATCTCGGTTGGTTTGATATTCCGTTGATTTCGAATATTCCCGGTTGGGTATTCCTGGCTCCTACTACCAAGGAAGAGTATCTGTCGATGCAACGATGGGCCATGAAGCAGACCGAGCACCCCGTGGCGATAAGAATGCCGGGCGGACACGTGCGTCACTCTGATGGCCCGGTGCAGACCGACTGGAGCGATCTCAACAAGTTTGAGGTTACCAAGCGCGGTGACACAGTCGCCATCATAGGCGCCGGCACATTCTATCCTCTTGCTGAGGAAACAGCTTCCTTGCTTGAAGGTGCGGGCATCAAAGCAACGGTCATCAATCCACGCTATCTCTCAGGGCTTGACACCGATCTGCTCGATGGTCTGAAGGCCGACCATAAGCTTGTCGTAACACTCGAGGATGGAGCGCTCGACGGCGGTTTCGGCGAAAAGATTGCGCGCTTCTATGGAGCATCTGATATGAAGGTGCGTTGCTATGGTATCCCCAAGCAATTTCTTGACCGATATGACTATGCCGCTCTTGTGAGTGACTGCCGCCTGACGGCTCCGCAGATTGTCGCTGATATAAAGGAGATACTTGGCTGATTCAGGGGGCGTTGTCGCGGGGTGGGGTGGTCGCACCTAAAGGCGCTCTTTACGTGAGAGGCTGATGGTTACCACACCCTACGCGCCGCCACGCGGCACTTGGATGTGGCTACAGATCCGGTCGCCTCCAATGAGGCTTGTGCAACTGCTACGCTGCGAGCATAAATCTTTGTGCGGGCGTAAATTTTTTCGGCGATAAGTCGGGGTATCCGCGATTTATGTGCTATCTTTGTGGTTGAAAGCAAAAAACATCAACACACAGCACACAATAGATACACCATGAGCGAGGACACAGAGAAGAAGCCGGCGCTGCCTGTCGGCACTCAACTCAAGAGCAATGTCAACACCTACGTAATCGAGCAGATGATAGGCTCGGGGGGCTTCGGCATCACCTACCGCGCCTCGGCCACGGTGCGTGTGCAGAATATTGAAATCGACACTTACTTTGCCGTCAAGGAGCATTTCATCGGCTCGTTGTGCAGCCGCAGTGACACCAAGGTTGTCTACTCGGCTCCGGTGAGCAAGCAGGTCGAAGGTAGCCTCAAGGACTTCATCGCCGAGGCCCGGCGCCTGCAGAAGATAGGTGTTTCGCACCCCAATATCGTGCGTGTCAATGAGGTTTTCGAGGCAAACAACACTGCTTATTATATAATGGAGTATCTCGAGGGTCAGTCGCTGCGCAAGTATGTGCGTCAACACGGCCCTCTGAGCGAGGAGGCAACCCGCCGCATCATGCTCCCGGTGATTGATGCAGTCGCGGCCCTCCACCGGGCGCGTCTGACGCACCTCGACATCAAGCCCGACAACATCATGATCACCGAGCGCAAAGACGGCTCTCTGCGCCCTGTGCTCATAGACTTCGGTCTTGCCAAGCACTATGATGTAGACGGTGCGCCGACATCCACCATCAACACACTCGGCTGCTCGGCCGGCTATTCGCCCTTGGAGCAATATGTGGGTATCACAAGCTTTTCGCCGGCATCGGATGTATATGCCTTAGGGGCCACGATGCTCTTCTGTCTCAGCGGAGCCGACCCGCTGATAGCCAACCGCATCACCCGCGCCGATATTGAAGAGGCTATCCCAAAGAATGTGTCGCCGGCTATGCGCAACACTATTATCGAGGCAATGGCCAAGAGCGATGCCGACCGTTTGCCCTCGGCCGAGGCGATGATTGCCATGCTCAAGGGGGGTGCACCTTTTGTGGCGGAAATACCCGAGAAGAAACCGGCGTATGACCCCAATGCCACGGAGTTAATAGAAGCGAAGACCGAGCAATCTTCAAACAAATGGTTGCGGTTTGCAGGTATCTGCACTCTTGTGGCAGTAGTTGCCGCTACGGGTGCCTTTTTCGGACTGCGCGGTTGTGGTAAATCTGCGGCAGTGACTGCTGTTGACTCTGTGGCTGCTGATACAATTGCCGCGGAAGTGGAGGAAATTGTCGAAGTTGAGGTGGCGGCTGAGGTGGAGGAAACAGATACTCCCGCATCTGAGCCAGTCGACGAGCAGCCCAAGCAGGAAGCAAAACCGGAACCAAAGCCAGTGGCGCAGGAGCAGTCGACCGACTGGAAATCATTGAGCCGCCTTGAGAATCTGGCTTTGGCCTGTGAGCGCGACGGCCGGTATTATTATTTCTCTGAGAGCAACTGGCGCAAAATACCCGCAGCCGAGCAGGCTCGCTTCAGCAAGAAAGGTGTGGTGGTTATTGGCAATGGCGAGCGCTTTGTTCTCGAATTGCGCGACAGCGGCAGCGCCATGACCTGGGACGAAGCCATGAGCCGCTATGGCAACCGCCTGCCCACAAAGAGCCAAGGGCAGGCTATGGCCGACAACTATGAGGCAATAAACAAAGCCATTATTGCCTTTGGGGGTGATAAAGATCCGGAGGGGTTCTATTGGACAAGAACGGAGTATGAGTCTGATTCTTCCCGCGCTTGGAACGTGGCACTGAATTACGGTGGCTTCTACACCAACTACAAGACCAATAGTGTCCGTGTCCGCGCTGTGGCCCCAGTTAGCACGATGTAATCACTTAAAAATTTCTTTCCCTCACTAACTTTGTTGTAGCGGGTGATGTGGGGTGGTCGCACCTAAAGGCGCTCTTTACTAGGGAGGCTGGCGGTTACCACACCCTGCGCGCCGCCATGCGGCACTTGGATGTGGCTACAGTTCCGGTCGCCTCCAAAGAGGCTCTGGCAGCTACGCTGCGAGCATGTTGGGTGGAGTGGTGGCTACGATGCAAGGGCGAATTTGATATACGCGGGTTTGGGGGAGATGGGGAAATGTCGTATTTTTGTACATCGTATAGTGTATTGTTTAAAGTATATCAGATTTCAGAAGATGTCGCACTCTTGCAAATATATCAGAATAGTATTAATTGTCACTGCTATAGTGGCTTCGAGTCTTGGCTTTGATGTAGCCGCCAAAAGGCTTTCGGCTGTTGAGGCCTGGGCGCGGATTAATCCCGGTTCACGAGCCGGTTCTCAGGTGCATAGACTTGCATACGAGGCTCCCGAATCAGCCTTTTATGTATTCTCAACCGACGATAGAGGATATATAGTTGCATCGGGCGACGACTGCGTAGATGCAGTGCTGGCTGTAGTGCCCGAGGGTAAATTTGACATCGACAGTCTGGCGCCGGCTACACGCTGGATGCTCGACTGTTATCAGCAGGAGATACAGTATAAATCGTCGGCGAAAACATTTGTGTCGGATAGAACTGATATTGTATCACTATATAACAGCTGGACTGCAATAGAGCCGCTCATGTCGTGTGAGTGGAATCAGCGAGATCCCTACAATATGCTTTGTCCGACACTGGCGGGAGAGCGGTGTGTTACAGGCTGTGTAGCGACTGCTATGGCACAGATTATTCGCACGATTGGTTATGCCAAGGGATCGGGGAAGCGTAGTATAGTCTATGACTCAAATGTTGTGGAGTTTGACTACGAAGCCACACCGATTGATTTTGATAATCTGCTTGATACATACGGTTACTATGACACGAAGGAATCAAAGACTGCGGTTGCGCAGCTGATGCTTGCCTGCGGCCTTAGTGTTTCGATGGTATATGGCACGTCGGAGAGTGGTTCGCAAAGCACCAATGTGGCTTATGCGCTGATCAATAACTTTGGATATGACAAGAATTATACCAAGGGGTTCTCGCGCAGAGATTATTCTGCCGCATATTGGGAATCGTTGATTTATACAGAGCTTCTTGAGGGACGTCCTGTATATTATTCCGGCGTTTCAAATACAGGCGCACATGCGTTTGTTGTTGACGGTTACAGACCTGAGGGATTGTGGCACGTCAACTGGGGATGGGGTGGAAGGTCCAACGGCTATTTCCGGTTGCCGGATCTTAATCCTGTTCAAGATGCAGTTGTTGGCGACACGTCAATCGGCGACGGCTACAATTCCGCTCAATATCTTGTAAAAAGTGTGCCTCCGTCGGCAAATCCGGGCGTCACATTGTCGGAAATGTCGGGCAGTCTGTCGGTAGTATCAAGTGATGTTTATTATGTTTATTTCAAGAGCAACGGAAATCTGCTGTTAAACATTACACTTGGGGCATTGATAGTTAGTGAAAACGGCAATTCTGTGGAATCATGGTGCCCGTTCTGGAGCGGTCACAACATAACGTCGACAGGATCAATATATCATGACAGTTATAATTATGATTTTTCACAGACAAATCTTCAGGCAGGAAAATATCGCATATATCCTGCCGTGTTGCTCGACGGCAGCACTGAGCCGGTTATTTGTGATAAACTTGAAGGAAGATACCACTATCTGAATCTGACGGTGGATGACAATAATCGCTATGTGATAACGAATGCTGATATCTCGGAGGGCTTTGGCGGCCATGCACTTTATGCGGCTGAAATAAATGGAGAGACTCTATATAGCGGGTACTCAAATTGTGTGTCGGTGACACTTGTCAATAATGGTGCCAGTGATTTTAGAAACACAGTGTTTTTCAGTCTCTCAAAACCTGGAGAAAATACGGCCATCCTGCGCAAGAGTGTGAATAATGTTGTTGTGCCATTTGGGTATAACACAGTAGTGCAGGCAGCAATTACAGCAATTGATGATAATGGCATTCCCGTGGAGCCGGGTACATATTATCTGTCGTTGACAGACTCGCAAGGGGAGTCTTTGCTTGAAGACGAGCATGTGTTTGAAGTATCTGTATCAGGCTCAACCCCACCGGGAGGTTTCTGGTATCCATCGAATAATCTGGGTATTACCAATGCTCTGTCTATTCCGGAATATTATGCACAAGGCGACAGCTGGAGGCATATCCCGAATCTCTACAACTATAAAGACCTGCAGAATGTCATGATGGATGTGACATTTTATCCGGCCGGCTCAAACATGGCGACCAAACGATATGTTTATTATAAGGGTGATCTTGGATATATAGATTGGGGATTCATTCAGCCGGACTTTATGATAGATTTGCCCTTTGGTGTTTATGATGTATGCTATAGTGCAAACTACGATCCGATCTCTGACCGGCGCAGGGTGCGCATCGGCCAGCAGTTTGGCGATGTATTCTATCTTCCTGTCGATGAGTCAAGTGTGGCGGTTTGTCATCATCCGACCCGTGCATACAGCGGATCTATAAATGTGCCCTCATCGGTGACGATAGATGGCAAGGAATACGCTGTCTGTCAGGTAAACAGTGAGGCATTCTTAGGTTGTCGCACGCTTGAGTCGCTGCAGTTGCCCGCGTCAATACAAAAGATAGGCCGCGACGCATTTATATATTGCGATAAGTTGCAGAGTTTGGTAATCAATAGTGATGACGTGCCTTTCAGCCAACGCAATTTTGTAATGGCCGGTTCGTCGGTCGGAGCTGTGTATGTCCCGGCGGCGTCATACGACGCATACAATGACGTTATCGGCAACTATCATGATGTGTATGCGTCGATAGAGCAAATTAGCTCGGCCGAGGTGAACCTCACTACACCAACCGGCAGTGTGGAGCTTGCTGTTACTCCACGCCACGAGGCTATCAACATCGAGTTTATCGTTGAGTCGGCCGGAGCAGAGGATATGCCCGCTGCTGTGGTCGCCGATGTGGAATTTGCCGGCGGTAAACTGCTACTCCATCTGATAGCTGATCATGCAGGATCGTCGACCTACAATATAAGAAGTGTGCAACCGGGTGTAAAGCCGGCGACGCTTACAGTCAACGTAGGAGGTGCGACAGGTTTAGACAATGTTGATGCGGATAATACGGCTGATGTTGACCGGATGTATGATCTTCATGGGCGCCCGGCAAAAGACCGACGAGGTCTGCGCGTTGTTATCATCAACGGCAAGGCCAAAGTGATGAAGTTTTGATTTGTTACAGCATTAGGTCGCGGATCACAGAATCTGCAACAAGCCAATGCTGCTCTGAAATTAATAATGTATGATCGTCGGGAGCAATCAGGAGGCCTGAGGCGAGGTGCTTCTGAGCATATTTTTTTACTTCGTCGGCCGCCGCAATGCCACCGATTGATGCTATGTGGTCAAGGCTAAGTCCTGCAGCAGTGCGCAGACCTATGAGAATTGCGTCGTTCACGCGGTCGGTGATACTCTCGACCTCGGTTTCGCCGGCATCTGCCGGAGCTGTGATATAGCTTTTTATATCGGCAATGTTGGTGGTGCGCCGGTGTTTGCCGTCGAAACTCACGGCCGACGGGCCTATGCCAAGATAGGCTTCATCGCGCCAGTAAGCCGAGTTATGCTGTGCCTCCTGACCGGGTTTTGCGAAGTTTGAAATTTCATAATGTCGGTAACCTGCTGCAGTCGTAGTATGGCACAGATAGTCGTACATTGTTGCTACAGTGTCATCATCGGCCGGAGTAAACCGACCGGCAAGCATGCGGGCGTATAGGGCTGTTCCCGGCTCAACCGACAGCGAGTATGCCGACAGATGTTCGGGATTTAGAGCGATGACACCGTCGATAGATTGTTTCCAGCTTTCGATGGTCTGTTGCGGGAGTCCATAAATGAGGTCAAGCGACAGATTGTCAATGCCGCAATGCCGCAGGATTTCGACCGCCCTGATGGCATCGGCGGCTTTGTGTCGGCGCCCCACGGCAACCAATTCGTTATCACACAAACTCTGCACACCCATGCTCACTCGGTTGATGCCCATATCAGTCCATGCATTCACTACTTCGGGCGTGACATCTTCGGGGTTACACTCAATGGTGAATTCACCATCGGGGGCAATATCTTTGCGCACAGCGCTCACAATGTCGGCAAGCAGGGCACATGGTATGATAGAAGGCGTGCCGCCGCCAATATATGCAGTCTTAAACCGGCTGTCGTCGATCAGATACAGATTCCTGCGAGCTCGGTATTCTTTAATAAGCGCCTCTGCCAAAAGCTGATAGTCATCGGCCGAGTTTTTTGTCTGAGGGCGCGAGTAGAAGTCGCAATAAGCGCACTTGCTATGGCAATAGGGGATGTGAATGTAGAGGCCGGCCATAAAGATAGTGCTTAGTCGGTAAATCGCGAACACATTTCGGCGAAGCGGCAGATGCTGCACGCCGAGTCGCCTTTAGCGCACTGTCTGAATGGCTCAGAGGTATCAAAAATGCGCTCTACAAGTTTTATAAAACCTGGTCGGAAGGCGTCGAGATAATCGAGATGCGAGGTTACGGGCGCTGATTTGTTGGAGAGTCTCACAGGCTGCAGCCCCTCGGTCATGATTTTACCGAGTTTATATATAAATGGTTGCACCGGGCGGGTGTCTTTTGTCAGATCGGTGTATGCCATAGCATACGTCATAAGCTGGAAGACTGCGCTATATTCATGTTCGCCGGCCCTGTCGGCCAGAGTCTCCATTTTGCCGGAAGTAACGCCGTCGCTTCCGGTCTTATAGTCGATAAAGCGCAGAGTCCGCCCCCCGTTCATGATATCAACACGGTCGATAGACATCTTGAACCTGACAGTGAGAGTATCGGAGAGTTTCCACTCAAAAGGCGTGCCTCCGTATTCGGCTCTATAGAACTCAAAAGGTGCGTATTTTTTCTCTGCATCGAGCATGCCGCGCACGGTCTTGAGCATAATATCGGCCAGCAACCGAGCCTGTCCGCGCAAGGGGCGGCGCAATTTTTCGTCAGGTAGGTTATGGAATTCTTTGTTGATTTCTTCGTGAATAAGTTGCTCTATGAGAGGCGTGAGCGGGTCATCGTCGGCCGGCATGGTTTTGAGCTTCTCAAGCAGCTCGGCTGTTATCATGACAGTGTCGCGGTCGCCGCGCACTTTCTCGAAGAGGCGCTGAGCCACATGATGCACCACGTTGCCATAGACAATGGGTGTCATATATTCTTTGACAGAGTCGTCTTCGTCGGCACTCCATCGACGCACGTATTGCAAGTAAAATTTCAGCGGGCAGGCGGCAAATGTTTTCAGTGCCGATGCCGACAGATTGAGGTGGCCGCCCGAAAGGAAGGCTTTGAGTTCGTCGGGGTTTTTCTGCACACTCAGTTCGACTGTTTCGGGAGACGACGGCACGTAATCAACCATTCTGAACTTCACATTGCCGGCCTGATGGAGATATTTGAGCTGGTAGAGGTATCGCGACATTTCGCCCGAAGATATTCCGGTCGTGCGGCTGTCATAGAGCAGATGCACGTTGCGGGCGCGGGTGAGCAGCCTGTAGAAATAGTAGGCGAACATGCTCTCCTGATGGTCAATGGTCGACATGCCGAAGCCACTGCGCAGGGCATTGGGGATGAAAGTCGGAGCGTAGCTTTTGCGAGGGAAAATACGCTCGTTCATCGACAGCATCACGAGGCTGTCGAAGTCGAGTGCGCGAGTTTCAAGCATGTTCATAACCTGCAGCCCCTTGAGCGGCATGCCGGCGAAGTTGAGCGATGAAGAGTTTATGATGTTCTCGATGAGATGCATATATGTGCCCTCGTTGAGTGTGACACCATATTCTTTGATGAGACTCTGTATTTCGCTGATCGACCGGCGGTAGTCGCTGATTATATCGAGTTGCCGATCTGTACCCTCGAGGGGTGTGCCTGCGCGCCTGATGCAATCGAGTTTTTCGGCGAGGGTATCGAGCAATGATGTGAGGTGAGTGTAGACAGCATCGGCCGAATTTGGGTCGACATCGGCGAATATAAACTTTAACTCGGGATAACTATCCGATATTTCTGATGCCGGGATGGTGAACAGATGGCCTGTGACCATGTGTGTGCGCAGGCTGAAGCTGTCGGCCGGGGCAATGGCGAGAACTATGGGGTTATTGAGCAGAGCGAGCACATCTTCAAAGAAATAACTTTTGCGGCCTGCAACATTGCGTGCGCGGGCATGAAGGCCGAAGACTCCGGACATAAGAGTGGCCGTCTCGGTGTGGCGCTTGGGTAAACCCATGGTTATGTTGACTGCACCGATGGTTTCGGGGAGTGAATGTAGCAGCGGCACAAAGAGACTTTCATCGTTGACAACCACGCAGGTGTTGATGGCATCATCGGGGTGTGGGATGTCGCCATTGTGCACGGCATCGCTCAGAATTCTTTCGGTTTCTTTTGTCTGGACTGTGTTGCCTGGCACGGCTAAAACGTTGATACTACGGTCGGTCTGTGCGTCGAAGTTAAGATCGAGTGGCAGCGGATAGAGTGAGGGAAAGCGCAATACATTGCGGCCGATGAAGCGTGTGGCACTATTATTGCGGTTAATCATGTCGGCGCGCACGTCGGCGTAGGTCCTGACTTCGGGGTAGCTGCGACGGTAGAATGCCGGTGATGCAAAATCCCAATAAAAATCGGCCATGCCGCATTGTTGCAGTCGCTCAAAGATCTTGAGCTCGCTGCTCGACAACACATTGAAGCCTACGAAAATATATCTTTTATAAGGTAATTCGTCGGGCTGAATGTGGCGTATTCTTTCGGCGGCTTCGCGGTAGGCCATGCCGCTGTAGTTGAGTTTCCGGTGGCTGAGTGTGGCGCGGAATTCGTGATAGAGGTCACTCAGCAGTTCCCACAGACTAAGAAAGCGCGCACGCAGCGAGCTATCGTCGTTATCGGTAGCTGTGTGCTTCCAGAATATGTCGACGCGCTGACCGGCGTTGTTAAGCATAGGGTCGTCTTCTCCCCAGAATCGTTCGACTATTTCGCGTTGCTCATCGGTGAGATAGTCGGCGCTGATTTCCTTAAGGCGCGTGACGTTGGTGAAAAGCTTGTCGGCATCAACAAGATAGCGGTCGATGTCGTTGAAATCGTTGAGAATCATTTCACCCCAGAACCTGAAGCGATCGAAGTCTCTGAGTTGCTCACTGCGCCCGTGGCGATCAAGCACGCGTCGGTAGCTTTCGTAGAGAGCAAACAGTTGCTCGTAGCGCGAGGCTTCGACGCCTTGAGAATATCTGGCTACAAGGTCGCTGATGGTGGTGAAGGAGGGGATAAACGCCGGGCGCCCCAGGCGGTTGAATTCGTCGAGCAGATATCGCCTGAAGAACAGGCTGCTTCGTCGGTTCGGAAAGACAAAACAATAGCGGCCGAGATTATCGATTTCGGCCGGAGCGCAATAGGCTGCTGCAATCTGTCGGAGGAACATTGTGATGACTTGTGGATAGTGAATCGCTAAAGGCGTATGAGCATACACATGCGCACTGCCACATCAAAAAGCACGATCTTGCTGTTGGTGTTTGCGGCGATGTCTTCTATGGCTACATCGAACAACGATTTTATGCGCAGCACATTGCGCTCGTTGATAAATGGCGAGAATCGTGAGCAGAATGCAGTCTCGGCACTTGTGAGGGCATTGAGCTGCGGAGTGTTGATGTTGAGAATGAAGTTTTCCCTCACCAGTCGCTCGCAATAGGCCAGGAATGCCATGATCTGTTCGCGGCCGAGAGCGGCGATGTCGGTGCTCCAGCCCTTGAGTTCACGCACTTTGCGCTGATATGCAAGACGCATGAGTGTGGCAAAGAGCTCAAGCCATTGCGATGCCGAGTCGTTGACGCTTATAAGCGACATTGCTTTATTGAGATTTCCATCGCTGAGCCGGGCGATGTCATCGGCCATTGCCGGGTCAACGGCAGCATTGTCGCGGAGAAATGCTGCAACTTCGTCGTCGGTGTATCTTGGTACCTTTATGCGTTGCAGGCGCGAATAGATGGTGGGGAGGATATCGCGTGGTGTGTCGCTCACCATAACAAACATAGAGTCGGCAAAGGGCTCTTCGACTACCTTGAGTATTTTGTTGGCAGTCGGTGGCATCATTTTTTCGGGAAGCCACATTAATACTACCTTGTGGTCTGATGCTACTGCGGTTACATTGAGTTTGCGGATGATTTCCTGCCCTTCGTTTACATATATTTTTGGCTGGGCATTGATGTTGTCAAGCAGCTCTGCCCACTTAGTGAACGGCATCAGAGGATTCTCTGCCAGCATGACTTTCCACTCCTTTATAAACATTTCGGAGACTGAGAAATCGCCTTTCTTAACTACGGGGAAGCTATAGAACGTGTCGGAGTGATTGAAACTTTCGTGCTGACGGCATGAGGGGCAACGGCCGCATGAGTCGGTGTCGCCGGGCTGTCGGCCTGTGCAGTGCAGATATTGCACGAATGCCCGGGCCAACATCATCTTCGACGTGCCCTCAGGGCCTTCAAGCAGTAGGGCATGTGGCAATCTGCGATCGTCGACCATGGCCCGCAACCGATCTTTTATATCATCATGGCAATGAATATCAGCAAATTTCATTCAGCGTTACTTGTGGATTTATATTCTGCGAATATACAAAAAAATCATGGTTAATAGAGAAGGCGAGTTATATATTTTGCAAACAAGATATGGTGAAAAAGAGAAATCCGCAAAAGATTGAAAAATAATCTTTTGCGGATTCCGAAAGTGTCCGAGATGAGATTCGAACTCACAC
>CAZAME010000014.1:0-27411 GCA_964486445.1 uncultured Bacteroides sp. | reverse complement strand
GAGCAGGCCGAGGTAGGGAGGCAGACCGGTGACAGCCTTGAAGACCGGCACGAAAAGCAGCCCGCCTACGCCACAGCACAGTATGAGGCGGCTGAGGCCGCGATGGTGCTGCGAAATCTCATATCCTATGCGGGTATCCTGAGAGTTGAGGGGCTCCATTGCTGTGGGTGATATCCAGCGCGACACTATGAGGCAGGGCACGACAACCGACACGATGCAGGGCACGATGAGGTTGACGATGAGGTCGACTGATGACACATAGTTTTTCATCCACAGCATGATGGTGGTGATGTCGCCGATGGGCGACCATGCGCCGCCGCTGTTGGCGGCGATTACTATGACGCAGGCAAACAGCCAGCGCTCCTTGTAGTTGGCAAGCATGCGCCGCAGCATCATCACCATGATGATGGTTGTGGTCATGTTGTCGAGAATCGATGACATGAAGAATGACACGAAAGCGAGAATCCACATCAGCCTGCGCTTGTCGGAGGCGTGAATGCGCCTGACGATGATGTTGAAGCCACCGTAGCGGTCGATGAGTTCTACGATGGTCATGGCAGCGATGAGGAAGACCACAATCTCGCAGGTGTCGCCCAGGGCGATGACCAGATTGTGGTTGGTCTCGGGATTGTGAGTGCATAAAGCGTAGATAGCCCACAGCAGACCGCACATTACAAGTGCGAAGGTGGCTTTGTTGATGCGCAACACGTGCTCTGAGGCTATCAGCAGATAGCCCAGCACGAAGACAAGGAGCATTGAAGCAATCATTGTGACGGTGAAAACAGGTAATGGTATAGGGAAACTCACGCTCGCAAGGTTATTGGCCTGCGGAGCGGTTTAGGCAGTTCAAAATTACAACATTTTTATCCAAGCGGCGGGGTGAACTGTGGTTAATCTCTGTTAAAATCGTCGGTGATGTCAGAATGTGAGGTTAAAGCCTACGCGCAGACCGTGGTCTGATGTGCCGGCTATGCCGCGGTAGCTCAGTCGCCACACATATTCCAGCTCGAAGAAGTGGAAGATGTTCTCGATGCCAGCGGCGATCTCCATGTAGGGGCCGCCTCCGTTCATTCTCGTGGCTATTGCCTCGGCAGGGAAGCGGAAAACATCCGGGCTGTAGTTAGGGTCGTTTTTATGACTGAGACGTCCCCACACGCCGCGGAACTTTATGACCTCGCGCAGATTGAAGCGCTTGATGAAGGGCACATAGTTGAGCATTGCGCCGTGTGCGCGGTAATACCAGTGCCACTCTACCGAGCTGTCGAAGAGAAACTCCATGGGGTTGAGCAGCGAGAAGCTCTCGCGCATGATGGTGTATGAAGTATTGGCTACCGGTAATATAAGATTGGGGTAGGGTGTGCGGCTCCAGATATGCGCGCCTTTGACAAGGATGTCGAAGTGACCGAAGGCCGACAGCCAGATGCGCTGGCGGTAGCTGAGTTCGGTGCGGTTGAGGGTGAACATATTGTCGAGGACACCGGCGGGTGATATCATGTGGCGCAGCAGCACTTCGGGTGAGTCTTGATTGATGGGGATGCGCTCATCCTTTGTTTGCACGAATTTTTCGCCCGGGGCGATGCGCAGTTGCAGGTCGAGGATATTCTGGTGGTAGCGGTTGAAGTTTGTGCCGAAGCCGTTGACAAATGGCACATAGACGGTGGCATCCTGGCGCTGATGCTCAACGCCGGCTACGAAGGATATGTGGTTGTCCCACTCGTATGTGAAGTCGGCTCGCGAGGTGTGCTTATAGTTAATGAGGTTATCCTCTATGCGATTCCAGATGAGGAAAAGGTTGTCGGCATTGGTGAAGATGAAGTCGGCTCCCAGATGGTTGGTGTCATACTGATGCGAGACTTTCACTGAGCGGACAGGGAATTCCTTGGCATGGCGCTTCTTGTCGATAAACGAATACTCGGCCTCTGCCCGGTACTTGAATTTCTTATCCTTGGTGCCGTAGGCCAGATATCCGCGGCCAAACCATCGGTTGCTCAGCTGCGCTGTGGTTAGTGCGCCGACCCTGAATCGCCAGCCTTCGATGGAGTTGCGGCTCACGAGTGACAATATGGGGCCTATATCGACCTTGCTGCGGCCTTTTGAGGCGGTGGAGATGTAACCGTCGGACACGGCAAGGAAGGCTTTCTCAGTCCAATAAAATAGCGGGCGTTTGCGCAACTCCTGCATGAGTTTGCTCACTGAGGCCTCGCCGCGGGGCAGATCTATGCGGCGTGCCTGATCCCAGTAGACAGAGTCGCGGGTCTCGGCATCCTGCGCAAAGTGTATTTCGCCTTTTGATTTAAAGAGGTCTGGGCGTGTCGACGGTTCAAAGTTGTGGTCGTCGAAGATGGTGCTCCGGCGCATATACAGTCCCTGCTTGCCAATGAGCTTCAGTTCGACTACAAGATCATCGCGGGTCTTGAGGCGGGAGCCGTCGTCGGCGCGCTTATATTCCTGCATCAGATATAGCTTGTCGACAAAGTTGAGGTTTATATGCTGAGGCACACGCATCGAAACCTTCTTGATAAACATGGTGGAGTCGCCTTCAGGAACATAGATCTGGCCCACAAAGCCCATTGTCTCCGACACGCGTGGCACGAATGTGAGCACAATGCACCGCTCGTCGTCGACGATAACGGTGTCAGAAAGATAAAACTTATAAAACTCGGGGGCGATGGCCGATAGGGGACTGACAAACCGGTTGCGCATCAGGGCTATCGAATTTTCATATAGATTCACTTCGCGCAGCAGGTCGCTGATGATGCCTTCGAGCATGCGAGGGTCGATGAGTTCGTCGATGCCCTCTGATCTGGTGGCGGTCACATATTCGCGTTCACCCTGAGTGCGGCTGTAGTGGTTCTCGGCAGTCTTTTCTTTTATCGAGAAAGTGAGTACGGGCTTACCGCTGACTTCCGAGGTGTCGACATGGCGGCGCACAAACTCTTCGTTGAAAAATTTTGTAGAATCGCGGTCGGGCTGGAAGTCGCTGACGCCCATTGTCATGCGCTCATACTTGCGGTAATTGTAGTCTTCGTTTCGCCGCGGGTCGGTGAGTTTTGCCGAACTGCGGATGCGCTCGGCAAAGTCTACGGCCGGATTGTTTCGCTTGGAATAGTGCTCTTTTTTCTTAGTCACAACGAGTTCCTGCATCTGATACTCAGAGGGTATCATGTGTATCGCAAGCATGTTTATAGAGTTGCGCTTGATGGGCAGAACTTGTTTATTGTATCCGATTGATGTGACACTCAGACTCTTGCATCCGGCAGGAATGCGTATGTTGAATGTGCCGTCTTCACGGGTCAGTACACCCGACGATGTGCCTGATGCCATCACCGACGCCCAGCCTATGGGTTCGAGCGTGACAGAGTCACGCACGATGCCGCGCAATACCCACGAACCGTCGTCGGCGCGTGATGCCACAGCTGAGGTCATTGCTACAAGCAGGCAAAAAAGAGTCTTTATTATTGCGTTCATCAAATAATGCTTATATTTGCAGAGGATAGTCGATAAAGATTGTCTGTCGATTATATAACAAATCGTTATGGCAAAGGAAATTGAGAGAAAATTTCTTGTTTTGGATGACAGCTACGTCGCATTGGCTGATGCCGCGTTGGAGCTTGAGCAGGGTTATCTGAGCCGGCGCAAGGAAGCAACCGTGAGAGTGCGCATTGCCGGTGACGACGCTTTCCTGACCGTGAAGGGCGCAAATTGCGGAGCTGTGCGCGACGAATGGGAGTATCACGTGCCCGTAGATGATGCGCGCCGCATGATGGCTTGCTGCGAGGGAACCGTGATTGCCAAGACCCGCTATCTTGTGCCTTTTGGCGCCTTACTATGGGAGGTTGACCGCTTCCACGGCGCTCTGGAGGGGCTTGTTGTCGCTGAGGTTGAACTGGAGTCGGAGGATGCGTCGTTGGGTGATCTGCCTCCATTTGTCGGGCGTGAGGTCACTGGCGATCCGCGCTATTACAACTCGAGTCTCAGCTCAGCTGCTGCACCACCTCCTGCTTTTTAGGCTCGGTCCTCAGGGTCAGCCGCACGACATTCTCCACATGCTGAGTGTGGGGAAACATGTCTACCGGCTGCACGGCATCGACGCTGTAATGGCTGTCGAGCATTGCCAGGTCGCGGGCCTGTGTGGCCGGATTGCAGCTCACATACACGATGCGGTCGGGGCGGGCGTTGAGAATCACCTGCACGACGTCGGCGTGCATGCCTGCGCGTGGGGGATCCACAATCATCACATCTGGGCGGCCGTGGGCGGCTATGAAGTCGTCGGTGAGCACATCTTTCATGTCTCCGGCAAAGAATTCGGTGTTGTCGATGCCGTTGACACGCGAGTTGACTTTGGCGTCTTCAATGGCGTCGGCCACGTATTCAATGCCAATCACGCGGGCAGCCTTGCGGCTCACGAAGTTGGCTATTGTGCCGGTGCCTGTGTAGAGGTCATATACCAGCTCCTTGCCGGTGAGAGCTGCGAAGTCGCGCGCCACCTTGTAGAGCTCGTATGCCTGGCGCGAGTTGGTCTGATAGAAAGACTTTGGGCCGATGCGGAATCTCAGTCCCTCCATTTCTTCCTCAATGTAAGGCATGCCGCTGTGCAGGAGCACATCCTGATCAGCAATAGTGTCGTTGACTTTGAGGTTCACCACATACATCAGCGATGTAAGTTCGGGGAAGGCTTCGCGCAGGGCATCAAGCACACGTTTGATGTCAGTTGCGTTATCCTCGCCGAAGGAGAGCACCACCATAGTCTCGCCCGTCGATGCGATGCGTATCATCAGAGTGCGCATCAGGCCGCGCTGCTCGCGCAGGTCATAGAAGCTCAGACCGTTGGTGAGGGCGTAATTTTTGAGAAACAGACGTATGCGGTCGCCGAGGTGGTCCTGCAGGTGACACTCGTCAATGTCGAGCACTTTGTCGAAGGCTCCGGGAATGTGGAAGCCTACGCCGTCGCGGTCGGTGAACTCCTCGCCCGACAGCATTTGCTCGCGTGTGAGCCAACGGCGGTTTGAGAAGGTATACTCCATCTTGTTGCGATACTCCCAGATGTTTGCCGAGCCGAGGATGGGCGACACTTGCGGCAGCTCAATCTTGGCGATGCGCTCGAGAGCGTCGGTGACCTGGCGTTGCTTGCACTCCAGCTGGAAATTATATGGGAGGTGCTGCCAGCGGCAACCGCCGCATACTGTGAAATGACTGCATCGTGGAGCCACGCGTAGTGGTGAAGGTTGCTCGAGGGCTACGATGCGGCCTTCGGCGTAGCTTTTCTTCTTGCGGGTGAGTTTCACTATGGCTACGTCGCCTGGAGCGCCGAAGGGTATAAACGTGGCCATGCCGTCGATGCGGGCAATGCTGTTGCCTTCGGCAGCGACGTCTGAGATGTGCACACCTTGCAGTTCAGGGAGTTCTTTGCGTTTGCGCGACATTGTTGTGGTGTCTGTGATGATGATGTGGCTGGCGGATATAAATAACACGCAACGAGGACAGGGGTGCTATATGATGACCCTGCCCTCGTTGCGCATCTGTGTTTTTTATCCGCAGATGGCTCGGAAGAGTTTCTTACTTGCTTGCGATGTTGTCGCTTACAGTGAGGCGCAGGCGGCCTTTGGCACGACGGCGGGCAAGTACTTTGCGGCCGTTGGCTGTAGACATTCTTTCACGGAAGCCGTGCTTGTTAACTCTCTTTCTGTTAGAAGGTTGAAATGTTCTTTTCATTGCCGTATGATGTTTGTTCTATTATAATTGACGCAATTTGGAGTGCAAATTTAAATGTTTTTTTTCAATTACGCAAGTAAATATCTGTCAGATGTGCAGTTTAAGACCGACTGTGAGGCTGCGCGGGGTGGTCGGGCCGTAGATATAGCCCGAGTCGCGCAGATAGCCTTTGTCGAAGTCGTTCTGATAGCTGTTGAAGATATTGATGATGCCGGCATTGACCTGCAGACGTGCGTGATTGAAAATCTTGAAGTCATAGCTCACGCGGAAGGCTGCGTCGAAAAACGACGGCGTCGTCACAGCCTCGTCTACTGGCACTCCCGAACCTGCGAGATGCTGCACAAGCATTGAGCCTGAATATGTGCCTGATAATGATAGCTGCAAGGACGTTATTGGCGAATAGGAGAGGGTGAGATAGCCGTAGGCATCAGGGGTGCGGAACATGCGGCGCACAGGTGGGATGGCTTCGTTGTCGCTCCAGTATTCGAGTGTCTTGTAGCGGCTGCGCTGCAGTGTGATACCTGCCTGCAGCTGCACCCTGCGTGGGAAGATGGCTTTGGCCTCGGCGTTTACACCGGCCACATAGGCCCCCGAGCCGTTGGTACGCTCTATCACGGCGTTGCCGGCGGCATCGGTGATGTCGAGGTTGCGGAGCACAAATACATCACTGAGATTGGTGTAGAAAAGGTCGACCATGAGGTTGGTCTGCACGTTGCCAAAGGTGTGATAGAAGTCCATAGAGCCGCTCACACTGTTGCTGCTTTCTTGCTTGAGCCCGGGGGCGAGCACGGTGACTACACGCTCGCCGCCGACAACGGCAATATGAAAGTCTTCGTCGTATGCCTGCGGAGCACGGAAACCGCTCGAGTATGATAGGCGGAAGTTGAGATTGTCGCTCGGGTTGAAGCGTATGTTGGCGCGAGGCGAGAAGATGGGGTTATGGATAAACGAGTGCTTGTCTACGCGGCAGCCGATGAGGAAGCCCCAGCGGTCGGTGCGCCATTCGTTCTGCAGATAGGCGCTGTAGATGTTCACCCGCTGGACCACGTCGTGGTCATAGCCGATGGTCTTGTCGTGTAGGTAGTTGTAAGAATATTCCAGCCCGGCGGTGAACTCCGACGGCATAAACCACAGCCGGTCAAAAGAGTGCACATACTGGGCGCCGGCCACAACCATCAGGTCGGTAGTGGTGCCGTATGCATCAGGGTCTTGCTCGCTGCCGTAGTAGCTGTTGCGACCCGTGTGCTGCATCGACGCGAAGGTCACATAGCGGTTTGAGCGACTCGAGTTCCAGAACTCCTGAGTGAGATCCACAGCGTGCACATTGTGTTCGGTCTGCTCGGCAACCATGGCCTCATGCGCAGGTTTGTCGATGTTGTCGCCGCCTCGGCGCCACTCGTGAGTGCCGTGATACTCGGCCGTGAGTTTTGACAGCTCGCTTGTGCGCAGGAAGGAGCGGAAGCCCATGGTCTGCGACTTCAGGGCCGGAATCTCAGTGTATCCGTCGCCGTCGTGGTCATATCCGTCGCGCACGCGGTTTTGGCCGAAGAGGAAGATGCCTATGCGGTTGTTGTCGCCCACCACCGATGCCGACGCTGTGGTGTTGTTGTCGAGCGCACCGGATATCCCTACCGATGTAAGAGTATGCGACACGTCGGCGCCATTCTCCATGGCGTCTTTTGTGATAATGTTGATTGTGCCGCCTATGGCCGATGAGCCGAACAAGGCCGAGCCACCACCACGCATCACCTCTACGCGCTCAATCATGTTGGCCGGTATCTGCTCGAGTCCGTAGACGCCGGCAAGAGCCGAAAACACCGGGCGCGAGTTCATCAGTATCTGCGAATAGTGGCCGTCGAGACCGTTGATGCGCACCTGGGTGAAGCCGCAGTTCTGACAGTCATTCTCCACACGCACTCCCGGCTGGAAGTTCAGACCGTCGGCAAGCGATGCCGCCCCCACCATTTCAAGTAGCGGAGCACCTGTGACGCTTATGAGCGAAGAAGCGTTGCGGCGCCGAACCTCATTGCGGTTGCCGGTGACGACTACCTGATCAAGCATAAAGGCATCGGGCGATATCGTGAAGTTGATTTCAACAGTGCGGTCAGCCACCACAGAAATTTTGCGTCGCTGCGAAGCGTATCCTAAAAATGAAGCCTCAATAGTGTATTCGCCTACGGGGATGTTGGTGATGGAGTAGTGGCCCGAAGCGTCGGTCGAAGCCCCGTATGGTGTGCCGAGCAGACGTATAGACACGCCGGCCAGGTGTTCGTCGGTTTCGTTTTCCACAACGTGGCCCACGATATTGGCGTCAGAGAGATTGCGGTTGGCTGCTTTTGCCGATGAAAAGCCCGGCAGCAGCATTAGCAAGAGAAATGTGATTGTAGAGTGGATATGAGACTGTGACATCGTCTTGTTGGAGATTGATAAGCAAGTCAAGGCCGTAAAAAATAGCACCGGGCATTTGCACAGCTTGCAGAAAAGGTGTAAATTTGCTGCATCAAAAGAAATTTTGATGCAGCAGGCCGGTCGCAAGTGCCGGTCGCAAGTCTGCGGTAGTAGCTCAGTTGGTAGAGCATGAGCTTCCCAAGCTCAGGGTCGCGGGTTCGAGCCCCGTCTACCGCTCGATAGTTGCAAGGCCGATTTCCATAGCAGGGAGTCGGCTTTAGTTTTTGTTGTCTGAAGTGTTCGACAGCTTGGCCTTAAAACTACTGCATCCCTGCAACTTGCGAGAAGTCGACAGGGATGCTGTAATATTTTTGCGGGAGTCGCGCCGCAAAGGCTGCGAAACCCAAAATGTCAAAAATGTGTATGAAGAAAATGGATAGGGCCGAGATTACTTGAGGGCATCTTTAACGGCGTCGTTGGGAACCATTTTTTCTTCGAAGACGTAAGCGCCGGTTTTAGCGGATTTCACCATCTTGATGACCTTGCTATAGGTGCGGCCTTCGCCTTTCTGCAGTGATGCGACGGTTTTCTTTGCCATTTGTCAGGGGTATTATTTAATTTCTTTGTGAACGGTTACACGCTTAAGGATGGGGTTGTATTTCTTAAGCTCGAGTCTCTCGGTGGTGTTCTTGCGGTTCTTGGTTGTGATGTAACGCGAAGTACCGGGCATACCACTTGCTTTATGTTCGGTGCATTCAAGGATTACCTGCACGCGATTGCCTTTTGCTTTCTTTGCCATCGTTGATTAGAATTCTAAGAGTTTGATATCAGTTAAATAACCCTTGTCGCGGGCCTGCTTCATAGCGGCGTTGAGGCCGAGCTTGTTGATAGTGCGCAGACCTGAAGCCGAGATAGTGAGTGTAATCCATACACCCTGCTCAACCCAGTAGAATTTCTTGTTGAAAAGGTTGACATTGAATTTACGCTTGGTGCGGCGCTTCGAGTGCGAAACGTTGTTGCCCACCATAGCTTTCTTGCCCGTGATTTGACAAATCTTTGACATGGCTGTTTAAAATGGTTTATCTTCTTGTTAATTCGATTAAACTATAGCTGGTTACGGCGGCCGCCATCTCATTCTCATATCGCTGCCGGGCGCATCTTTCCCGACGGCTTTTAAGGAGGAGCCGCGAAACAGAGTGCAAAGTAAGTGATTTTCCGCGAACTATGCAAATTTTTTGAAATTAACTTTTCTCAACCCCGTTTTTTTACGCCAAAACCGCCCCGGTAAGGTGTAATAGGTAGATAGATAAATCTTATCACTCAGCAAGCTTCGGTTAAGGGATAAGCATTGTCAAGCTTGTTGGGGGGTAGGGATGGTGATGATGTTGGGGCAGTAGGGGGCGATTGTAGTGTGGTGGTGGGCTATGATGATGATTGTGGCGTGTGGGCGGCTGGTTGTGAGGCGCTCGATGAGGGTGGCGGCGGTGGCGGTGTCGAGGGCGCTGTTGAATTCGTCGAGCAGGAGTATTGTGCCAGGTCGCAGTAGCGCTCGGGCGATGGCTATGCGCTGCGCCTGGCCTTCGCTGAGGCCTCCGCCGACTTCGTCGCAGGGTGTGTCGAGGCCGAGTGGGAGTGTGTAGGCAAAGTCGGCGACGGCGATGTGGAGGGCTTCGGCGATCTGTTGGTCGGTGGCTTGTGGGTTGGCGAGCAGGAGGTTGTCGCGGATGGTGCCGTGGAGCAGGGTGTTGCCCTGGGGCACGTAGACGAAGTTTGCGAGGGTGGTGCTGTCGATGGGTTGGGTGTGGCCAACGGTGTAGAGTTCGATGCTGCCGGTGTGCGGCTTGAGGAGACCGAGTAGGAGCTTGATGAGGGTGGTTTTGCCGGCGCCTGTTGAGCCGACGATCATGGTGCGGCTGCCGGGCTTGAAGTCGTGGCTGAAGGATGTGATGATGTTGGCGTCGTCGGTGTCGTAGCGGAAGGTGACGTCGCTGACGCGGATGCCGGCGGATGTGAGGGGTGCTGATGCATCGTGTTGGACCTCTGTGGTGATGGGAGTGAGGGCGTAGATCTCGCGGAGACGGTCGACGGCGACGGAGGTGGAGATGAAGGTGGGGATGTAGCCTGCGAGGTTGGCGATGGGGTTCTGGATGCGGCTGACGAGTTGAATGAATGCCGACATTGTGCCGAAGGTGATGATGCCGGCTTTGAGGCTGAAGATGCTCCAGCCGAAGGCTGTGAGGTAGCCGAGGATGAAGCCGAGGCGCACTAAGGCTCCGCTGGTGATGGTGAGTCGGGCCTGTTGGTGATTGGTGTTGTCGAGCTGCTGCTGTGTGGAAGTGAGTCGCCGATCGATTTCGCTGATGCACTGGAGGGTGCGGATGACGATGCGGTGCTTGAGGCCTTCCTGGATGGTGACGTTGATGTCGCTCTCTGCCTGTCGTATGCGGGCAGTGAGCTGGCGCTGTCGGCGGAAGTAGAGTTTGCTGGCGAGGACGCACAGGGGCATGATGATGACGGGAGCGAGGGCGAGGTAGGGGTTTAGCCAGGCGAGGAAGGCGAAGGCGGCGATGAGCTGCACGGCCATGACGATGATGGTGGGGAGCTGGGCGAGGGCGAAGGTGGTGACGGTGCGGACATCAAGGGTGAGGCGGTTGATCATGTCGGCGCTGTGGAATCCTTGCCTGCCGTTGACGAGTGGCATTGTCATCAGGTAGTTGAAGAGACGGCGGTTGACGATGTTGTTCATGCGCATAGTCGTGCGCGTCTCGATGTATCTGACGATCTGCGAGATGGCGACGTCGGCGAGCATGCAGGCAACCATGAGGGCAAACCATGTGGCGAGTGAAGCGGTGGTAGCCGTGAGCCGCCCTGTAGCGCAGTCGATGGCGGTCTTGCTCAGCCAGATGAAGGTGAGCATCAGGGCTACGCGGATTATGCCGAGGATTGTGCGTAGGGCGGTGATGCTGTGGAAGCCGGCGGTGATGTGCCGTAGGTAGCGGAGATATGAAATGAAGCGTTTCAATTCTTGTGTCGGTGCAAGGTTCGTTTTGTCAGGGCAATTGTTCCGAAAAACAGGTGATGGAAGTAGTGGAATGTAGATTCGACAGGGATCAAGGGGAATCGGGATATGTAATAGCCAGTGATATTGCGCACTTTGCCTAATCCTTGCCATAGGCCATAAGCGCGGATAGGTGTCCGCTCATATTCTTTGGCGTAATATCCGAAATTGCCACCATCGATAATATCCCTCATGATTTTTTTTGATTTTTTGCGATAAGAGGGGTCGAAAAGCGGCATTTTATCTTCGGCGACGCCAAGATAATCGACGGCTATGCAAGCGAAGAGTTTCCAGCCGGTGGTCAGGCCAAAGCGGCGGATATTTTCTATGAGGCTATCAGTGTCGATGTCGGCTGCATGAGAGTGAATTATCATGGCCCAGTCGCTGAGTTGGCGTAATCCGATTCCTCCTGAAATGAAGTGACGCCAGGCATGATAAAAGATGAACATAGCGTCGAAATCATAGGAAGGAAGGGTGATATCGGTGTTGTCGATGGTCAATGTCCTGCGGATTGGGGAGTGCTCAAGCTGCTCGACAAGCCAGTTTTGAAATCGTTTTTTGCGGAAGGGTGAGTCGACTTTAGACGCGATGCGATGGAGCTCGATGGAAACACCGCCCATGGAGAAGACGAAATGATGGTCGTTTTCCTCGCCTGCTTTTTTATCTTTTAAAATTATCTCCCGGCAGAGTTCCTTGGCTTTATTATACTGCGACTTGCCGACGTAGAAGTCAATGTCGCCGCATTGGCGCATCTGTGGCACACGGTAGTAGCGCGCAACGCCCTGGCCCTTGAGCAGAACGCCGTGGATGTCGTATTTATTAAGAAATCTCACCAGTCGGGCGACTGTGCTGTCAACGATGAGATTGGTCTGGATAAGACCCAGGGCAAACTTGTTCATCTCGGCTGAAATGGCTGCCGACGGGTGCAGATGCCGGGGCAGGAACTGGATGCTGTCTATGATAACGCCATATACGGCCTGCTTTTTAGCAAAAGCGATAGTTGCATCCCAATTAATGCTGGCGGGGAGATGGGAGGCAGGGATGGGTGTGCCGTAGAGGCCAGACCGCAGGAGAGAGAAGAATATGTTGATGAAGTCGGGGTCGGGGAGTAACATTACAATATATATTATATATGTGTAGTATATGGCGATGTTGTGTAATGGCGCTATACGCCACGATGCAAAATTAGCAACTTTTTCTAAATCGCGCAATTGGTTGGCGGGGAAAGGTGGTAGAGCACGTAGAGACTAACTGTTTTGACGGGGGTAAACAAAAAAGGGAAGTCGGTTGTTTGGTTTTGTGGATATATAGTGAAGAATATGAAAACAAATTCACAGCATAAGATTAATGACCGCACAGAGGAGACACTGATGCGGATTACTGATGAGTTGTCGCGGCAGACCGACGACGAAAAGCGTATGCAACCACGAGGCGAAGGTCACTATCCGTCGGTCGACGCGCTGCGCGAGGTGGTGCGGTTGGTGAAAGACATTGTGTTCCACGATTTCTTCGACAGGCCGCGGGCTACCGAGGAGATACGTCGTTACTTCATAGGCGTGGATATGGAGTTGCTGCATGATCATCTATACCGCGAAATAGGTCATGCACTGCTGTTTGATACCAAGCGCGAGGAGACCGAGGCAGAGCAGCAGGGCTACAGCCTGGCAACACAATTTCTGGTGAAGCTGCCTGAGATAAAGAGGTTGCTCTACAGCGACGTGCAGGCGATAGCCGACAACGACCCGGCGGTGAAGAATTATGCAGAGATAATACTGAGTTATCCGGTGGTGACTGCAATGGTGCACTACCGCATAGCGCATGCTCTGGTGGAACTCGGCATACCTGTGATTCCCCGCATGATCACAGAGCAAGCTCACTCGCTGACGGGCATAGATATACACCCGGGAGCTACGATTGGCGACCATTTTGCGATAGACCACGGCACCGGTGTGGTGATAGGCGAGACGTGCATCATCGGTAGTCATGTCACTATATACCAGGGTGTGACGCTTGGTGCTCGCCACTTCACCTACGACGAAAGCGGGCATCCTGTGAATCTGCCGCGCCACCCGATATTGGAAGATAACGTGACAGTGTATGCCAACGCAACGGTGCTCGGGCGCATCACAGTGGGCGAAGGGTCGGTGATAGGCGGCAACGTGTGGCTGACGCAGTCGGTGCCGGCTAACTCGCGCGTGGTTCAGGGCGAGTGCTCAAAGGTGACAATCTCGGAGAATCTGTAAAACTGATAATCAACAAGTAAATACATCAATAAAAATATGGCAAAGATATATAAGTCGCTGACGGAGCTTGTGGGGCACACTCCGCTGCTTGAGTTGACAAAGATAGAGAAGCAAAAGGGGCTTAAGGCCCGTCTGCTGGCTAAAATAGAAGCATTTAACCCCGGCGGGAGCGTGAAAGACCGCGTGGCGCTGGCAATGATAGAAGAAGCCGAGGCTACGGGTAAGCTGAAGCCCGGCGCTATGATAATAGAGCCTACAAGCGGCAACACCGGCATAGGACTGGCCTGGGTGGCTGTGGTGAAGGGGTACACACTTGTGCTGACGATGCCCGAGACCATGAGCATAGAGCGGCGCAAGTTGCTGGCGGCCTTGGGGGCTAAGCTTGTGCTTACGCCCGGAGCCGAAGGCATGAAAGGTGCGATAGCTATGGCCGAGAAGATACAGAGTGAGAACCCCGGGTCGGTAATCATGCGCCAGTTTGACAATCCGGCCAATCCGGCGGCTCATGAGCGCACCACAGCACGCGAGATATGGGAAGACACCGACGGCGAGGTAGATGTGTTTGTAGCCGGTGTGGGCACCGGTGGCACCCTGAGCGGTGTGGCCCGCGGACTTAAGGCTCATAAGGCATCAGTGGAGGCTGTTGCTGTGGAGCCTGAAACATCCGCCGTGCTGTCGGGCGAGGGAGCCGGAGCGCATAAAATACAGGGTATAGGCGCTGGGTTCGTGCCCTCGAACTATGACGCTACCGTGGTGGACAAAATAGTGAAAGTGAGCGACGACCACGCCATGGAGGGCGCCAGGTTATTGGCCCATACAGAGGGCGTGCTGGCGGGAATCTCGTCGGGGGCGGCGCTGTATGCCGCCATTGATCTGGCGGGTAAGGCAGAGAACGCCGGCAAGACAATAGTGGTGCTGTTGCCCGACACCGGCGACCGCTATCTGTCGACACCCTTGTTTGATAAATAATCAAAAAAGCTTTTGCGATGTGTGCGGGTAAAGAAAAAATGGCTAAATTTGCGGATGCTTGGGCGCAACGCTTCAGTGGCGGCCCTTTATCCAAGACATAGCTATGAATTTTCTTGATAGAAACGAATTTAACTTTGCTCCGTCGCCCGAGGTGGTGGAGGCCCTCAAAAATTTTCCTCCCGAAAAACTCTGCTTCTATACCCGCATATATGACGAAGGCAAGAAGAGCATATTCTCGGTGTATCTGGCCGAGCAATATGGTATAGACGAAAGCCGCGTGATGCTGGGCTACGGCGGCGAGGACATCCTCAAGCAGGCCGTGCACTACTATCTGTCGTCAGACGAAGGCAACAAAAAGATGCTTGTCCCGAAGTTCTCGTGGTGGTACTATAAGTCGATAGCCGACGAGATCAACGGCATCACCATGCAGTATCCGCTGTATGAAGATGGCAATACATATAAGTATGACTTTGATGCGCTGCGCCGCATGCTGGCCGAGGAAAAGCCGCGTGTGCTGCTGTTGGCGTCACCCAATAACCCTACCGGCAACTCTCTCACGCCGGAAGAACTCGACGCGCTGCTCGAAGATGTGCCCGCAGAGACAGTGGTGATTGTCGACGAGGCCTACGCATCGTTTGTCAACGAAGACACAAGCTATATAAGCCGATTGACCGATAAGTATCCCAATCTGATAATCGTGCGCACTCTCTCGAAGTTCTATGGACTGCCTGGCCTGCGCATGGGTTTTGCCTTTATGGGCGACAACCACAAGGCATTTGCAAAATATGGCAACAAATATCTGGGCTACAACCGCTTGTCGGAAGATATCGCTATCGCTGCGCTCAAGAGCGAAGGCCACTATCGGGCTATAGCGAAATCAATGAATGATGACCGCCGGATGTATAAGGAGACTCTGGAGGCGCTGCCCGGATTCAAGGTCTATGACTCGCAGGCCAACTTTATCCTTGTAAAATATCCGATAGAGCTGAAGGAGCGTTTGCAGAAAGCTATGGCGGGCATGGATTATAAAATCAAGTTTATGAACGAGCCCGACATCAACACACATCTGCGCATCACACTCGGGCGCCCCGAGCAGAACCGTGCGGTGGCTGATGCTATTGTGGCAGTGGCAACCGAAAACGCCTGATAACCGAAAGATTATGACAGGTGTGATTCTTGCCGCCGGTATGGCCCGGCGCTTACGCCCGCTAACAGACCGATGCCCTAAGTGCCTGCTTGCCGTGGGCGGTCGCTCGCTTTTGCAGCGCACAGTCGATGCCCTGATCGGTGCTGGTATTGACCGCCTGGTTGTTGTCACAGGCTATAAGGGTGACATGATTGTCGATGAGCTCAGCCGGCTTTATCCGGGCCTTGACAAAGTTTTCATAGACAACGCCGACTATGCCAACAACAACAATATCTTCTCGCTTTGGATGACTCGGCCGTATGTCGACGGTAAGGAGTTTGTCTTGGCTGACAGCGATATACTGCTCGACCCGGCGCTGATAGAGCGAGTGGCCCGCGCAGACGCTCCGGCAATAGCCCTCAACCGCCATGACATGGGCGAGGAGGAGATGAAGATAGTGGTGGACAGCGATATGTATGCGTTGAAAATCACCAAGCAGTGTGACCCGGCTGAGGCTTTAGGCGAGTCGGTGGGCATAGAGCACATATCGGCTTCATACTCCACGGCGTTGTTTGCCGAACTCGAGCAGATGATAGAGCGCGAGGGACTGGAGAATATGTTTTATGAGTTGGCTTTTGAGCGCCTGATACCATCGGGGCATGTGTTTAAGGCTATAGACACCACCGACTTGTTTTCAATGGAGCTTGACACGCCTGAAGACTTCGAGAGGGCGACAGCCGTAGTGCCTGCCCATCTGTTGTAAAAAACCAACACAATAACCACATTCCACGCCATGGCCTCCTACGAAATACGCCCCCTGCAGTTGAAAATTCTGGAAACACTTAAGGTCGTCGACAAAGTGTGCCGCGAGCATGGACTGCGCTACTACATCACCGCAGGCACACTGCTTGGCGCGGTGCGACACAAGGGTTTCATTCCATGGGATGACGATCTTGACATAGCGATGCCCCGGCCCGACTATGACCGACTTATAGCGCATGCCGACGAGTGGCTGCCCAAGGATATTGAAATGATATGTGCCGAGCGCGATGTCAATTATCCCTTCCCCTTTGCGAAGTTGCAAAATGCGTCGACAACGCTTATAGAGCGCAAGCACATCAGTTATCTTGGAGGTGTGTATATCGATGTCTTTCCGCTCGACGGTGTCCCTGAGGGCTGCATCGCCCGGTGGTGGCATTTCGCGCACTATAAATACCTGCAGCGCATGGTTTACTTTGTCTACCGCGACCCATATAAACACGGGCATGGTCCGTCGAGCTGGTTGCCGCGGTTGGCGCAGGCACTCTACAGCAAGGAATCGATACAGCGTAAACTTCGCAAGGCCATGACGCGATGCGACTACGACACATCGGCATTCGTGGTGGATCATGATGACGGTGCCAAGGGTGTGTTGCCGCGTGGCATAGTGGGCGAGCCGACCCCCATAGTTTTTGAAGACACTCAGGTGAGTGGTTATGCGCAGGCCCGGGAGTATCTTGCCAACAAATATGGCGATTATATGACTATACCTGATGTGCCGCATCAGCGACAGCACAATTTCTATTATATGAATCTCAATGAGCCATATCGCGAGTATAAAGGTTTTGAATAGAGGTCAGTGCTGAGTCAAGAGAAGGGTTGTTAGAGGAAAATATTAACAATTATTAGTGCAAGATGTGTAAACGTCGCCGAGGTGGTTGACGTTTATGCTTTAAATAGTGGCGTGTAAACGGCACCGCCATGCGATTATCAATAGAATTATTTATGAAAAGGGATGCACTAAAGACAATTATGGCTACAGTGGTGGCGGCAGCTGCGGCTGTTCCGGCGCTTTATGCCGACGGCGCCGACACAGGCGACCGATATCTCGATAAGAGTATGCCAGGAGCATGGCAAAACGACGACGCACGCTACTTTGATCCGGTCGGTTCTGTCGACAAGGCTTGGTGGCGCACGTTTGACGACCCCTTGCTTGACTCACTCATAGAGCAGGGTGTGGAGCACAACTATAATGTGCTCATGGCAGTCAAGCGTATGGAAGTGGCAAAAAACACACTCAACGCTACCCGCGGTGAATGGCTGCCAACAGTTACAGCAAACTTTGGCTGGCAGCGCTCGCAGGCGTCGGGCCGCACAGGCAATGAAAATCTGCCGACATCACGCAGCAGCGCGTGGAGCGGCTCGGTTGACATGAGCTGGCAGGTGGATATTTTCGGGAAAATAGCGTCGCAGGCCAAGGCCGACAAAGCGCTCTTCAGAGCCAGTCGCGACCAGTGGGCCGGCACGATGCTGAGTCTGGAGGCGCAGATAGCTGACACCTACTTCCGCCTGCGTTCTTATCAGGCACAGATGGAGGTGGCGCTGAGTCACAGCACCAATCAGCTTGAGGTGATGAAGATGACAGAAGCCCGCTATGAGAGCGGACTGGCATCGAAGCTCGACGTAGCGCAGGCCAAGCGGGTTTATTACTCTACGAAAGCATCTATCCCAGCCCTGCAGAGCAGCATCCGCGCTGCCATGAATTCTATAGCTGTATTGTTGGGCGAGTATCCACAGACACTCTATCCGGTGCTTGAGCCGCAGAAGCCGATGCCAGAATATATACACCTCGTTGCATCGGGTATGCCGATGGAACTACTTGAGCGGCGCCCCGATGTGCGTGCGGCTCGTGAGCAGATAATAGCCTCGGCAGCCCAAGCCGGTATGGCCCGCAAAGACTTCCTGCCGTCGCTCAGTATCAATGGTTCGTTAGGCACCGCTGCCCACAATGCCGGCGACCTGTTCACGAGCAACAGCTACACATGGTCGGTAGCGCCGACTCTGTCGTGGACTATATTCGACGGACTAAGCCGCAAGTATAATCTTGCGTCGGCCAAGGAGCAACTGCAGAGCGATATAGAGAATTATAACCTGACGGTGCTGACGGCTGTGGAAGAAACTGATAATGCCATGAACAGCTATATGGCCTATCTGCAATATATAGCCTCGCTCGACGAGGTGGTGGCGCAGAGCGACGAAGCGTTGCGCCTGTCGGTTGACTTGTATAAACTGCGCCTTTCGGCATTCGTCAACGTGGTTGATGCGCAGCTCACGTGTCTCGAGAGCCGCAACTCGGTGATAACAGCAAAATACAAAGCACTGATCAGTCTTGTCAATTTATATAAAGCCCTCGGCGGCGGATGGACTGCAGCCGATTTTTAATGAAATTAATACTACACACATACATCAAACTCCGCGCTATGAAAAAATCACTCAATATCTTCATCGCAGCCTCGGCGCTGGCATTGTGTTTGCCGGCCATGTCATGCTCAAAGAGCGACCGTAAGGCAGCAGCAGACCCGGCGATGACCGTGACCGTGGCAACTCCGGTAGTAGACTCAGTCGTACTCACCAAGACATATCCGGGTTATCTCTACACCAATCAGACCGTGAATCTGGTAGCCCGCATCAACGGATATCTTACGTCGAAGCCATATAAAGGCGGCACATACGTGCGTAAAGGTCAGGTACTCTTTACAATAGAGTCGCAACCATACATCGACGCGGTCAATCGTGCCAAAGCCGACCTCGAGACCTCGAAGGCAAATAATGTCTATGCCCAGCGGCAATATGAGGCAGTAAAAAAAGCATTGGAGAGCAATGCCGTGTCGAAGATGGAGGTTGAGCAGGCAAGAAGCAACTATGAGCAGTCGCTGGCGGCTATTTCGTCGGCAAAAGCCTCGCTGCAGTCGGCCGAGACAACATTGAGCTACTGCACAGTGCGAGCACCCTTCGACGGACTTGTGTCGGACCCCACGGCCGATGTAGGCACATATCTTGCCGGCGCAGGATCTCCTGTGACGCTTGCCACAATATATGATGACAGCAAGATGACGGCTGTGTTCTCTATAGAAGACGCCCGATATGCGTCAATAGTCACCGATCGCCACAACGGTCTGGGTGCCGATTACACCCGCATGCCCATACGCTTCTCCGACAAGATGTCGCATGGCTATACGGCCGATCTGTCATACACGGCTCCTGCTGTAGATACTTCAACGGGCACACTTACCGTGAAAGCGGGTGTGGAAAATCCTGATCATGAGCTGAAGGCAGGCATGTATTTTACGATAGATTTGCCCTACGCTGTTGATCCTAATGCCATATTGGTACAAGATGCCGCAATATCAAGCGATCAGAGAGGCAAATATCTTTATACGGTCACAGATTCGTCAACGATAGCCTACACACCGGTGGAGGTAGGTCAGCTTGTGGCCGATACCATGCGAGTAGTGAAGTCGGGGTTGCGCCCCGGAGACCGCTATGTGACATCGGCGCTGCTGAAGGTGCGCCCCGGCATGCGTGTAAAGGCTGTGGAGCAATAAGCCGGCAGTCTGTTTTATCTGAAGTATAACCGCATAAATCAGCCAAGGGATGTTTTCAAGATTTTTTATAGACAGGCCAATATTCGCCACCGTGCTGGCCATACTCATGATTATAGTAGGTCTGGTGATAGTGCAGTCACTGCCGGTGGCACAGTACCCCGATATTACTCCGCCAACTGTGAACGTGTCGGCAACATATCCGGGAGCAGATGCGAGCACGGTGGCACAGACTATAGGTGTGCCCATTGAGCAGCAGGTTAACGGCATAGAAGGAATGATGTATATGAGCAGTTCGTCGAGCAACGACGGATCATATCAGCTCACCATCACTTTTGAAGCCGGCACAGATCTCGATGAAGCTACGGTGAAGGTGCAGAACCGCGTGGCTCTTGCCCAGTCGCAGCTCCCGGAAGCTGTGCAGCAGCAAGGTGTGTCGGTGATGTCGGAGTCGTCAAATATCATATTGTTTATCGCCCTCAAGAGCGATGATCCGAAAATGTATGATGCGCTTTATCTTACGAACTATGCGCAGCTTAATATTGTAGACGAACTTGCCCGCATCGACGGGGTGGGCGGAGTGAATGCCTTCGGCGCCGGAGAATACAGTATGCGCGTGTGGTTGAATCCTGAGAAGATGCGCATGCGTGGCATTACTACACAAGACGTACAGTCTGCCATAGCTTCGCAGAACATGCAGATATCGGCCGGTCAGGTCGGTGCTCCTCCGGTGGAGAGTAACCAGCAGTTCCAGTACACGATCACTGCCCGCGGGCGCCTGTCGACTCCCGAGGAATTCGGCAATATAGTGCTCCGCACCGGCGCCGACGGATCTATTTTATATCTGCGCGATATTGCCGACATAGAGCTGGGCTCGCAGTCATATCAGGCATCGTCGAAGGTGTCGGGCGCCGATGCCGGCCTTATAGGCATATATCAGCTCCCCGGAGCCAACGCGCTCACTGTTGCCAAGGCTGTGAAGGAGAAGATGAATGAGCTTGAGCAGTACTTGCCTGAAGGCGTGCATGCCGAGGTGATTCTCGACACGACAGAGTTTGTAAGCTCGTCGATCGACGAGGTATTGGTGACATTTGTGGAGACCACACTCATAGTTATGGTCATTATTCTGATCTTCCTGCAAAGCTGGCGTGCTGTGGTGATACCGATGATAACAATACCGGTGTCTCTGATAGCGACCTTTGCGGTTATGAAGTTGCTTGGGTTCACGCTCAACACCCTGACGCTCTTTGGCCTTGTACTGGCGATAGCCATTGTGGTCGATGATGCCATAGTGGTTGTGGAGGACTGTGCGCGCATTGTCGACGAAGGAAAAATGTCGCCGCGTCAGGCCGCAGTCAAGGCTATGAAGGAGCTGCAGGGGCCGATTATCGGTGAGGTGCTTGTGCTGCTTGCGGTGTTTATTCCAACAGCCTTCATCAGTGGTATCACCGGAGAACTATACAAACAATTTGCACTAACGATAGCAGTGTCGACCGCCTTTTCGGGCTTCTATGCCCTCACTTTCACACCTGCAATGTCTGCCCTGTTTCTACGCCCGACCAAGGCTCCGCGATTCTTTCTCTATCGGTGGTTTAACAAGGGCTTTGGAGCTACAGAAAGTCTTTATGACCGTACGGTTGGAGCAATGCTGCGGCGCCCTGTGCTTTCGCTCGGAGCTTTTGCTCTGATTTGCGTGGCCGCATTCTGGGGCTTTTTCAGATGGCCGACATCCTACGTTCCTCAAGAAGATATGGGCTACTTCATGACATCGGTGCAGTTGCCCACAGGAGCATCGCTCGACCGCACAAAGAAAGTGATGAGCGAGGTTGAGGAGCGCGTGCAGTCCATACCCGGCGTGAAGTCAATCATAAGTATATCCGGTATGAGCTTTATTGGTGGCGGCAACGGCAGCAACTACGGCTCGATGTTTGTGGTGCTCGATCCGTGGAGCGAGCGAGGCAAAGGCGAGGGCGTAGATGATATAATCGCCAAGGTGTCAGAGAAGACCGCCGATATACAGGAAGCTGTGGTATTCGCCATCAATCCGCCGGCTATACCAGGTCTGGGCAATACATCGGGTCTGCAGATGCAGTTGCTTGACATATCGGATTATGGTACGGCACAGATGTATGATGCGGTGCAGAGCCTTGTGGATAAGGCATCGGCCGATCCGCGATTGGCAAGTGTAACCACGCTCTATGAAGGCCAGGTGCCTCAGTATGCAGTGAACATAGACCGAGCCCGTGCCAAGCTCTACGGTCTCACTCTCAACGACATCAATTCCACACTGTCGGCCTATATGGGCGGTGCCTACGTCAATGATTTTGTTGAATTCGGGCGCACCTATCAGGTCAATGTGTCGGCGAATGCAGCTGCGAGGTCTACCCCCGATGATATTCTCATGCTCAGCGTGCGCAATGATGCCGGTGAAATGGTGCCCTTCTCGTCGTTTGCCACCGTTGAGTCGTCGATGGGTGATGCCAACGTAAGTCGTTATAACATGTACACGACTGCATCGGTCACAGCAACCCCCGCCAAGGGAGTCAGCTCATCGGAAGCGATAAAGGCGATGGAAGAAATTGTGGAAGAAACACTCGGCTCGCATTATTCGTATGCATGGACAGGTGAGGCATATCAGGAGACTCAGGCGGGCACAACAGTGTCGGTGGTGCTGATCTTCGCTGTCATCATCACGATACTCGTGCTTGCCGCCCAATATGAATCGTGGACCGACCCGCTTGCGGTAGTCCTGGCTATGCCTACAGCAATATTGGGTGCCATCATTGGCTGCATATTCATGAGTCAGAGCATCAGCATCTACACGCAGATAGGTATAATCCTGCTGCTTGGTCTGGCAGCCAAGAATGCTATCCTCATTGTGGAGTATGCCATAGATTTCCGCAAGTCAGGAGTGCCGGTGCGGCAAGCGGCTCAAGATGCAGGGCGCATAAGATTCCGCCCCATCATGATGACGGCACTTGCCTTTGTATTTGGTGTGTTGCCCATGCTATTCGCCACAGGAGCCGGTGCCGCAAGCCGAGTGTCGCTCGGCACGGCAGTGGTCTTTGGCATGGCTGTAAATGCTGTTGTCGGCACACTGTTTGTACCTAACTTCTGGGAGCTGATGGAGAACATCCGACAGCGCTATCTGTCGAAGATTTTCGCAGGTTCCACAGAGAGTACAGACTCCACTCCGGCTGATGGTGGGAATGAAAGTGACACCGCGGTTTAATAATTATTAAATATTTTAACATCCCGGTTTATAGGACTTCTCCATATAAGGTCGTAACTTTGTGCTTTCTTGCAAGGTTACGGCCTTTTGCTATGTGAAATATATGTCATTGAAGCCGGTCATTGTCATTTCTGCTTTACTGTCAGTTTTTACGCCGCATTTGAGCGCCGTGGAGACCGATGCCGCGCTTGTGCCCGACAGTTGCGTGGTGAGTCTGCGAGAGGTTGAAGTGAGTGCGTTCAAGAGAAATGTAGGCATAGGCGACCCTGCAACCGCCTCAACAACCATAGACCGAGCCGAAATCGAGCGTTATAATATAGTGTCGATGAAGGGAATAAGCGAGATTACGCCTAACTTCTATATGCCGGCCTATGGCTCGAGAATGACGTCGTCAATTTATGTGCGAGGTCTGGGGACACGCATAGATCAGCCTGTGGTGGGGCTCACGGTTGACAATGTGCCTATTATGAATAAAGATAATTATGACTTTGACCTGGTGGATATAGACCACATAGAGATGCTGCGCGGACCGCAGAGCACACTTTTTGGCCGAAACACAATGGGTGGAGTCATAAACATCACCACACTATCGCCTATGCGCTACCGGGGTGTGAGGCTGTTGGCCGAGTATGGGCGTGGCAATTCGCTTCGCGCAGCTGCGTCGGTGTATATGCGCCCGACGCAGACGTTGGGAATGGGCGTCAGCGGCTACTACACCTCTACCGACGGCTTTTTCCGCAACAGTTATACCGGCAATAAGATAGACCGCGAGCGACAGGGATCGCTGCGGTGGAAAACATCATGGCGCCCCACCGGACATGTGTCGATTGACAATACATTATCAGGCACTCTGTCGCGCCAGGGCGGATATCCCTATGCCTCACTCGAGACGGGTAAAGTGGCCCACAACGACACGTGCTTTTATCGCCGCAACTCGCTCACTGATGCTTTGTCGGTAGTGTGGAGTGGCGCGAAAGTGTCGGTGGCGTCATCGACAGCTGTGCAATATATCGACGACAACATGACCCTTGACCAGGATTTTCTCCCCGACGATTACTTCACTCTCACGCAGCGACGCAAGGAGTGGATATTGACGGAAGATTTTATAGTCAAGGGCAATGTGGGCGATTACAACTGGCTCGGCGGACTGTTTGCGTTCTGGCGCACAATGCGCATGGATGCTCCGGTGACATTCAAGGCCGACGGCATAGACAAACTTATACTCGGTCACCGCAATCAGATGAATCCCGACTATCCAGCCCGATGGAATGATGATAGCTTTGTGCTCGACAGTCGCTTCAGTATGCCCGGCTTCGGAGTGGCCTTGTATCATGACAGCAAGCTGAAAGTGGCCGATTTTGTGCTTGAAGCAGGAGTGCGCGTAGATTATGAGCGCGTGTCGCTGCGTTATCGCACTCATGCATCCACGGGATATGATACTTATCATAAGTTGCCTGACGGTACACTTGAGTTCTATGGCTCGCATCCGCTTGAGGTGGGAGGTACGGGGCGCATACATCGCTCATTTATTCAAGTGCTTCCTAAAATATCGGTGTCGTGGCAATTGCCGATGCTCGAGGGGTCTAATGTATATGCATCGGTTTCCAAAGGTTATAAGGCCGGTGGGTATAACACTCAGATGTTCAGCACAGTGTTGCAGCAGGAGCTAATGTCTAAGATGGGCATGAGCACGCCCTACGATATAGACGAGGTCGTGGCATATCGCCCAGAGAAAAGCTGGAATTATGAGCTTGGTGCACATCTGTCGGTTCTTGATGGCAAACTCGATATGGCGGCAGCAGCGTTTTTCATAGACTGCCGCAACCAGCAGCTCACTGTTTTTCCGGATGGCAACACGACCGGCCGCATGATGACCAATGCGGGGCGCACACACAGCCGCGGTGTGGAACTGTCGCTGGTCGGTCGACCGATTAATGCACTGCAGCTGAATGTTTCGTGGGGCTATACACATGCCACTTTCCGCCGCTTTGACAACGGGCGAGATAACTTTGCCGGAAAGCGACTGCCCTACGCCCCGGCAAATACGCTTTTTGCAGGAGCAACTTACACATTGTCTTTTGCCACGGCTACACCGACGTCGTTGCAGTTTGTTGCCGGCTTGCGTGGGGTAGGAGACATATATTGGAATGAAGAAAACACGGTGAAACAGCCGTTTTATGCTTTGCTCGACGCCTCGGTAGAGCTCACTCGCGGCATCTGGTCGCTGAAACTTTGGGGCGAGAACATCACAGCGCGCAGCTACGACACATTTTATTTTGTGTCGGTGGGCAATGCTTTCGTGCAACGTGGCGCGCCGTGGTTGATAGGCGCGACACTGCGTGTGGCGTTTGACCTGTGACAGCAAATAAACCATACATTATTATATATAATAGTAGACTCACATTATGAATAAGACTTTTTTAAGACTGCTTGGAGCCGTTGCCGCTGTGGCTATGATGGCATCGTGCTCGTCTTCTGACGACGACATGTATCTGCTCACGCAATATTACGGCTCGGCTGCATGCTTCAATGTAGTCACTGCGGCTGATGGCACTGTGACAATGCTCGACGGTGCCGATTACGCACTCGAATACAGCTATACCAACATGCGCGTTAATGTGCGTGTGGCTTCGCTTAAGACACCCGATCATACATATTCGCTTTTCGCACTACCACAGCTCGTGTGGTATTACGACGATAACTGGAAGGTGACACGCAGCCGCGATATAGTTCCTGCCATAACAGGAGCCGAGTCCGTGCCCATGGTGGAGTCATTTGAGCTTAGCACTCTCGACCGCATCATCGGTGTAGCTGATGCTCCGGTGTATAGTGTTAACTTCAAGTTTGCCGACGGTACGACGGTGACGACTTTGCCACGGTCGATGATGTACTTCGGCACCACCACCGTTTCGGCAGCCGGAGTCGATGATTTCACATCGCAGAGCAGCAGCTACTCACTTGATCTTGATCCTGCGAAAGGCACCGCAACACTTCACATCAACAATGCTCGGTTTGCCGAGACTATGCCTGTGGGAATGAATATGGATTTCAAGGGTATCGCTTTCACCGTCAACGGCAGCACGGTAGAACTCGACTGCGAGTCGCTTGTGCCGGAAATCGGTGGAGATCCGTATCCTGCGTTCAGAATTTCTCAACTTAAAGGTCAGTTTAATGTTGTGAGCGGTGCAACATTGCAGTTCCATTGTGGCGCAATGGGCCGTGACTACACCGTTGATGCTGCCTGCACAGTTAAGGTTGTAAACCAGTGATAAGAAATTTTTTGAAAAAATTTATTAACAATCGCTTGATAAATAGCGCCTACGGAGTTGGCGATTTAATATTTATTCACTAACTTTGCAGGCGTTAGCGGCGCTATGTGTCGTGGCGGAGTGTGCAATAAAAGGCGCAATCTGTTGTGATTCAGAGTGAAAACTGCTGCTTCAACCGGCCCTCAGGTCGGGTCATGATTTGATAATAATTATATATCTATGTTATCATTAGCCATTTTTGGAATCGAAAACAATGCCCTCCTTGCCGTGGTGGCTGTGCTCACCGGCTTTGGCCTCGTGGCGCTGGCAATGTGGCTGGCAGGGCTGATCTCTCCGCGTTCGTTTAACCCGCAGAAGGGTGAAGCCTATGAGTGTGGTATACCCACCCGCGGCGAGAGTATGGCTCAGTTTCACGTGGGCTATTATCTGTTTGCCATTCTCTTCCTCATGTTTGATGTTGAGACGGTCTTCCTCTTCCCATGGGCAGTGCGTATGCGTGAGCTCGGAGCCGACGGCCTTATCAGCATTGCAGTATTCTTCGGCGTATTAGTGCTGGGTCTTGTATATGCCTGGCGGAAAGGAGCACTTGAATGGAAGTAACGACAAAAAGCATGCCTTACTCGGCATGGCAGGACAACGAATACATAGAGCAGCTTGTGAAGCAGCTCAATGAGTCGGGCGCTAATATTGTAGTTGGCTCGCTCGATAAACTCATAAACTGGGGCCGCTCCAACTCGCTGTGGCCTCTGACTTTTGCTACGAGTTGCTGCGGCATTGAGTTTGTGTCGCTTGGTGCAGCCCGCTTCGACATGGCCCGTTTCGGTTGGGAAGTAGCTCGTTCATCGCCCCGTCAGGCCGACTTCATGATGGTGGCAGGCACGATTGTGCATCGTATGGTGCCTGTGTTCCGTCGCCTCTACGATCAGCTCGCCGAGCCTAAGTATGTGATTGCCTGCGGCAGTTGCGCTATTTCAGGCGGCCCGTTCCGTTACTCATATGCACTGTCTTATAGAATGCTTGCGGACCAAATCCCACGCAAAGACAGATACGCTC
>CAZAME010000013.1:0-27918 GCA_964486445.1 uncultured Bacteroides sp. | reverse complement strand
CGGAATGGATTCAGGCAAGGTGAGCAGTTATACCTATGACTGTAATGAAGATAATATTATACTTGATGAAGCTCAAAGAATTATAGCTGAATACGACGCAGAGCATTAAAAACAAAACTAACTTTTAAAGAAAATAGGGAGTAGACTCAAAAGTGAGACTGCTCCCTATTTTTATATCGAACTCACGTTAAATATGTTGTGGTATCGGATGTACGCAATCATACCCCCAACACGATTGAGGGGTCTATATTGAGTTTAGTGCTGATTATTCTGGCCTGACGAAGAGTCGGTTCTTTTTTCCCGGAAATATATTCACAGATTCTCGAGGGAGTAATCCCAAGGAGTTTCGACAAGGCGACCTGTGTAAGTCCCATCTCATACATACGCAATTTGAGCATGTCAACCAATGTAGGCTCTCCGATTGAATAATGTTCGTCGGAGTAGTCAGCAACAAGTCCTGAGAGCAATTCAAACTCTATGCTATAAGGATCTGTCAATGGAGTGTCATCCTTTACCATAGGAAGTATTTCTTCCACACGGTTGAGTGCCCAACGGTACTGCTGTTCGTTTTCTATCTTTGTCATAACTGATATCCCGTTAATAAATTGTAGATGCGTCTATTTTATCATATTCCTGATGTGTTCCGATGAAGCGGATATATACCCATTTGATTGTGAACTTTATCACGACTATCAACCGATGGTTGTTACCCCTGATATTGAACACGTAATGTTAAAAGAGTTGACAGGCGCATCTCTGCGGAGTCAACTCTTTGTATTTCTTGCCATTAAGCAAATAGGGCTTACTTAATATTCCTCCTCATTAAAGAAGAAGTCTTCTTTTGAGGGGTAGTCGGGCCAAATGTCTTCGATGCATTCATAGACATCGCCTTCGTCTTCCATTTCCTGGAGGTTTTCAATGACTTCCAGAGGGGCGCCCGAGCGCATGGCGTAGTCGATCAATTCGTCTTTAGTTGCGGGCCAGGGGGCATCTTCGAGTTTTGATGCAAGTTCAAGTGTCCAGTACATAGTGCTGTATAGGGTTTATTTGTTAATTATATTGTTTTTATGATAATTACGCGCCCGAGGGTGCTAATGTTGTCTACCGAGGGTTAAAGTATGTTGTCGCGGTTCCAGGGAGTATCAGCCACACCTTTAGCCTGATTGAGCAGGCGGGCGAGAGCAAACAGATAGTCACTCAGGCGGTTGAGCAGCCGCACCGCGTTGTGGTCAACCGCCTCTTCGCGCGACAGAGCAATCACCCTGCGCTCAGCCCGGCGACACACCGTGCGGGCCACCTGGGCAAACGCACCGGTCGTAGCACCTGTTGGCAGTATGAAGCAGTGCATCGGCTCGAGCGAAGCGTCGAGCATGTCGATCTCGCGCTCAAGCGTCGCCACCGAGTCGGCTGTTATGCCATAGCTTTCGGCCGAAGATCCCGGCGTAGCCAGATAAGCACCGAGATTAAACATGGTGTTCATCAGCTTCTGCAGGCACGCAGCCGCAGCCGACGGCACCGATGCGCGCGAGGCGATCACACCGAGCCACGAGTTGAGTTCGTCAACCGTGCCGTATGCTTCAAGCCTCAGCGAGTCTTTGTGAGTGCGCGATCCGTTGGCCAAAGCCGTCGTGCCGTCATCGCCCGTGCGGGTGTATAATATGCTTTTCTTAGTCTGAGTCATATCACGTGTTTTGCTTTGAAAGAGTGAGGCTTATGTGCTGCCCCTCTAAAAAGTGGCGCAAAGATAACTAATCATATACAATCGCGCAACACCTCGGCGATATATTTATATGCCGAATTTGCCGCAAGTGTGTTTTTTTTCGTAACTTTGTCGCAATTAGCAACCCCAAGCTACATCACCGATCATGCACATACTCATCACTATATGCGCCCGTGGAGGCTCCAAGGGCATTCCCGGCAAAAACATACGCCAGCTCGGCGACAAGCCACTGATAGCCTACACCATCGCCACGGCCCGACACTTTGCCGAGGTCGCCGCAGCGCGGGGCATAACCACCGACATCGCCTTGTCAACCGACTCCGACGCAATTATCGAGGCGGCCGCAGCATGCGGCCTGCAGAGCGACTATCGGCGCCCCGCCGAACTCGCCAACGACACCGCCGGCAAGGTCGATGCCATTGCCGACATCCTGCGCCACGTCGAGACTACCCGCGGCACACGCCCCGACTATGTGCTTGACCTTGATGTCACCTCGCCACTGCGCACTGTCGCCGACATCACCGAGGCGCTCGGCATGATAGAGGCCGACCCCGAGGCTCTCAACATCTTCTCAGTGAGCGAGCCGGGGCGCAACCCCTATTTCAACATGGTCGAGCAGCAGCCCGACGGCTACTATCTGCAAGTGAAACCCCTACCCTACACTGTGATGTCGCGCCAGACAGCCCCCAAGGTCTACGACATCAACGGCTCGTTCTATATTTATCGTCATCGGTTCTTCGACGAAGGCCAACGCGGCGCCGTCACACCCCGCACCATGGTCTATGTCATGCGGCACATCTGCTTTGACCTCGACCGCCCCCTCGACTTCGACTTCATGGAATACCTCATTACCAACAACCGCCTCGACTTTACCCTCGACTGACCCACACGATCGCCCCTATAATTGTTAAATAAAATTAAAAATGGGGGGGGGTGAAAATATTATCGTATATTTGTGCCTGAATCATAATTTTTGCAACAGCAAATCTCTATGATTCAGGCTTTCGCGTCGTATAGCCCGCCGAATGCTGCTGCGCGCAAAGCCCCACACAAAACCAATACACACATTATTCACACAACAAACCACACACATCACATCATGCAACTCAACTTTCTCAACAAACTCGAAACCGCAATCTTCAAGAACTTCAACCCCAACCATGAATCAAAGACAGGCTCCACCCTGTGCACCGCCTTCATAGCCTCAGTAGTTTTCTGCCTGTTGATATTCGTTTGCCAGATGTGCGGCGTGTCGGAGACCGCTCTCAACATCATAGCCGGCGTGGGCCTGGCCGCAATCTACGGCTACGTGCTCTATGTCAGCCTCGACAACATCAAGGCCTTCGATGGTGTCGGCGGCAAAATCGTCTTTATCCTCTACCTCATCGTTCTCACCGGCCTCACTTTCTTCATATCAATGTGGGCTACCATAATCGTACTCGCCGGCCTGCTCTTCTTCGGCATATTCAAGATTTTCTTCGCGCCTAAAAAGACCGGCGTCATCAGATACTCCGACGGATCAGAAGAAAAAGCCGACGTCGAAACCGGAATCCTTGGCGAAAAGACATTCACCGGCCGCGATTCAGGCCGCACCTTCACCGAATAATACTGTAACACACGCACACATCTAACCCCATCAAGGGAATCAAGACGAGTTGAGCAGCCTCCGGCTTTCTCAACTCGTCTTATTTAGCTGTGCTGTGGCGACAAGTTACTCTTTCCAATTAAGCTTCTTTCCCTGAGCGAACAACTCGAGGAACTCATGGTTGCGCCAATCCATAAAATTATCTATTGCCCAGTTTTATCGGACAGCAATAATAAAGAGTTGGCAGCCTCACAATCACGGCCGCCAACTCTCTTCACATATAGCGATAACTCCTTCGGATCAAGCAATGGCACAGCCTGCGTGCCAAGCATCATAACAATAGATGTTATAGGGCAACACCTCAGTTAACCGCTATCTTTCTTACTCTCGAATCTTGACGGATAATGTAGACCCCGGGCGTGAGACTCTCTACGGTAGTATTTACACGCACTCCCGAAAGACGATATATTTCGTATGGCCTCGAGTAATCTATACCTGCATGAACGCCATTATCAGAGAAAACCTCATCAACACCACTCGTCGGTTCTCCTTCTTCGAGGTTATAGAACAAGCTCCATGGCATAGTAGCGATATAATTGTCGCTAAATCCTTTAGGCACGATAAGAGTGGCATAGTCATATACTTTAAGCTGGAATATTTCTCTGGATGCAACACATGGTGATTCCGACCAATACTCCACAGTCTCTATATTGGAGCAATCCGACCATACGCGCTCACCGATTGTTTTCACAGACTTGCCCAGTGATACTTTATTAATTGATTTGCAACCCTTGAAAGCATCATTCCCAACAAACACTGTCGCATCAGGAATTGTTATTTCAGTCAGTGACGCACATCCTTCGAAAGCATTCTCTCTAATTGATTTTACCGAGTTTCCTAATTTCAGATCACTCAGTGCCTCACACCCTTTAAAAGCTTGAGCTCCGATAGTCTCCACTCCATTTCCAAGTTTCACGGCCGATAAAGCAATACAGTTATTGAACGCGTTAGGCTTGATTACTTTCGTAGAGTTCGGAATTTCGATTCTTTCCAAAGATGAGCACTCCTCAAATGCATTTTGTTCTATATTGACAACCCCGCTACCCATTTTCAACGATGGCAGCTCCGAGCATCGTGCGAATGCATACTCTCCGATGGTTTCCACAGATCCGGGCAGCTCAATTTCTTCATCAATCGAGCAAGATGCATATAGCAGCGTCTTCTTGTTTCTTGTATATAGGCAATGGTCCTCAAATCTCGAATCATATACATCATAATCTATTGCAATGATGTCAGGAGAAACTGAGATGTCCAGGCTATTAGGCTTTGCAACTTTTTTAAGCCCGCATCCTGCAAATACATTCACCCCTAATGTTGTAAGTGAAGCCGGCAAGCATACGGATTTAAGAGAGCTACATCCCATAAATGCAGAATTATGAATCGTCGTCACCGAAGATGGGAATACTACCGAGGCTAATTTCGAGCAATCCCTGAATGCATCCTCACCAATCGTAGTGATTGAATTAGGTAACTCTAAAGACTTCAAGCCACAGTTTTTAAATAGACTCTTGGATATTGAAGTTAATGAGTTCGGCCACTGTATTGTCGTCAAGCCAGTACATCCGGTAAACGCTGATTCTCCTATCGACGATAAACTGTTAGGCAGCTGAATGCTCGTCAAACCGCTGCACCCGGAAAATGCTGATTCCCCTATCGAAGATAAGTTGTTCGGCCACTGTATTGTCGTCAAGCCAGTGCATCCAGTAAACGCTGATTTCCCTATCGACGATAAACTATTAGGCAGCTGAATGGTCGTCAAGCCGCTACATCCGAAGAATGCCGATTTTCCAACCGTCAATAAGCTGTTAGGCAGGTCTACAGACTTCAAGTTTCTGCAGTTGTAAAATGCTGACTCTCCGATCGAGGATATGTTATTAGGTTGCCCTATTGACGTTAAGCTACCGCAACCATAGAATGCCGATTTTCCAATCGTCAATAAGCTGTTTGACAGGTCTACAGACTTCAAGTTACTGCAGTTGTAAAATGCTGACTCTCCGATTGAGGATACGTTATTAAGTTGCTCTATTGACATCAAATTAGTACACCCAGAGAATGCATTATCTGGAATATATGTCAGAGAATTGGGCCATTTAATACTCTCTAATTTGTTACAATTACGGAATGCAGAAGATTCGATATTGATAATAGAGTTGGTGAGAATAATCTTATCTAAGTTGTTATTATCCTGAAACGCAGCATATCCGATTGAGCGGACTGAATTAGGAATGTTGACTGACGTTAGGGATGTACATCCAGCAAGTGCATAATTTCCTATATGTCTAACAGTTTCCGAAATATTAAAGTTCCCCGATGCCGATATAGGCACAAAATACAACTCATCTTTATTGGCAGAATAAACACTACCATCGCCATCAACTCTTATATTATTCGCGCCCAAATCATGATTAATGATAAAATCACAATCAAGATTAAGATTCATCGATGTGGGTTTTGCAAACTTCTTAAGATTTTTACAGTTCTTAAAGGCAGATGCAGCTATCGCTTTAATATTTGAACCCAACCATACTGACGTAAGGCTTTCACACGTGCTAAATGCATCTGACTCAATTAAATCTACTGAACTATTCAGTATGAGTGTTTCAAGTCCGCACCTATAGAATGCACCCGAACTAATTGTGGTCAGCGACGCGGGAAACTGAATGGATGTCAGGCCAGTACAACCAGAGAATGCACCCGAACTAATTGTGGTCAGCGACGCGGGAAACTGAATGGATGTCAGGCCAGTACAACCAGAGAATGCGCTCGATCCAATTGTGGTCAGCGACGCGGGGAACTGAATGGATGTCAGGCCAGTACAACCACGGAATGTGTCATGTTCAATTGTGGTCAGCGACGCGGGGAACCGGACGGAAGTCAAGCCAGTACAGTTATTGAATGCGTAAGAGCCAATTGTGGTCAGCGACGCGGGTAACTGAATGGATGTCAAGCCGGTACAACCATAAAGAGCCAACGGCTCAATTGTAGTCAGCGACGCGGGTAACTGAATTGGTTCTGATGCCGACATCGGCACAAAATATAACTTATCCTTATTGGCAGAATAAACGCAACCGTCATCTGTAATTGATAGATCTTTGTTATCAAAATTATGCTCAATAACTCGCCAGGACACAATATGAGTTTCTCCCGAAAAATAAGAAGATTTGCGGCAGGCCACCTTTTTTAATGAGCTACCAGAATTAGAAGTATCGAACGCATCACCCCGTATATTGAAAGTCCCATCTTCCAACCATATTGAGGTTAGATCAGTACAGTTCCAAAAAGCAGTAGCACCAATGCTGACATTCTTGGGAATTACAAGCCAAGTCAACCCTTTACAACCACTAAATGCACTTTGCTCGATTGTGATTTTCGCGTCAGAGAAATCTATGGCAGACAAGCCAGTACAGCCATCGAATGCGTGATTTTTAATTGTGGTTGTCGAATCGGAGAATTTGACAGATTTTAATCCAGTACAATTAAAGAATGCATACTGTGCAATTGTGGTCAGCGACGCGGGGAACTGAATGGAAGTCAAGCCAGTACAGTCATTGAATGCGTACTGTCCAATTGTGGTCAGCGACGCGGGGAGCTGGATGGAAGTCAAGCCAGTACAGCCATTGAATGCGTAATCTACAATTGTGGTCAGCGCCGCGGGGAGCTGGATGGAAGTCAAGCCAGTACAGCCAGTAAATGTGGCATATTCAATTGTGGTTATAGAATTTGGCAACTCAATGGATTTCAAATTAGTACATCCGCGAAAAGCACTACCTATTGAAGATACGGAATTAGGGATTGTAACCTCAGTCAGATTGCTGCAACCATTAAAAGCTCCACCGCCAATACTTGTTACGGTATTGGGTATCGTCACAGAAGTCAGATACTCACATTTAAAAAATGATGCATCACCAATGCCAATCAATGTATAGGTATTGCCAAAGGTAGCACTTCCCCAATCTGTATCTCTGGGTTGTTCCGGGAGATTGAGACCCCAAATAAAACTTGTTGAACTCTGCCCCGCACTCTTAATAGTTCCGTTAACTATCTCTCCAGGTTTGGTTATACAAGTTCTCTCTTCCTCACTAACGACTGTATAAATAACGCCATTATATTCGAAGTCTCTTGCCCATAGCGACAGCGAGACATTGATTATCGCGAATAGTAATAAAAATTTTTTCATGATTCTTATTGAATGTTTCAGCTTCAGGATTGACCTTAATTATTTAATCTTCGAGGAGTCGAAATAGTAGCGGTCGAATACCTTGGTGAGTATGCAGTACTCGTCAGATATTTTTTGCGCCCTAAACACTCCGATGAATTCGTGTGTGTCATTTTGGCAATGATAGTATTCGGATAGATCTGTCTGGGTGCCGGGAATGCAGATAGACCCCTGATGTTTGCGGAAAACTACCACCGGGAGATGTTCGATCGCTTCATTATCAACGTCAGGCAATATATCATCAATAGGCAATCTGTTCAGGTCGGCATCGGCCTTTAATACGGTGAAGATAAGGCCATTCAAAGCACGACAACCCAGGCCAAGCCCCCCATCTAAATAGTAGAATGGACGCAGCATATAGAAGCCTTCGCGATAGTAGCCGTCTTTCTCGATATCGCTTTCTCCGATCTTCGCGTTATTACTGAACTGCAACACATCGCATACCCTTGAGAACAGGTTTTCTATATTCCTCTGCGCGTTGTCCTGTTCATCAGTATTAATCGAATTCCAATCAAATCCATGATGAATAGGATTCGTGTTGGGAGCGATCACATGAGTGTCCTTTTCTTTGTTTGGCATGATAGTACGATTTTTCACCGTGGTGCCTACTGCCTTTCAAGCGCTTCGGCTGTTTCTTTGTCCTTGCCGGCAGCCTGATCGTGGACGTAGGGGTACAAAAAAAGCGTGGTGCCGTACTTGCTGTCCGTTCCCACGATCCGAGGCCTTCGCATTGCCTGTCTTTGTAGGAACGAAACAACGCAGAGGCCCACGCGAATATGCAAAGACACTCACCAAGCCGGCCTCACTGATGAGGCTGTAGCCTGTGGTGGATAGTGTTACATATCCATCATGGCATCTACCGTTGCTTCGGTTCTGACAAAGACTTTTAGGAAGTTGCGAAGTTCCGGATCGTCAGAACTGAAGCGTCAAGTAAACGCTTTCAGTATGTTAACTGCACAAAATTACACATTATTTCCGAACTGACAAATTTACAGTTCTAAAAGTGCTTTTGCGTGGGCCTCTGCCTTAACCGGGTGCAAATATAGGCAGTTTTGGCTCTGATGTCGATGCGGCGGGTGGTTCATTTCAGGTTCATTTTCAGCGGGCTTTTTTGTCATACTACACAAAATTGCTACTTTCGCGTATGGTTTCACACGACTCAGAGAGTTCATCAGGAATATTCACCGCCGGGCAGATACAACAGTCGGGCGGAGCGCCTGCGGCCGACTACACCGAGCTTGGGCGCCACGGCTATTCCATACTGGGGCGCCTCACGCGCCACGGCATCGTGTGGTTTGTGAAGTCGCTCGACGAGTCGCACCGCAACCTCACCGAGTGTGTGGCGCGCCTGCGCAAAGAATATGAGATAATGCTGCGCCTCAACCACCCTGGCATAGCCAGAGCTATGTGGTTTGACAACGACCCGGTCATAGGGCCGGCAATACTCATGGAGCTTATCGAGGGAGAGCCGCTCGACCGGTTCGCAGCCCTCGCCGACCAGACCACCCGCCGCGCCGTGGCCGTCAAGCTCCTTGAGGCCATGGCATACGTGCACGCCCAGGGAGTCTGCCACCATGACCTCAAACCCGAAAACATCATGATCTGCGGTCACGGAGCCGACGCCAGCGTGAAAATCATAGACTTCGGCATGAGCGACTATCGCGGGTCGGCCGTGCTGAAAGTCGTCGGGGGCAACCGCCGCTACGGCGCTCCCGAGCAATTCAACGAGGGCTATCGCAGCGACGCGCGTGCCGACGTATGGAGCCTCGGCGCCCTGATTGCCGAGATGAATGCCGGGTTGACGCTGCGCCTGACAGCGCGCAAGGCCATGACTACCCGCTGCGACAGGCGCCCCGCCGATGCCGGGCAACTGCTGCGGCACTATCACCTGCTGCGCAGACGCATCAGGCTATCAGTGACTATCGCCGCTGTGGCAGTAATAGCTGCCTTGCTTCTGTGGCAACAGCCGCAAGGATCGAAAACTTCTGTGACTCACCCCTCGCCCGAGAGCATTGCCGCCTCCGCGCCCGACAACTCCGTTGCCACGGCCACCCCTACCCCAACAACCACCGAGCAACCGGCTCAGGATTCTCAAAGAATCACTGACACCTACGAGACCGAGCATGCAGCTATCGTCAGCCGGCTAACGAAAGACATACAGCTGGCCACAGACTCGCTTGAAATGACTCTCGCCGACGAGTCGATGTCGCGCAAACAGCGCTCGCTCTACTCATCGCAGTGGTATGGCCGACTTTTCGACCACATCAATGCCGAGTTTGAGCCTCTGCGACGCCGGTGTGGCGATGCATACATCCGCTCGCGCGAACCCGGCTGGGCCACGATATCGGACCCGGCTTTCGATCAATGCTGGGAACGCATCAACGAGATCGGCAAGAAGTTTGGCGACGCAGCGGCGCTCAACCAGCATTAACCTCATTGAGCAGCGACCATCTGATGCCGTTGTTCTTGCCCACGACATAAACCATAGGCCCGGCGCCTGCCTCATCAACAATATCAAGCAGCAAGGGATGCCCGGCGACGAACTGCATGCAGCGCACTTGTGCTCCGGCGGCAAGCTTAGTATTCACCGCCGATATTATATCAAAGGTCATATTGCCGATATATCGCAGTGTCATCAGGCGGTCGGGCAACCACGACACCTCAACCTCTGCTCCGGTGGGGAGGGTGTCGACACTGAGCATGTCGCCGGCCGTGTAGCCGCTCTCCACCGATATCGCTGGCGCCACCGCCCGGCAGAATGCCGAGAAATCAGTATAACCAATATATCGGGCGAGGATGTCGAGCGTTGACAGATGCCTTGCTCCTGAGTTCTTGACATAGCCCCACAGACGCTTGAGTGTCGACGGTGACAAGTAGCCGGCCCCCGAGGCCGCAATTGTCTCCGACAGCCGGTAGAAGTCGGCCGGCGTGCAGGGCGAAAGTCCAAACTTCTCGGCCACAAGCATTTTGAGCCTTATGATATATATTGACAGATTCTGTGTGTCCATTGCAGTGATATTTATGGCTATTGCGCCACCACAAATTTAGGCATTTTTCCTTGTATTGCACCCACATCTGACGAGTGCCCCGACGTTGAAGAACTAAGAGGACTACAACATTTCGCTAAAACGTGCAAATTTACCTAAAAAGATTTTGTCAGAACGTGCAAAAACATCCCTAAAAATTTCATCAAAACGTGCATAATATCTATATTTGCACTTGTAAACAGATGTTTATAATTTCATGAGTATACATATTTTCAAAAGAAAGATTTATAAAGAACTTATTGACTGGAAAAACTGGTCAAGAGGGCGCTATGCACTTCTTATAGAAGGGGCCCGACGTATCGGAAAATCAACTATTGCTGAAGAATTCGCAAAAAACGAATACGACGACTATATCGTCATTGATTTTGCAACAGCAAATCAAGAAATCCTTGATCTATTTGAATATATATCCGACATCAATCTTTTTTTTCTGCGATTAAGCACCATTATCGGCCGCCAGTTACCAAAACGTAAATCAGTAATAATATTTGATGAAGTCCAATTTTACCCCAAAGCTCGTCAGGCAATAAAGTATTTGGTAAAAGATGGTAGATATGATTATATTGAAACAGGATCCTTAATATCTATAAAGAAGAACGTTAAAGATATTCTGATTCCAAGTGAGGAACATCGGTTATCGATGTTTCCTATGGACTTTGAAGAATTTCTCGAAGCAATTGGGAAACCACATACCTATGAATTCATAAGGTATATGTATGACAACCTCCAGCCTGCAGGAGACAGCATGCACAGAAATCTGATGCGCGACTTCCGTTTATATATGCTTGTAGGTGGGATGCCTCAAGCTATTGCGGAGTTTATAGACACGAACTCTTTCGAAGCTGTTGATAGAATAAAGCGCAACATTATTGACATATATCGTGAAGACTTCCGCAAAATTGACATAAGTGGAAAAGCTTCCACTATATTCGAATCGATCCCCGCCCAATTGTCTCGTAATACTTTAAATTACAAAGTAGGCAATGTTATTGAAAATGCTCGCCCTTCAAGAATGAGCGAAATATTCGCAGACATTTCCGATTCAAAAACTGTCAATTTTGCATATCATGCCAACGATCCAGGAATTGGCTTGGCATTACACACCGATTATAACAAATTCAAGATGTATATTGCTGATACAGGACTATTCATAACCCTTGCATTTATGGATAAGTCGTATACCGACAATGACATATATAGGAAACTCTTATCAGACAAATTACCTGCCGATTTAGGATATATATTCGAGAACGCAGTCGCTCAAATGCTTCGTACTGCCGGCCATAGCCTGCATTACTATACATTCAAACAGAATGTATCTGAAACAGATCCCACCCGAACGTATGAAATCGACTTTATAATAAGCCGTCGAGAGAAAGTGTGCCCAATCGAGGTAAAATCTTCCGGATACAAATCGCATAAGTCCCTTGACGAATTTAAGGCTAAATACTCATCACGAATATCCCAAAGTTACCTACTATATACCAAGGATCTACGTAAAGATCAGGACATCATTTGCCTGCCAATCTACATGACAGGGTTGTTATAATGAAGTATAGAATACTATCGGCGGCAAATTTTCGTGCTATTTGATAGCCTCGATTTCGCGGAGTTGGCCGGTGTATGAGTCCATCACAAAGCCCTGCACATTTACTCCTGCCGGAGGCATCAGCGGATGACGGGCAATGAGGTCTACGGTCTCGGCTACGGCTGCATCGGTGTCCTCAAAACCATGCAGCCAGCTCTGCAGATCGATGCCGCAATGCTTCATAAGCGTTATGTGCTCCTCACTCACCCCTCGCTCAGTCATCAGCTCGAGCATCTCATTGGCATCCATGCCCTGCACACCGCAACCGGTGTGACCTATTACCATTATCTCGTTTACACCCAGCTCATAGACAGCTATTAGCAGAGAGCGCATCGTTGAGTCAAACGGATTCACAATCGTTGCGCCTGCATTCTTTATTATCTTCACATCGCCATTGCGCAACCCCAGCGCAGCAGGCAGCAGTTCGACAAGGCGCGTGTCCATGCAAGTAACAATCGCAATTTTCTTGTCGGGATATTTGCTTGTGGCAAATCGCTCATAGCCTTTTTCGGCCACAAAGCGCCGGTTGAAGTCCTTGATTTCCTGTATCATCTTTTTCTTTGCTAATTATTAGTATAATTAATCAAAACCACCGATGCAAAATTAGTAAAAAATAAGAGAGAGCGTTCCGGGAGAAAATCACAGAAGTGCAAATCACCGGTATCAAAACGCCGCCGTCAGCGGCACGACAGTCTACATAAGTCGGTGATTCTGAGCGTAAGTAATAGCCTCAGATATGCTTTCTTGTTGTCTGATATTTTTTTACTATCTTTGCAAAAGATGATTTATCAAGCGAAGTATTCACACTTCAAATTATCACATTATGGCAGGCACAACAATTTTGACTATAATTCTCGGGCTGATTGTCTTATACATAATCATTAGCAGTATAATACAAACTGTCAAACACTTTAAGAAAGGAAATACGCTATTGGCGGTCGGGTATATTATTCTGGCAATTGCCGGCGCTATTTTTGGCATCGTCTACCTCCCGCATGTATATGCCGACGATATGCAATCTCCTGAAGTCAAGACTTTTTTACTGGCATTCCTTTGGTTCGGAACACTCGTTAAGGCCGCTCCGAGCATTATCAAAATTTTCAGACATATCAAAAACCGCAACTACTCTGAGATAAAATATGCCTTACTGCACATAGCTATCTGCATTGTAATCACCTTGTGGTTTATATATGACTAAACGGCTCCTGGGCAACAAAAACATTTAGACTACGACATATCGCAGACCGTGCGGGGCGTGAAGGCTCAGAGCGGTCTGCGATATTTTTATCGACGGGGGATATAATCACTGGCGCATATAGCACGTAATTTGGCAAAAATGGCTACCTTTGCAGCGTATTAGAATCCTGAAGTAATGAACGAGAATTTCACGATGGTCGCCAAGACTTTTCAGGGGCTCGAGCAGGTGCTCGCCCAGGAGTTGCGCGACCTTGGCGCGACAAATGTGATGCCCGGCCGTCGCATGGTGCAGTTTGAGGGCGATAAATCTATTCTGTATAAGGCAAATCTGTGCTGCCGCACAGCTCTGCGCATACTCAAGCCCTTCTATAGTTTCACGGCCCATAACCCCGACGAACTCTACGACAAAGTCAAGGAATATGACTGGAGCAGCGTGCTCTCGCTCGACAAATCATTCTCAATCGACGTGACAGCCTACAGCGACGAGTTCACACACTCGCGCTACGTGACCTATCGTGTAAAAGACGCTATTGTCGACTACTTTCAGGATCGCTTCGGCCAGGACAAGCGCCCCAAGGTGCGCCTGCAGGATGCCGACTCGATGGTAAACGTGCACATATCTGGGACCCAGGTGACACTGTCGCTCGACTCGTCGGGCGAATCGCTCCACAAGCGCGGTTATCGCGTGGAGCAGACCGAGGCACCTATCAATGAAGTGCTCGCCGCCGGCATAATACTCATGAGCGGATGGCGTGGCGACAGCCCCTTCGTCGACCCGATGTGCGGCTCAGGCACCTTCCTGATCGAAGCCGCGCTGATCGCCGCCAATATCAATCCGGGCATCTACCGTCGCGGTTTCGCCTTCGAGCGCTGGCCCGATTTTGACCGCGAACTCTTCGAAAGCATCTACAACGACGACTCGGCAGAGCGCGAGGTGCACCACCGCATCTACGGCGCCGACATATCGCCCCGCGCCATCGCCATCGCCGAGCGCAATATACGCAGCGCAGGTGTCAACCGCTACATCACCCTCGAGACGCGCCCCATAGCATCGTGGGAACAGGCTCCCGCACCGGCAGGCGTGCTCATCACCAATCCCCCCTACGGCGAGCGCATCTCGGCGCCCGACATGGAGGGTCTTTACGCCACTATCGGTCAGCGCCTCAAACGCGCCTTCCAGGGCTGGCATGCCTGGATAATCGGTTATCATGACGAATACTTCCATTGCATAGGTCTTGCGCCTTCGCAGCGTGTGCCCCTGCTCAATGGTGCACTTGAGTGCGAACTGCGTGAATACGTCATCTTCGACGGTGATAAAAAATCATTCCTGGCCTCGGGAGGCCGACTGAAAGAAGCCCGCGACGACCGCAAGCCGGCACAGCCCCGCAAGAGCGCACAGGCACCCCGCAACCGCCATGAGGAGCGCCGCGACAATGACCGCCGACCTGACCGTCGGCGCAGTGCCGAGACCTTCCGCGACGACCGTGGAGGCGGCTACAACCGCCGGCCGGTCAAAGACTTCCGCAACCGCACAGACCGCAACTCGCCCGACAGCCGCTTCGCGCCAGAGCGCGTGGAGAGCGAGAATCCGCTCAGCGCACGCCGCAATCCGCTGGCACTGAAATCCATCACCGGTCAGCGGCCGTCGCTGCCGCCACAGGAAGGCCCCTTAATGCGTGAACGCCGCGGTTGGCGCCCCGGCCGCAAAAACGGCAATGGCGGCGAAGCCTCAGCACCCGACACCGACAACAAATAAGTCACCTCATAATAATATCTTATAACCCCCACTCCACCCATGACAACCACCGGCAAAAACATTCTTCTTCTGGGCTCGGGAGGCCGCGAATCGGCACTCGCCCGCAAAATATCGCAAAGCCCACTGTGTGCACTACTGTTCATAGCCCCCGGCAACGGCGGCACAGGCGCCTACGGCACCAACGTCGCCATCAGCCCGCTCGACTTTGCTGCTGTTGAGAAGTTTGTAGCCGACAACAACATAGCCCTCATCGTGGCCGGCAACGAAGACCCGCTGGTGGCCGGCATCTATGACTACTTCGCCGAGCGTGGAGTGCCTGTGCTCGGGCCCTCAAAAGAAGGTGCACGCCTGGAGGGCAGCAAGGACTTCGCCAAGCAGTTTATGATGCGCCACGGCATCCCCACCGCCCGCTACCAAAGCTTCACCGCCGACACAGTAGAGGAAGGTTGCCGCTTCCTGGCAACACTGCGCCCGCCTTACGTGCTCAAGGCCGACGGCCTCGCTGCAGGCAAAGGCGTGCTCATCATCGACTCACTCGACGAAGCTTGCCAGTCTCTGCGCGAAATGCTCGGCGGCATGTTCGGCAAATCATCAGCAACCGTGGTAATCGAGGAATTCCTCAGCGGCATCGAGTGCTCGGTCTTCGTGCTCACCGACGGCAACGGCGGCTACCGCATACTCCCCGAGGCCAAAGACTACAAGCGCATCGGCGAGGGCGACACCGGCCTCAACACCGGCGGCATGGGTGCAGTGAGCCCCGTGGCATTCGCCGACAAAGAATTCATGCAGAAAGTTGAGGACCGCATCATCCGCCCCACCGTCGAGGGCCTGCGCAAAGACGGCATACTCTATCGCGGCTTCATATTCTTCGGCCTGATCAACGTGGAGGGCGAGCCTATGGTGATAGAGTATAACGTGCGCATGGGTGACCCTGAGACCGAGGTAGTGATGCCCCGCGTGGCCGACGACCTGCTGGCAGCAGCATTTGCAGCAGCGTCAGGCGATCTCGCCGACGTGCCCTTGAAGGCCGACCCCCGCGCAGCAACCACAGTAATGATTGTCTCAGGCGGCTACCCCGGCAGCTATGCCAAGGGCAAAGAAATCTCGGGCCTCGACACCGAGCTCCCCGACACCATATATTTCCACGCCGGCACAGCACTCACACCCGAGGGCAAAACCGTGACATCGGGTGGCCGCGTGATAGCAGCCACGGCCTTGGCCGACACCGTGGAAGAAGCTTTGGCAAAAAGCTATACGGCTGTAGAAGCCATTGACTTTGACGGTAAGTATTTCCGCCGCGACATAGGCCGCGACCTGCTGGCCTGGGGCAAGTAAAAAAAATCATCAGAGACGCACCCGCATGAAACCCGCCGGTATCACCCGCATGCTGCAATCGCGCGGCATGGCCGTGTTCATAGCCTGCCTCACAACCGCGGCATGCTGGTGGGCATGCCACAGCGGTGTCACGATCGTCATCAGCGGCGACAGGGGCATAGCCTTTCCGTCGCCCAATCTGTGGCTCTCAGACCGGAGCGCATCAATGTGGACCGGCCTATCGCTCAATCTGCTCATAGCCATAATGATGGTTGTGCTCAACCGCATGCACAACTTCATACGCAGCATCAGCGTGGTCTTCGCCACACTGTTTATGCTCATGCAGGCAAGCGTGCCCGACACATCAGTGCAGCTCTACGGCGGCCAGATGCTGGCCATCGTGGCCCTGGCGGCCATGATGATGCTTTTCTCATGCTATGGCGGAGCCGGAGGCAACCGGCGCATATTTCTCATCTTCTTCCTGCCCGTGCTGTGCTGCACCTGCCTCTACTGCATGGCCTGTCTGTTGCCGGTTTTCATCATAGGCCTGCTGCAGATGCGTGTTTTCACACTCCGCACACTTGTGGCCGCAGGTATAGGCATCATCACTCCCGGGTGGATACTCATAGGTCTCGGCATAGTCGACCCATTCACGCTCTCACTGCCGCACTTCACCGGCATATTTGCCGGCATAGACGAGGGCGAGACCGTGCACCTGCTGCTCATAGCCACCGTCACCACGGCGATATGCATAGGGGCGTGGATCATGAACTTCACAAAGGTAATAGCCTACAACGCCCGCAACCGCGCCTACAACGGATTTCTGTCGATGCTGTCATGCGCCACAATAATCATGATGATTGTCGACTACTCGAGTATTCTGGTCTATCTGCCACTGCTCAACGTGTGCGCAGCCTATCAGGCAGGCCACTTCATAGCCGTGCGCCGACCCGTCTACGGCTACATCTACATACTATCGCTCACTGCCATCTACCTCTCATTCTATCTATGGCGAATCCTCGTTTGAAAATCATAGCTGAGAGCCACATACCCTTTCTGCGCGGAGTCCTCGAACCCTACGCCGATATTGTCTATGCGGCTCCCGAAGACATCAATGCGGCCACCGTGCGCGATGCCGATGTGCTGATAGTGCGCACACGCAACCGCTGCGACGAGTCGCTGCTCGGCGGCTCGCGGGTGAGCCTTATCCTCACCGCCACAATCGGAACTGACCATATAGACCTCGACTATTGCCGTGCTGCAGGCATAACTGTGGCAAACGCTCCCGGATGCAATGCACCGGCTGTGGCTCAGTATGTGGTGTCGGCCATCGTGGCCACGATGAACCGCCCCATAGACCAGCACACCCTCGGCATCGTAGGTGTCGGCCATGTGGGTAGCATCGTTGAGCGATGGGCAAAGGCGCTTGACATGCGCGTGCTATTGTGCGACCCGCCTCGCGCACGCCGTGAGGGCAAGGACAAATTCACCGACCTCGCCACGATTGCTGCCGAGTGCGACATCATCACCTTCCACACGCCCTTACTACGCGAAGGCAGCGACGCCACCTATCATATCGCCAACAAAGATTTCTTTGCATCATTGCGCCACAGCCCGCTCATAATAAACTCGGCCCGAGGCCCCATCACCGACACGAAGGCACTGGTCGACGCACTGCACTCCGGCAAAATACGTGGCGCTGTGATAGACTGCTGGGAAGACGAGCCCCGCATATCTGATGAGTTGCTTGAGGCAGCCGTAATTGCAACTCCGCACATTGCCGGATACTCTATCCAGGGGAAGGCCCGCGCGACGCAGATGTGCCTCGACACACTCAGCGCACACTTTGGATTGCCGGCACTCAAAGCAGCCCTGCCCGATGATTTCCCGTCGCTCGACATAGCGTCGGCAGTGAAAGTGCGTGCCACAGGCTACAACCCGCTTATCGACACAGCTGCCTTAAAGTCAGCTCCCGACAACTTTGAAGCTCTGCGCAATCACTACGACCTGCGTCTGGAACCATCGGCTTGCAAAATTGATTGATATACCCACATCGGGCTAATCAAATAAAAGGCTGCGCCGTAAATTATCACGACACAGCCTTACTTTTTATAGCTGATGTTGAAGTGTCTTCCTAATCCTATTGCACCACAATCTCATCGGTGAAGAGGAAGCCTTGGGGCGCCATGGCACGATAACGCACATAGCGGGCTTTTGTCTTACCCTGCCAGCCGAAGTTGCGGAAGACAGTCTTGCCGCCGGCATCGTCGGTGGCGTTGTCGATGGCCTTCAATAATTTCATATTATCGGGGGTATCGCCGGCATATATCTCCACACGCTCGGGGAACCAGACATCAGGGGTGGTGATCTGCATGAAGTCGGCAGCCACAGAGCTTATCGGCTGCGACTCGCCCAGATCGATGGTGACGTCGATGCGCTCCTTGGTGTCGGTGCGCTCGAAGCCCTGCCAGAGCTTGTCGCTGTAGTTCCAACCACCACGCACACCATCGACAAGTGCACCGGCTCCTCCGGCCGGATAATTGCGATGCCACTCTAAGGCGTAAGTCACAGGCTTGCCGAAGGCAAGATGCTTTATCGGCTCAAGGGCCTCCTTGCGGTTGCCGAATTCTTTCGACAGGTCAAAGACATTATATCCGTCGGCCTGCAGACTTTCGTTGAATATCTGCGCACGCTTGCGGAAGTCGGGCCAACTGCGCTTGCCGGCGGGAGTCCAACCCACCTCAGCCAGGGCAATAGCACGGGGATAGAGCATATACTCGGCGTGCGCATCGGTGGGTATCATTTCGCACCACAGATTGGCCTGCACACCATTGATCTTGCCGGCGACAGCCACGTCGAGCGTATCGGGCACAGGCACGTAGGAATAAACCTTCTCGAGCGGCAGATAACCGCCGAAGGCTTTGGGCTGAGTGTGGGGCGCATCCTGATATGAGTCGAAATAGCAGTAATCGCCGGGGGTCATCACCACCTCGTGGCCGTCGGCGGCTGCCTTCATGCCTCGGGCAAGACCTCGCCAGGCCATGACAACTGCGTTGGGGGCTGTGCCGCCCTCCATGATTTCATCCCAGCCCACAAGAGTGCGGCCATGGTCGTTGAGATACCGCTCTATGCGCGACACCAGATAGCTCTGCAACTCGTCGACATTCTTGAGGCCCTCATTTGCCATGCGAGTGCTGCAGTCGGGACAGGTGTGCCATGCTTTTTTGGCAGCCTCATCGCCTCCGATATGTATCCGCTTTGACGGGAAAACATCCATTACTTCGCCAAGCACGTCTTCAAGGAATGTGAAAGTAGCCTCCTTGCCCGGACAGAAGTCTTCGGCAGTTGCCGGATCGCCTGTACACGATAACTCGGGATAAACCTTGACCACCTCGGCGCTGTGACCGGGCATTTCTATCTCAGGAACGACAGTTATCCCCCTGTCGGCAGCATAGTTAACGATCTCGCGCAACTGATCTTTGGTGAAGTAACCGCCATAAGCTCCGGGCTCGGTGCTGCGGCAATACGTTGCTCCATGTGCACTCCAGTCTTCCCACAGCGAATCGGGGCGCCAGGCAGCCAGTTCGGTGAGCAAAGGATATTTTTCTATCTCCATGCGCCATCCGGCGGCATCGGTCAGATGCAGATGCAAAGTGTTGAGCTTCAGGCGGGCCATGGCATCGATCTGCCTCTTGATAAAGTCAAAACCATGGAAGTGGCGCGAGACGTCGAGCATTATGCCACGGTAGGACATGGCGGGCGCATCGGCCACATGCAAGGGCACTATGGTGTCGCCTTGGCGGAGCATTTCGCCAAGGGTCACCGCTCCATAATACAGACCTTTCTCAGTCGACGCAGTAATGCGTGCACCGACAGCGTCTACATCAAGAGTGTATGCCTCGGCACCCTCAACTTCCGGCGAAAGGAACATCGCCACCACGGGTTTGCCCTTCGACGGAGCATCAGCTAAGTCATATTTGCCAAGGTATGTGGTCTTGAGCATGGGCCGCATGACGGCGAGCAGGGCCGGGTCTTCGATAACAACAGTCATGCCGGAAGAAGCCACCAAAGGCTCACCTTCCACAGCAGTCATTGTGACCGGTAAGGGTGTTATCACCGGCAGCTCTTGGGTAGAAGGGTCTGCCACGACGTAAGTGACAGTGGCCGACACGTCGTAGGGTGTAGCAACCGTGCGCGGGCGCGACGGCGGATTCTTATGATAGTAAAAGCTACGTTGGCGATCCCAACTCGGCCTGCTGATATTGCGTGTCTCACCGGCAGGGATGTCGCACACCACCGGCAGTGAACTGCGGTGCAGCTCCTGACCCTTCATATCTTTATATATCATGTCGAGACCGACGCTTCTAATATGCCGGCTGGTGTTATTGGTTATGAAAAATGACTCCTTGCCCGACTGGTGGGCCTTGTCATAGCCCGACACGACAACGGCATCGCGCGCGGGGGCGATTATTGTGTCGTAGCTCACGGGCTGTTGCTTATCTGTTGATGTCTGAGCCACGTGACTGTGTTGCTTGCGCGTGCTGTTGAAAGTCCGGCGCGCCGACGCGTCGGTTGCCACAAAGGCACAGGCTGCAGACACCAGCAAGGCCGTTTTCACTATTTTTCGACTGAGATTCATTAGGTATTTATTATTATCGGTTATTATATTTTCTTAGTAGTCATAATATGGTGGGCACCGGCGGTTTGAGAGGAGCAGGCCACAGGCGCAGCCAGCCATCGATATCCTCGGGCCGAGTGTCGCGCATGCCCAGGCGCGCTCCGGCCAGATAAGGCAATGAGCGCCATATCCTGACAGCCACTCCTCGATAATAGTGCCGCATAGTGAGGCGGCCGCTCTCGGGATGCACTGTCAGCAAAAAGTCGGCCTTTTTCGACATCTTGCCATTTGGCAAAGCTTTGGTGAACATCTTAGCGTCGTAGGTATCGGCCTTTGCAGTAGGGCGGGCATAGCCCAGCACACACCCGGGCATCACGGCCGGAGCATCGACATCCACAGCAAGAATCTTGTAATTATCACGGCCATCGCTCACCACTGCCACCACCGACCGCATGCCGGCGACTTGCCAGATGCCTTCAACAGCATCAGGAGTGCGCGCGCGCCAAAGCCTCACAAGCGAGTCGGCAAGCTGCGAATCGCAGCCAGGCACCTCACCGGCAAGAGCTCCAACCGATGTTACGGCAAACAACATTATCAGAAACAGCAGTCGCATAGTCGTCGGTTATCAGAATTTATACCAAACACCGACCGCACCGCCTAAGCGTTCAGCGGGCACGCGGTATAGTTCCATGTTACGTCGGCCGAGCAAATTAGCGATATGCGCGAAGCAGCCCCAGCGGCGCGAGATTGTGAATCGCGCATCAAGCCCAACGCTGCAATAGTCCGACATGCTGATTTTATCAATTACGTCGGGAAACAATTCATCAGCACTGACTATGTGTCGGCCGGCGCGATATTCAACAGAGGCTCCAAGTTCGAGCCTTGCAACAGGTTTACCCCATATGCGGGCATTAAAGACAGATCGGGCGCGGTCAGGGCAAGTGAAATCGCCGAAGGCCCGGCCTCCTGACACCACTGTACGGTAATCTGCGCTTACACCGGCGATGCCTCGCAGATCATAGCTAATCTTGCCGCCAACAGTGGCGCCTGACTCGTCAAAGCCAGTCAGCAAGCCGCCATTACACTGATTGCCGGTGAAATTAGGCAAAAGCACATTGCGACCCTTGAGGTAGCGGACGTCTATGCATGCCTCAAGGCCATGCCATGCGCCGAGATTTATGCCGGCCTCAAATTCTATGGGCACAAAGGTATTGCCATATAGTATGGTGGGGTCAATAAAACGGCTGATGGTGGCAAGACGTCGGAGAGTGTTTACATATTGGCCGCCGCCGGACTTGGCGTACACGGCAAAAAAAGCTCCGGGCACAAGGCTCACACTCACATCCGGAGCAACAGTGATGCTGCGGTAGCCCTTGGATGCCATGTCGACACGTGCGCCAACGCTCAGGTGCAACGCTCCCCTGTCAAGCAAATATGCAGGCCGCAGACTCACAAGTCCGCGGGTCAGACCTTTTTCCACCCTCATATATGCGACTTCTGCCGGGTAAACCGGCAACATATCATCGTCGGCGCATATCGAAATCCATGTCCTTTCTTCGGCATTACGGTCGTTGTAGCCGTAGACATCAGCGTCGGCAGCCAGCGATAAGGCGGAGTTTTCTGTCAGCGCCGCTTTAAGCGAGGCACTAAGGCCGATGTTATTCTGATGCAGGCCGCCTTTCACAGCACCGCAATAGTTATAAACGCCACCGCGCACAGCAGCAGTCAGCACTAAATTCTCACGCACGCGCCCGGTGTAGCCAACATTCAGGCCTACCTCAAAGCGATTGTTCTTGACACCGTAGCAAAACCGGTCGAAATAATCGCGTGAGTATCCGCGCATGAGACTAAGATAAGCTGCCGAAAAACTGTAGTAAGCATCGGCTGTGAGATACTGCTCTGCCGCGAGCTGATGGCGCAGGCGAGCCGACACGTCGGCATTATTCTCCCGCACGCTCACTCCATCGGCAACATAGCGCTTCCCTGAGTAAGACGCACCAAGGTCAAGAACCGTTCGGCCATTACCAACGACACGATACTCTGCCCCGGCGCTCATATTATACTCCGGCAGATAACCCAGCCATGCAAGCCCGCGTTGCTTTGAGGGCAATAATGTATCACCCCAAGCAAACGGAGCCGTGTAGACAAGGCTCCGCGTAAGCGGCGAGTGGGCAGTGTAGTTCTCGGCACTGAGGCTCACCTTGCCTGCAGGAGCAGGCAGCAACCGAGGCTCCACAGACAGACGCGTGGCAGCTCTCTCCTCGGGCACTATAACACGGTCTATGGTGATGGTATTGTCGAGGCTTTCCTGTGCCCCGGCATACATGGCAGCACACAATGCGGCCGCGCATATAATATTCTTCATACTGACAGGCATAGTCATATCCGGTGGTTATCTGTCAAGGCGTTGGTCTATCATTCTAAATATTTCAGCATCGTCGCCGGGATAGTTCTGACGCAAGGCATTGAGATACTCGTCGGCTTCGAAGGTTTTGCCGAGAGCACGATTAGCATCACTGAGCACGATGAAACCTCGGGCCACCCAATAGGTGTGAGGCGACGACGAGCCCACGAACTTCTCGGCCACAGTGCGGGCCTTCGAGGCATTCCCCCCGGCAAGATGCAACTCGGCAAGTGCAACAGCTGCCTGTGCACCGAAAATATTTGCCGGCGCGGCGGCAAGAGCAGAATAGTCGGTGATAGCCTCTGATGTGCGGCCGGTCTTCTCAAGACCGCGGGCACGCAGGAAGCGTATCTCGGCATGGTCGTCGGCAGCTACTGTTGATGAAGCGAGCAATGCATCAGCCTGGCTCAAGACCTGTGTCCAGTCGTCATCGCGGGCGGCAACACGCATAAGCCCCATGCGGGCAGCGTCGGTGCGGGCGGCAGTAGAGGTGCGCGCCAGCAATTCAGTGTATGCTTCGCGGGCGGCTGAGATATTGCCGCGGCCAAGCATGACTTCAGCTTTTATTTCAAGTGCGCCCTCCATTGCCGGAGAGTCGGGGTATGTGGCTGTGATGCGCGATGCATAGTTCAACGCCGCGTCGGCATCGCCACGCCCATAGGCGTCGTCTGCAAGATATCCGAGTGTCTGAGCAGCATACACTCCGGCCGGATAATTATTAAGATAGCGCTCGAGGCGGGCAGTCTCTCCGGTCGACAGATAGTGACTCTCGGCTGCATTGAAAGCCATTTTCTCCACTTCCGATGCCGACAGAGTCGGTGCACCTGGCACGCTGTTGAGGAAGTCGGCAAGTTCTTCTATCCTGTCGGCTTCGACATAGTTGCGTTTCAGCGCCACAAGAGCCAGCTTCGCCTCGTCGCTGGTGGGATATTTCTTAATGATATCTCGGTAGGCATCAGCGGCTTCATCTGCCCTACCTGTGTTATTGAGAGTCTGCGCAAGTTGCAGATAGCCGTTGCGACCGGCCTCGGTGCGCGGATATCGGGCCACCAGATTACGATATGCCGTGACTGCATCGGCCGTGCGCGACAACTGCAAATAAGTGACGGCCTTTTCAAGCAACACCGTAGGCATCAGCGCCGACTGGGGATATGTGGCCTCCATCTTCTCCAATGTCGCAATTTTGTCGGCATATTTTCTCATAAAGCCTTGCATGGCCGCGGATTGGAAGGATGCATAGTCGCCGCCGGCGGGATTGGTCGCCAGGGCCCGGCGATAATGCGAGAGTGCACCGGCGAAATCCGAAGCATAATATCGGCTGTCGCCAAGCCGGCATAGCGCATCGGCCCTCACTGCTGCCGACAATTCTGCGGCATCAGCAGCACGCGCAAACTCGGAGGCGGCGTTATTGAATTCTTTAAGGGCGAAATAAGCATATCCGAGATTATACCTTGCACCCGGCACATTAGTGGCATCGGCCTTTGCAAGTGCCAGATAGCGCCGATAATCGGCTACAGCGGTCCGGTAGTCTTCGAGTTTGTAAGCGGCATCGCCACTGAGCAGATAGGTCTCGGCGTTTACATCAGCATCATAGCGGGCATACTTGCGCGCCTCCTTGAGATAATCAAGCGCTTCGGCCGAGCGGCCTGCGGCAAGTTCGCGAGCACCCAAAGCATAGAGCACGCGCTGCTTGGCCCCGAGCAATTCAGCCGAAGGAGAAGCCACGGCATTGATGCTGCGCAGTGCCTCGTCGTAGTTCTGATCGGTGATATATCCGTTTACAAGATATGAGCGTACCTCAGAGGCATGTGCACTCGCCGGATAGCGGCGCAAGAAATTCTCAAAGGCCGCAACAGAAGACCCGAAAGGCACCCGGCCTCCGCGTGTGCCGGCCACTGCATAGTTATAGCAGGCTGCCTCCTGCACGGCCTCATCAGCATCCATGCGCTGCGCCCTGTCAAATGCCCGCATGGCCGCATTTGAATCGCCGCTGTGCAAGCGCGCCTGACCAATATAGAGCCACGCACTCTGAGCCATGGCATCATCGGCCTCGGTGACCGGTTCAAGGACCTTAACGGCGGTGTCATAATCGCCGTGCTCATAATCGCTTAACCCTATTATATAAAGAGCAGACCGCGCAGGATTGTCTACGGCAGCCACATAGCGGCGGAGATATTCCACGCCCTCTTGTCCATGGCCCTGCAGATAAAGGCACTCGCCGATGACACGGTCATTCTCAGCCATTAGATCAGGGGGCAGAGGCAGCGTGGCGGCACGTCGGGCAAGCCGCAAGGCTGCCACCACATTTCCACGGGTATATTCGAGCTGAGCAAGGTAGCAATCGCGCGCCGTGCCGGGCTCCATGGTGTCGTCGACCCTCTCAAAAAGGCTGTATGCATCATCGGTTTTGCCCTGCACGAATGCGATATAGCCGCGATAAAATACAGCCGCATTGGTATAAACACGATTTGCATAGTCGGGCATGGAGGCCAACACTGCGGCAGCATCGTCATACATGCCAAGCTGCATAAGCGCATAGCCATAGCGGAAACTATAATCCACGGCAGCACGGCCGGTGAGGGCATCGGGGGCCACATCGGCATAGCAGGCCGACGCCTCTACAAAGTCTCCTTCGAAGAAATAAGTGTCGCCAAGCCGGAGTTTCAGCAACTCACGCGAGGTGCTATAAGGTTCTCGGGCGAGCTCATTCTCAATCTGCAATCGCGAGTACCCCATGCCACCTGCGCAGGCATCGGGCAGAGGAGGCACGGCACCGTCAATGGGCTCTGCTCCGGCAAGCAGCAATCCCACCGCAAGGGCTAATATATGAAGTCGGTTGCTCATTGATGTCGTATGAAAGTATAGATGGCAAATATAGCGAAAAAACACGACACCCGCCACATAATGTGCGGAATTAGTCTTATTAAACAATCGCGGCACCCCGCCCGAAGCAGAGTGCCGCGATGTAAAAGATTATAACGCTGTTAGAGCGCGTTGACGATGTCGCGGGTATCGCGGGCGATAAGCAGTTCTTCGTCGGTGGGAATCACGCAGACTTTCACACGCGATGCCGGTGTGGATATTTCGGTCTCGGTGCCGCGCACAGTGGCATTGAGAGCCTTGTCGATTTCCACGCCCATGAAACCGAGCGGTGCGCACACGTTCTCGCGCACGCCGGTCTGGTTCTCGCCGACACCGCCGGTGAAGACGATGATGTCGACACCGCCCATCTCAGCGGCGTATGCACCTATATACTTGATGATGCGCTGCTCATACATGTCAAGCGCAAGTGTGGCGCGCTCGTCGCCGGCTTTGACCGCGGCTTCGATTTCACGCATGTCTGACGACAGACCGCTCACGCCAAGCACACCGCTCTCCTTGTTGATGATGCGCTGGAGGTCGTCGGCCGAGAGATTGCGGCGCTCCATCAGATAGGTGAGCGCACCGGGGTCAATGTCGCCGACACGTGTACCCATCATCAGACCCTCGGTGGGAGTAAGACCCATAGAGGTGTCTACGCTTTTGCCATAGAGCACGGCGCATATAGATCCGCCGTTGCCGACATGACAGGTGATGATTCTCTTGTCTTTGATCTCTACGCCAAGGAATTCGCAAACACGCTGCGACACATAGCGGTGGCTTGTGCCATGAAAACCATAGCGGCGAACGCCATCAGCCTTGTAGAATTCGTAGGGAAGCGCATACATATATGACTTGGCCGGCATTGTCTGGTGGAAAGCAGTGTCAAAAACGCCAACCTGAGGCACAGCAGGCATCAGTGCGTCGATGGCCTCAACGCCAGTCATATTTGCGGGGTTATGCAGGGGTGCAAGCGGATAGCACTGGCGCACCATCTCTTTGACCTCGTCGGTGATGAGCACCGACTGCGAGAATTTCTCGCCGCCATGCACGAGGCGGTGGCCTACTGCATCGATTTCGTCAAACGAGGCAATCACGGCATATTCGCCCTTGGTGAGCACATCAAGAATAGCCTGGATAGCTCCTTTGTGGTCTACCTGGCCAAGCTCCACGATGTGTTTCTCGCCGTCGGGAGTCTTGAATTTCAGAAAACCGTCGGGGAGATTGATTTTCTCCACACCGCCCTCGGCGAGAACTTTCTCGCCCTCGGTGTCTATGAGTTTATATTTGACAGACGAACTGCCGCAGTTGAGCACTAAGATTTTCATTTTATTGCAGATGCTTTTGTTTTTTGTGGAAGGGTTTTATGCCTGTTTTGCCTGCTTTGCACCAATAGCCTGGCAAGCGGTCATGATAATAGTCTTGTAGATATCTTCGGGGAAACAGCCGCGTGAGAGATCGCTCACCGGAGCTGCCAGACCCTGCAGCACAGGACCCACAGCCTGCACACCGCCGAGGCGCTGCACAAGTTTATAGGCGATGTTGCCGACCTCG
>CAZAME010000012.1:0-28111 GCA_964486445.1 uncultured Bacteroides sp. | reverse complement strand
TATGGTGGAGTCGGTGCCGTAGAGGTCATTGTCGATAGTGCCGGGCAGACCGATGCAGGGGAAATTAAACTCGTTGGCAAAGATGCGGGCACCGGTCAGCGAGCCGTCGCCGCCGATCACTACAAGAGCGTCGATTTCATGACGGCGAAGCACGTCGTAAGCCAGCTGACGGCCTTCGGGGGTTTGAAACTCCTTGCAGCGGGCAGTCTTGAGTATAGTGCCGCCCATCTGTATGATGTTAGACACATTCTGAGTCTTGAAGTCAACGATCTCGTCGGTGATAAGGCCGCGGTAGCCGCGATATATACCTTTGACTTTAAGACCGTTGAAGATAGCCGAGCGAGTCACGGCGCGTATTGCCGCATTCATGCCGGGCGCGTCGCCGCCCGAGGTGAGGATGCCTATGCATTTAATCTCTGCCATAATTATATCTGGTGTTAAGTAGTAATAAGCTTTGATGAATAGTATCTTGCAAAGATAGCAAAAATATGCGTCACACCCGCCATAACCCGAGTAAAAATCAAAATTATCATTCGCGCCGGTTGGAGCGATAGCTTTTAGGGTTCATGCCGGTTACGCGATGGAAATATTTAGTGAAAGTCGGTGCATCGGGGAAGTTGAGGTCTGCCGCTATGTCCTTTATGCTGCGGTCATTTTCATTGAGCATAGACTTAGCCTCGCCTATAACAACCGTCTCAACCCATTGCGATGGGCTTCTGCCTGACAGTTTCTTTATGATCGTGGAAAAATACTTGAGACTTACTCCTGAGTGCGCGGCATAAAATTCCACAGACCTGTTCTCTCTGAAGTTGGCATATAGCGTGAGCATGAAGCGCTGAAATACAACGTCGCGGTGTGTGTGACCGCTCGGCATCATCGATATATTGGAGAAATATATCTTAAGCACGTTTGCCACCAAAAGTCTGCCATGCAGGTCTATGATATCTTGCTGCAGCTTGCTGAAAAGGTCGTCGCTTACACCGGGTTTATTTTGGGCAAACTCGCGCAAATATTGCTCTATCAGCTCCATCAGAAGATCTAACCGAGGGCCGGGAATCTCCACCAGCGGATGGTTCTGGATTGCACTGAGGTTATCGGTGTTAACCCACATGTTTATCATGCGCGGCACATCTTCAAGCATGATGAACCCGAGAACTATCTCGCTCTGCCTGACGACGTCAACAAACTCTATATTTACAAAAGGCATGCATGCAAACAAGCAGTGGTCTCTTACCGTGTACTTCTGATTGAGAATCCTGATTGTGAATTCACCTTTTGTGCAGATGGCGAAAGCGCATTTGCCCAACATGTCGAGCTGCAGGCCCGGCCCGTCGACAGGATTGATAGAAATAGTGCTTATAGCGATAGGTGCCGGCATCATGAAGTGGATTTGAGAATACAAAATAAGCGTATTTACTCTGTTATTACAATAGATTTAGCCCATAATCAAACAATTTGACAATTTTATCCAAAATTCTGACATTTATATCTAATAGCGCGGACTGTAATTTTGTGGTTTAATTAAAATAAACTATAGCATTTCAAATATATGAATTTCCAATTGGCTTGTCGGGTATTTCCCTTGACAATTTTATTGGGTGTGCTGTCTGCTTGCCGACACGATTCCGGCAAATCAGAAATTGAGCGACCCGCATTGAGAGTAAAGACTATGACTGTAGCAGGTGACAGAGTCGAACAAGGATACACCTATTCAGGCACTGTTGAGGAGGAGAGCGGTACTGTAGTAAGCTTTTCTGCCGCCGGAACGATAAAAACTCTGTTGGTGTCGGAGGGCGATAGGGTGAGTAAAGGCCAGTTGATAGCTACGCTCGACGACGGCTCGTTGCGCAGCGCCTACAGCATAGCCGAGGCGACTCTCAAACAGGCTAAAGACGCATACGAAAGAATGAAGTTGCTTCACGACTCAAATTCGCTGCCCGATATTAAATGGGTGGAGATACAGAGCAAGCTTAGTCAGGCAGAGAGTGCTGCTAAGATAGCCCGTATAGCACTCGACGATGCTAAATTATATGCCCCTGTGACAGGAGTGGTGTCGGAGAAGATGGCATCGGTGGGGCAGACAATCGCCCCCGGCATGCCTGTGGTAAAGATCGTGGACATCCGTTCGGTGAAAGTGACGATTTCTATTCCCGAAAATGAGGTGTCGCAGTTCTCCGACGGAGACCGAGCCATCATTACCACCAAAGCAGCCCCCGGCGAAGTGTATAACGGCACATTGGTGGAAAAAGGAGTTGCCGCGAATCCCTTGTCGCGTTCATATTCAGTGAAATATAAGGTAGACAATGCAGCAGGTAGATTGCTTCCGGGCATGATATGCGAGGCAATGATAGACAATGGATCTACAGCCGAGGGTGTGATACTGCCCGTGTCGGCAGTGCTGCTGGCGGCCGATAACTCACACTTCGTGTGGCTTGACTCAGCCGGCGTAGCCTGCAAGCGCACGGTGCACCCCGGTGCAATGCTACCTCAGGGGATAGTGATAGAATCAGGACTGGCAGGCGGCGATAAGGTGATTGTGGCCGGCATGGACAAAGTGTCGCGGGGCACTAATGTCACATCTATAAACTGATGGGCCGCGATGAATACTTCAAAAAACAATATTGAAGGAGGATTGCTCTCAAAACTTCCTCCGGTGAAAAACACTCCGCTTGTGGCGTGGGGTGTGAAGTATGCCAATGTCGTTGTCTTGATGGTATGCATATTGGTCATCTTCGGCGTATATGCACTCCAGACGATGAACAAGAACGAGTTTCCAAACTTCACCATACGCGAGGGCGTCGTGGTAGCTGTGTATCCCGGTGCTACGTCGCTCGAAATTGAGCAGCAGGTGATGAAGCCCCTGGAGAACTTCGTCTTCAGCTTCAAGGAGGTCGATAAAGTAAAGACAACCTCCAATGCTACCAATGGTATGGTGATGATTTATGTGGAGCTTGACGACAAGATAACCGACACAGATTCGTTTTGGAACACCTTCAGCCGTGAACTTGCTGCAGTTAAGCAGCAACTGCCTCCGGGCGTGCTGGCCACCGAAGTTATATCAAATTTCGGAGACACGTCGGCGCTGCTTATAACTTTGGAGAGCGAAGACAAAACCTATCGCGAACTGGGTGATTACGTCGATGCTCTCCAGGACCGCCTGCGCACCGTGGAGAGCGTTGGCACAATGAATGTTTATGGCAAGCAGAATGAGCAGATATCGATAACCGTTGATCCTCAGAGGCTTTCGCACTACGGCCTATCGGAGAAGACACTGGCTGCAACTCTTTTTGCAAAAGGCTTTCAGACAACCGGTGGCGAGATCAAGACTGATGCATACACATTGCCTATCTATATCGAAAATCCGCTGAACTCGGTTGCCGACATTGCCGAGCAGATTGTGCTCTCCACACCCGCCGGCGAGCAGGTGAGGCTCAAAGATATAGCCGATGTCAAGCGTGAATATCCCGAGCCGACGTCGTTTATCACCAACAACGGGCGTAAATGCATCTTGTTGTCGGTGGAGATGAAGAAAGGCAACAACATTGTGGAGATGGGGCGCCTGGTGGAGAAACAGCTTGAAGACTTCAAGAGCGAGGTGCCCGAAGATGTGACCATCTTCAGAATCACCAACCAGCCTGAGGTGGTAAACAGCAGTGTTCTTGATTTTCTCAGGGAGCTGCTCATTGCCATCATCGCTGTTATCGTGGTGATAGTGCTTTTGCTTCCCATAAGGGTCGCGCTGATAGCAGCTGCAACAATCCCCATCACCATTTTCATATCGTTGGGCCTGTTCTATGCATTTGGCATAGAGCTCAACACAGTGACTTTCGCCTGTCTGATAGTATCGTTGGGCATGATTGTCGACAACTCGGTGGTGATTATTGATGACTATGTTGAGCTTATCGGGGAGGGCATGGATCGCAAGGAAGCCACTATACGCTCGGCGTCGGAGTTCCTGAAGTCGATTTTCTCGGCGACATTGGCCATCTCTATTACCTTCTTCCCCTTCTTGCTTACAATGACGGGAATGTTCCGCGACTTCCTGACGGATTTCCCCTGGGCAATAACGATAATACTGATGGGCTCGCTTCTCATAGCCGAGTTGTTGGTGCCCTTCCTGCAATACCGTTTCATCAAGCCGGTCAAAGTTGCCGACTTAGATGGTGACACTTCTCATGGCAAAAAGCATTTTTCACTGCTGTTAGCCATGCAGTCGGGGTACAATAAGTTTATTGGCTTGTGTTTCCGACATCCGTGGGCTGTGTTGTTGTTTGCCGTGATTCTCACAGTCGGAGGCGGAGCACTACTTATTTCGCGCCCAATGCAGCTTATGCCTATTGCCGAGCGAAATCAGTTTGCCGTGGAGATTTATCTGCCCACAGGGACACCGCTCGACAAGACCAATATCGTGGCCGACTCGCTGGCAAATATTCTGCGCAAGGATGAAAGAGTAGTGTCGGTGGCAAACTTTCACGGGTGTTCCTCGCCGCGCTTTCAGACTACATACGCACCGCAAGTCGGTGGGCCAAACTTCGCTCAGTTTATCGTAAACACAAGCAGCAACGAAGCCACCGTCGACATCCTTAATGAGTACACAGCTAAATATCGCGACTATTTTCCGGAGGCAAAAATACGCTTCAAGCAGCTTTCATACTCCAATGCGGCTTATCCGATAGAAGTGCGCATCAAGGGGCACGATTATTCGATGCTTCATGCTGTAGCAGATTCGGTGATGGAAATCATGCATTCCATACCCGAGATCAATCTGGTGAGCAGTAGTCTTAATGCGCCTCTGGTGGCTGCTGAGGTAGCACCCGATTTTACAACCATGTCGCGCCTGGGGCTGAGCGACATGATGCTCGAGGCGAATCTTGCCATGCGCTACACCAGTTCGGGAATACCCGTAGCCACGTTGTGGGACGGCACATACGCTACGCCTGTGGTCTTCAAGACCCCGACGTCGGAGCGCTCTGATGTCAATGACCTGCGCAATGAGGTGTTGCCGGTGATGGGATTTTCCTCGGCTCCGCTGCGGCAGTTGGCCGATGTGAAGCCGACGTGGAATTACGGTCAGCTATCGCATCGCAATGGCATCCCCTGTGTCACTATCAGTTCTGAAGTAGAGCGCGGCACCTTTGCTCTGAGCGTAACATCGCAGTTGCAGAAACAGCTTGACCGCCTGAAATTACCCGAAGGTATCGACATCGAATATGGTGGCGACTACAGCCAGTCTGAAGAAATGTGGCCCCCAATCATTTCAGCACTTCTGATGGCTGTGGTGATTATATTTTTTATCCTGCTCGCGCATTATAAAAATGTGTCAACTGCCGCATTGCTTCTGCTCTGCATAGTGTTCTGCATCCCAGGAGCAGGTATCGGACTGGCTATTCAGGGTGAGGTGCTGTCGCTCACGTGCACTCTCGGTTTTATATCGTTGATGGGTATTCTCGTGAGAAACGTCATCATCATGATCGACTACTCCGAGGAGTTGCAGCGGTCTGAAGGCATGACTGTGAAAGAAGCCATTTCTCATAGTGCCGAGCGACGTATGCGCCCGATATTCCTTACGTCGGCGGCCGCCTCTATGGGCGTGCTACCAATGGTGCTCACTGGCACACCACTGTGGCGACCTATGGGCACGGTGATATTCTGGGGAACAATTATCACTTTCTTCTTCATTGTGACGGTAATACCGGTGCTTTACTGGAAGGTGATGGATAAGAAACATTAAAAACACAAAACATGATGAAGAAAATATTCAGCCTTGCAGCTGCCATGTCGCTGATGAGTGCGCTGGTGCTCAACGCGCAGCAGTTATCGCTTGAAGAGTGTGTGAGCCTGGCTCTTGAAAATAATGCCCGCATGCGCACTGCAGAATACTCTCTGAAAGCATCGCAAGAGACTTTGCGTGAAGCCTTTACGAAATATTTCCCGAGCGTGAGCGTGAGCGCAGCTGCATTTGCGGCCAATCATGGCATGCTGCAGCATCACTTCGACCTCCCGCTATCGTCTTTGGGGGTCGGGCTTCCGGATATTGACTATAATCTGAGTGTGCTTAAGCGAGGTTCGGTTGCAGGCGTCACTCTGCTGCAGCCCATTTTTCTTGGGGGCCGCATAGTCAACGGCAATCGTCTGGCTCACGTGGGAGAGGAGGTAAGTCGGCTGCAGCAGCGGCAGACTGCCGACGAAGTACGGCACGATGTTGAGCAGTATTACTGGCAACTCGTGTCGCTGAACTCAAAGCACCGCACCATCAGCGGTGTAATAGACATGCTCGACTCGCTCACCAATCAGGTGCAGAGCTATGTTGATGCCGGTGTAGCCACATACAATGATTTGCTTGAAGTTAAGTTAAAGAAAAATGAGATGCTCGTGGCGCGCACAGAGCTCGACAATGGTATCTCGGTTGTCAGAATGTTGCTTTCACAATATATAGGCATGGGCACATCCGGGTCGGTTGACGTGGCCTCCGACATTATCCCAGGAGAAGTGCCGGAGTTTCCCCACGATATATATCGTGCGCCAGAAGACTGCCTCGTTCAGACTGTTGCGCATGGACTGCTTACCCAAAACGTGCGCGCAAAGGAGCTTGAGCAGAAGATTGCAGTTGGCAACAATCTGCCTATGGTCGCCGCCGGAGCAAGTTATAATTATGAGCATGTGCTCGAGCAGGGGCATACGTTTGCTAATGTCTATGTCACTGTGAGTGTACCTATCTCCGATTGGTGGGGAGGGGCACACACCATAAAGAAAAAACGGATTGAGACTCAGATTGCCCGCACTCAATTAGAGGATAATTCGCAACTGCTAATGATCGCCATGACAAATGCGTGGAACGATGTGACAACCGCCTTTACCCAGATGGAGATAGCCGGCGAATCAATTGCGCAGTCGGCTGAAAATCTAAGGCTGAATCAAAATTTCTATAATGCAGGTACAATCACTATTACCGACCTGCTGAATGCACAGACCCTCTACCGGCAGAGTCAGGATAAATTCGTTGACGCTTATGGGCAATTTCAAATCAAGAAACTGACCTATCTGCAAGCCACCGGCCGATAAATTCAACTCGCTCCAAAGAGGCTCCGGCCACCCCGCAGCCACAGAGCATATCATTCTTATCAGACCTATTTGTCTTATTGGTCCTATCCCCACCGCGCAGCGTCAGCAGCGTAGCTGCAAGAGCCTCCCTGGAGGCGACCGGATCTGTAGCCACATCCAAGTGCCGCATGGCGGCGCGCAGGGTGTGGAAAGCTCCATATCTCCTCACAAGGAGCGCCTTTAGGTGCGACCACATCACTTCACCCCGCGACAACTCCATGGCTCTACTATCAACTACAAGCCTGAAAGGCTTGCCCTTTAGATAACCCCCACTTGCTGAGCGCATAGCGCGAAGTTAGTGGGGGATCAGAGAACCCCATAAATATCGAGTCTGCAAAGACTCGCCCTGAATCCAAGATGCCACACCGGCAACGTACTCGCACCTAAAGGCGCTCTATAATAGTCGTCGACACAATCACCCCGACCCGCGACCGCCACGCGGCCTTTGGTCAGGTCTACAATTCCTATCGCCTCCAAGGAGGCTCCGGCTGCCCCGCAGCCACAGAGCATTAGACCTATTCGTCTTATCACCTCCATGCCGCCACGCCAGCAGCGTAGCTGCCCGAGCCTCCTTGGAGGCGCCAAGATCTGTAGCCACATCCAAGTGCTGCATCGCAGCGCGCAGGGTGTGGACCACTCCCCGACAGAGCGCCTTTAGGTGCGACCACCACCCCATCTCACCTCGCGACAACGCCATCGCTTGCCATCAACTCACAAGCCTGAAAGGCTTGCCCTTTAGATAACCCCCACTTGCTGAGCGCATAGCGCGAAGTTAGTGGGGGATCAGAGAACCCCATAAATATCGAGTCTGCAAAGACTCGCCCTGAATCCAAGATGCCACACCGGCAACGTACTCGCACCTAAAGGCGCTCTATAATAGTCGTCGACACAATCACCCCGACCCGCGACCGCCACGCGGCCTTTGGTCAGGTCTACAATTCCTATCGCCTCCAAGGAGGCTCCGGCTGCCCCGCAGCCACAGAGCATTAGACCTATTCGTCTTATCACCTCCATGCCGCCACGCCAGCAGCGTAGCTGCCCGAGCCTCCTTGGAGGCGCCAAGATCTGTAGCCACATCCAAGTGCTGCATCGCAGCGCGCAGGGTGTGGACCACTCCCCGACAGGAGCGCCTTTAGGTGCGATGACCCCACATCACCCCGCGACAACGCCATCGCACTACCATCAACTACAAGCCTGAAAGGCTTGCCCTTTATATATCCCCCACTTGCTGAGCGCATAGCGCGAAGCTAGTGGGGGACCGGCAACCCATAAAGATCGAGTCTGCAAAGACTCGCCCTGAATCAACCATGCCACCCCGGCAACGTACTCGCACCTAAAGGCGCTCTATAATAAGCGTCGACACAATCACCCCGACCCGCGACCGCCACGCGGCCTTTGGTCATGGCTACAGTTCCTATCGCCTCCAAGGAGGCTCCGGCTGCCACGCAGCCACAGAGCGGCGCGGCGCGCAGCAGCATCAATTATTTATTTCAATACGATTACGATTTAAACAAATTTTAATCAAATTCCAACAAAATATTGCATAATATGTATTTTATGCGTATCTTGCGAAAAATTATATCTCCTTAAATTTTAAACGTTTCTATATACGACTTTTGATGCCTCCGGGATATATACCATCTTATGTACTCTTAATGGCGAACCCGTAAGCACTTATAAATTCTACAAACAATAATAATTATGAAATCGACCAGATTATTCTTATTCATAGTAGTGGCAACTATATTTTGTGCCTGCTCTTCAGACGAACCGGATGTACCCACAACATCCGATGAGAATAAATATTTCGAAATGTGTTCTGGTTTTACATATAAAAACCGAGCATATTTTAAAGGAGAGATTGTAGATCTCAAAAACATGGACATTTACAATGAAATTCTCAACCTGCACACTGCACTTCCCCAAAATACGCTCCACATTGAAATGAAACAGGCTGGCTCTTTAGCTAAACTAATCAAAGAAGCTAGTCCGACTTATGCAGACGCATTAAAAATTACAGGCCCAATAAACGAAGATGATTTCGCTGCAATAGTTGATTATACGAAAAAGAATTATCTCATATTGCTTGATCTCTCTGATGCTCAGCTTAAAGACAAGACATTTCCAGATAGAGCTTTTGCCTCGCACATTTACAATAAGAGTGTAGATAAGGAAGAACTTTTATCACTGGTAATATGTCATATAAAGTTACCTAAAGACCTCGAGAATTTGGGATATCAGTCCTTAGCCAATCTGTTACTCAAAGACATTGTATTTCCTCGGAGCCTAAAACATATCAACTGTGGATGCTTTGAAGGAAACTCTTTAAGTGGAGGCTCAATTACGTTCCCTGATAACATCACATATATACCTTCTCATGCGTTTACATACAATGGTGAATGGTTCAGACACAACCTGAGCTATGACGCGGGTGTAGATCGTATTATCTTCTCATACCGGTTAAAAAAAATCGGTGATTACGCATTCCAGTGCCTTTCCGCAAAAGAAATCGTTTTTAACGAGGGGTTGGAAGAAATTGGCAATTACGCATTTCAATATAACCAAACAATAGAATCTATAACTCTCCCCTCAACAATTAAACGTCTTGGTTATGGGGCATTCTCTGAAAATAACAATCTTAAAAATGTCTATTGCCTTAATCCGATCCCCCCAAGAGCAGATGCTGAAGATTGTGAATTTCTGTCATGTAATGATGCTTTTGACTCTAATTATAATGATTATTACAAAGAGAATCTCACACTCTATGTTCCCAAAGGCTCACGCGATGCATATCTTAATGCCCCTTGCTGGCAGGATTTTAAGGAAATCATAGAAATTGAATAATAAGCCTTAATAGCTTGACACACAGTTATCCCCTACTTCACAATGCATAATGCAAGTGAAGTAGGGGATAACTGTGTATAGCAAAGACTCGGGCAGACGTGGCTCACTTGCCGGGCCTAACCTCGCTTGCGCTCGGCAAGACCCGGTTATATAAAAGGCAAGGACCTTCGGCCCTCGGACCCCGCTGCCTTCCCCGCAGCCACACAGCACATTCGACTTATCAGCGCTATTCGTCTTATTGGTCTTATTCCCCTCTCGTGCTTGCAGCGTAGCTGCCCGAGCCTCCTTGGAGGCGACCGGATCTGTAGCCACATCCAAGTGCTGCATCGCAGCGCGCAGGGTGTGGACCCCGCCACCTCCCTCCCCGAAAGAGCGCCTTTAGGTGCGGCCACACTATCATTTTTTTGCGAATTTCGCGCCTGGTTCGCACCTATGTGTTTTTCTCCCGGAACGCTCGCCGCGGATGTGTTGTAACTTTGCAGTGTGAATGGGTAAATTTTCTGTGAAAAACTAACTACTATGAGAAAAATTGATGAAATTATCGTGCACTGCACGGCCACAAAGGCCCGGCGCAGTGTCAGCGTGGCCGAGATACGCCAATGGCATCGTGCACGCGGTTTTGCCGATATCGGCTATCATTATGTGATTGATATTGACGGCACTGTCAGCGTCGGGAGGCATGAGAGCCGTATCGGCGCTCATTGCCTGGGCCACAACGCTCGCTCGGTGGGAGTGTGCTATGTGGGTGGTCTTGACGCCGACGGACGTCCTTGCGACACACGCACTGATGCTCAGAAAGCATCGCTGCGCATGCTTGTCGGCGAATTGTTGCGGCGCTATCCCGGCGCCACGGTGCATGGTCACCGCGAGTTTGCGGCGAAGGCCTGCCCTTGCTTTGATGTAGCCGACATTATTTGCCAAGGAAGCGCTTGATGCGGCGCAGCAGCGTTGCGGGTGTGGCGGTGATGTCGGCGGCGCGCGGGTCGGTGAAGGAGATAGGCACGGCTTCAGTGCCGAACTGCTCGGGATAGATAAGCAGCAAATTGTTGGAGGTGAAATGCTTGTCGATAAACTCGGGCATGTCGGCAATGTCGGCCGAGTAGCTCAGAGAGTTCACGCGGGCCCCGATGAAGACAAAGAGGTCATCGGGAAGCACGCGGCGCGATAAAATTAGGAAGTCGTCGGCGCTCTCCATTGGGCGGAACTCCGAGCGAATACCGTAGCCGTTATGCGAGAGCACGGCCTCGATAGCCATGCGCGTAGCCATGGAGCAACAGAATATCACGCGGCAACCGATCTGCGCGGTGAGGTTTGCAACGGCGCATACCCACCGAGTGAAGCCGGTCTCATACTGGGCCTTGGCGGGGACAGTGACGACGATGCGGGTGACGGCTCCGGCGGGGATATAGCTACGGGCGATGACGACCATGCGGTTGGTGGCGTTGAGCAGTTGCTCGGTCTTTACACCTAAAGCCGAGTCGATGACGGTGGCGCGTCGGTGCTGGCCTATGATTATCTGGTTGATGTCGCGCTCGGCGATGATGTTTGCCAGGCCGGTGACGGTGTTGAGGTCGTAGCGCTCTATGGTGTCCATCATCATGTTTGCAGCCGAGGCGGCTTCGCGGGCCTGCTGGAGAGCGTTGCGGCTGAGAGCCTTGTCCTTCGCACTATTGTCGTTGCGCACATGCACGGCTGTGGGAGCCGGTTCGCCGGCCGAAGCGTCGGTCATGAGCACAGCCAGTTCAACGAGGCTCTGTATGGTGAGCGGATTGCTCACGGCAACGGCGGTGCGTGTGGCCGGCCGGTCGAAGCGCGACATAGCCGATGATGAGTCTGGCTCATGGTCGGCCTGTTCCTCGGCAACCATCCTTATCTTTTCGCGGGCGGCGGCCCGGGCGGTGATGATGGGGGCAATGGCGCAGCTGACGAGGATGACGAGCACGGTGCCGTTGAGTATCTTTTCGTCAAACATAGCCATGTTGTAGCCCAGGGCGACTACGGCAAGGGCCACGGCGGTGTGAGCTGCGGTGAGGCCGAAGAGAATGTTGCGCCCCGGGGCATCGAAGTGGTATAGTTTCTGTGTCAGCAGGGCCGGCAACCACTTGCTCACGATGGCTATTGCCAGCATCACGCAGGCCATGATGAGGGTGTCGGGGTTGGCGAGCACACGCATGTTTATCATCATGCCCACACCGATGAGAAAGTAGGGGATAAACAGCGCGTTACCCACGAACTCTATTGAGTACATCAGCGGCGAGGCCGAGGGGATAAAGCGGTTGAGCACGATGCCGGCGAAGAAGGCGCCGAGCACGGGCTCGAGGTTGATTAGCTGTGCCGCCCAGGCCGACAGAAAGACCATCGCCAGCACAAAGACATATTGTGTGACTTTGTCGGAGTAGCGCTTGAAGAATCGGCGGGTGATGCGCGGGAAGGTGTAGAGGACCACGAGCACATACACAGCCACCGAGACGATAAACCGCAGCAGCTCAATGGCATTGAAGGCTCCTTCGCGCTTGATATTTGTGGTGACGGCCAGCACAAGCAGGGCGCCGATGACGGCTATGAGGGTGCCCACGATGGCTATGAGCACCGGGGCGGTCTTGGTGATGCCGTAGCGGGTGATGACAGGGTAGGATATGAGCGTGTGAGAGGCATACATGGCCCCGAGCAGCATAGCCGTGAGCCAGTCGACATGCAGGATGTAGACCGACGTGAAGACGCCCATGAGCAGGGGTATCAGCAGGGTGAGGATGCCGAACACGGTGCCGCGCCGCAGATTGAGCTTGAGGTGATACATGTCGATCTCAAGCCCGGCCAGAAACATGAGGTAGAGAATGCCCACCTGTCCGAAAATCTCGAAAGACGAGTCACGGGCAAGAACATTGAGCCCGTAAGGACCAATGATCACGCCGGCCACGATCATGCCGATAATGTGCGGTATCTTGAGCTTGTTGAGCAGAAGAGGCGCCAGCAGGATGATGACCAGTACGATGAAAAAGATGGGGACCGGGTTGGTGACCAGTGGAGTAGCGCTTATCACGGCGGGGGCTATGAGAGGGTTATTTGTAGTCGTCGGCGATGTGGCGTATGGCGTCGAACATGCGCACGTCGGCCTCGGAGAGTTCAACGTTGCGACGGGCCATCATGCGGCGTGCGGTGTCAAGAAATTTTGCCATGGGCACGTCGGTGAATCCTGCTGTTGACCCTTCCTGGAAGGAAGCCACGAAGTTGCGCGGGAAGCCTGCACCATGGATATTTACTCCGACTCCGATGACCGTGGCCGTGTTGAACATCACATTGATGCCGGCCTTGGAGTGGTCGCCCATTATCAGGCCGCAGAATTGCAGACCTGTGCGCAGGAAGCGGTGGGCGGGATAGTTCCACAGCTTGATCTCGGTGTAGTCGTTCTTGAGGTTTGAAGCCACACAACCTGCACCGAGGTTGCACCACTGGCCTATGACGGCATTGCCAAGGAAGCCGTCGTGAGCCTTGTTGGAGTAGCCGAGCATGACGACATTGTTGAGCTCGCCGCCAACCTTGCAGTAGATGCCTAAGGTGGTGCCACCATAGATTTTCGTGCCCATGTTGGCCTGCGAGTGCTCGCACATGGCAATAGGTCCGCGCATGCACACACCTTCCATGACAGTGGCTGTGGCGGCAATGTAGACGGGGCCTGAGGTGACGTTGATGATAGCGCCGGTGACTTGTGCCCCTTCCTCGATGAAGAGCTGCGAGGGGTCGCCAATCAGTCGGCATGAGGGGTCGAGGGGCGCCGATTTGCGCCCGCGGGTGAGTAGGGCGAAGTCATCGGCAATGGCCTCGAAGTTCTTGCCGAAGATGTCATATACAAAGTCGATGGTGGCGGCGCCTGTCGACAGAGTGTGGGTCGTGGTGGCGCCGGCGCTTCCTGCAGCGGGCTCTATTGTGCCTATGCTCTTGCCGCCGGGGAGCAGCAGTTCAACGGTGCTGTCGGTGGCAAGCTCGCAGGCCGATATGATGTCGGCGACAAGTTCGTCGGAGGGAAGCACGTTGGCGTTGACGTAGAGAGTGAGTCCTTCGTTGTCGGTGTCGGCGGGGGCACCGTCGGCATCGAGCATGACGGGCGGGAATTTCTCCGACAGATAGTCGGCGGTGCGCCATGTGTAGGCTGCGCCGGGGAGGCGGCGCAGCCATTTCTCGCGTATCGTGAGTATACCCATGGTGATTTCAGCAATCGGGCGGGTATATGTGAGCGGCAGGAGATTCAGGCGAGTGTCTTCGGGGTCGCAGAAGACCACGCGGGTTATGTTGCTCATAAGCTATGAGTAGTTGAAAATCAAGGACAGGTGATGACTTCGTAGATGCGGGCGCCGGGAGCGATCTCAAGTTTTGAGCCGGGCTCGATGATGTCGACAAAGCCTTCATCGTAGCGCTTGCCATTGACAGTGGCACCGTCTTTAGTAAAGATGAGCGCGCGGATGTGGCCCTGAGGCACGTCGAGAACAAGAGGCTCGCCGGTGACGGTGTATGATGTAGACAGGTTCTCGTCAAGCACAGCTGCCGACTTAGGATCGTCGTTGACAGGCTTTGCGGGATTGACCTCAAAGGTGCGTATGGTGCTCCAGCTCTTGCGGTCGCTGTTGTTGGTGCGGACAAGGCGCACGGCGCGGGCAACAATAGGTCGCGAGCCGGGAGTTGGGCGATACTCGATGTCGTAGACGTTGACGAGCTCGTCGGTGAGGGGGCGCCAGATGTGTTCGCGGTCCATATATTCGAGCACTGCGTGGTCGAAGAAGTCACCGTCGTCTACACTGTTGCGGCCCTGACGGATGTGGACATATTCAAGGGTGCGTGGTGCAAACAGGTCAAGACCCACCCATGAGCCGGGAGCCTGCTGCTCGCCCGAGGTGTAGTGTGTGGTTGAGTCGCCGTCGAGCATCAGCGAGGTAATGTTGGTGTTGATGTTGTTGTAGGAGCCGATAGCGCGGTATTGAGTCGAGGGGTAGCTGGCGACGTTCTGATAGATGTCGCGCTTGAGGTCATTGGTGACGTTGAGGTAGTAGGGGTGGAGTTTATATGTGCCTACCTTGTGGGCCTCGAAAGCAGCGATATCGGCTGAGTCGGGCTCGGTGGCAACATAGAGGTTCCACAGGCGGGCGATGTCGCCGGTGTGCACTGTCGAGAGGATGTCGGTGGCAGCCACGGCTCGCTGACCTACTTTGGCAAGCTGCTCAACCCAAGGCATGATCTCGGCCATGAGCAATTCGTTGTGGCAGTTGGCGCGGAAGCGGTCGGGGAGAGTGGTGAGGGCTTCGAACCCGGGGCGGATGGAGTCGAGGACTTCCTGGCGCACTGCCATATAGGGAAGGGTGAGAGTCTCCCAAGACTCGTCGCGGCGATAACCGGTCTCGGTGTCGGCGGCGTGTATGGCAAACATGCGGTAGGCTTCGGGATCGTCGGGCATAAGTTCGGCCAGACCACGCTCCCAGTTGTCGAGGGGATTGTAGGCGGCAACGTTCCAGCCATAGTCGGCAACGCCGTAAAGGCCGAGTTTAGAAGCTTCGCCGTGCTCCATCGGGTTGGAGACGATGGCAGTGACATCGTCGGCAGTGAGAGTGGTGTCAAGACCGTATGCCGGACCCTGCAGGATGTAGTTGCGGCAGTAGTCGCTCACAGGCCAGTTCCACCAGTAATAACCGGGTCGTTTGATGAGGTTATTGAAGAAGTTCATGGTGTCTTTGGTGAGGTCGGAGCAAACGACGTCGCCGGTATACATGACGTTGATGTCTGGATCGAGAGTGCGGCCATAGGTGGGCAGAGGTCCGTCGGGACCGGTTTTTGCCCACAGACGTGAGTAGTCGGTGGGGCATACCACGAGGTTGCTGACGTCGCCCTTAGCTTTGACGAAGTCGCGGTTGAGATTGTTGAGCAACTCAACCTGGCGCACGGGATTGGTGCCTTCGCCCTCGATGTCGTCGAAGAAGATGGCGAATGAGCGCACGCCCAGGTCATACATCATATTGAATTTTGAGACAAGCGAGTCATAGTCTTGCTTGTTCCAACGGATGTCTTTGCCCGGGTGGATAGCCCAGGTGAAGTCGACATGGTTGCGCTTCGATGCCTCGGCGAGTTCCTTGATCTTTGCTGCCTGGTCGGCAGGGTAGGGCTGACGCCAGTAGGGCGACGAGTGATAAGGGTCGTCTTTGGGACCGTAGAGGTAGACATTCATTTTATTACGGCCGTAGAAGTCGATGAGCGACAAGCGCACCTCATGCGACCAGGGAGTGCCATAGAAGCCTTCTACCACACCGCGCCAGGGCAGAGTGGGGTAGTCGGTGATCTCAACTGAGGGTACTTTGCCGTCTTTTGCCGAAGCGAGAATCTGGCGGAGGGTCTGCAGACCGTAAAAGGCTCCGCGCTGGTCGTAGCCTTTGATTGTGACGCCTTTGGGCGTGAGGCTGAGGGTATATGCTCCTGAAGTTGGAGTTACAGGAAATTTCTTGAGACCGGTGGTGACGGTTACAGGCAACGAGCCTTGAGGCAGGAAGTCGGCGGCGTATGCGAGGGCGCCGGTCTTGTCGTTGAGCTTGAAGCCTTTGGTAATGTCAACGGGCTTTTTCTCGTTGAGCGACATGGCCTGTGGTGTGGGGTTGATGACGATCTTGTGGTCGAGCACCTTGCCGGGCACGGGGTTAACCACAAGCACTTCATTGCGCTGCGATGACAGATCGAATTCCTGGGCCGACACGGTGGTAGAGCACAGAGCCGACACAGCGAGAGTGATACTCAGAAGTTTTCTCATAAGGGATATCGTGGTTTAGATTTTTATATAATCAAGAATTATGTGATGACTGATGCAAAGGTAATGAAATTTTCTTGTTTTTGGGGAAATTTATGGTTAGCTTTGCACTTTTGTGTGCCGCATGGGCGGCGCGGTCAACTTTTTGCCGTAAACAGCGTTTGATTTTCTAAGAACATTCATCCATTCTGTAAATAGTGACAACAAAAGAAATACTGGCCGGAACGGCCCGCTGGATAATGCGCCTGGTGCTTGCTGTGGTGCTTCTTGTGCTCGGTCTGCTTGTGGGATTATACTCGCCGGCGTTGCAGGACAGTCTCAAAGATGCAGCCCTGCAATATGTGAACAGCCGACCCGGGACTATGAAAATTGAGGTCGACAGGCTGCGGCTGCGTTTCCCCCTGAGGTTGCAGCTGAGCGGTCTGACGGCACTTGACCGCGAGTCTGGCGACACCATCATCAAAGCCGAGGCATTTTATGGCAAGATTGACGTGCTGCCGCTGCTGAAGGGTGATATAGATGTGAGTGCGGCCCGATTGATTAATGCCCTGTATGTGCAGGGAGGACCCGATTCTACGCTCTATCTGCGTGCGCGCATAGGCAAACTCGATCTTGAGCCTGTGAGCGTGTCGCTCGGAGAGCCCATGACGATAAATCTCGAGAACGTCACCTTGGCTGAGAGCCGTGTGTCAATAGCCATACGCCCCGATACGTTGCCGGCCGACACTGCATCGACGCCAACACAGATGGTCTTCAAAGCCGGGCGGCTGCATTTCGTGGATTTCACATACGACATGTCGATTGCCGGGAGCATAGATTCTCTGGCAGTGAATTTTGGCGACGCTGTTTTGGCTGACGCTACGATAGATCTTGGCGGTCAGACGGTAGATGTCACCTCGCTCAAGGGTGCGGGACTTTCAGCAGCCTTTGTCACCGCCGCAGCCACTGAGAGTGCCCAACCTACCGGTGAAGAGGAAGATACCGGCACATCGGAGCCGTGGACAGTAAATGTTGGTGACATAGACTTCAACGGCGGATCGGCGCTGTATACATCGGCAGGCTATCAACCCGAGCCCGGGCTTGACTTCGGATACATCAGTGTCGACAGTCTTAGGCTGCACATCACAGACTTCTATAACCGCGCAGCCAATATCAGGCTGCCGATATCGGCGTTGCACGCTACTGAGCGTTGTGGCCTGACTCTTGATGCCCTCGGAGAAGTAGCAATAGACTCTGTGGGGCTGAGTGTGAATCACTTCATACTCACCACACCCGCCGGCACGGCAATAAAGGCTGAGGCGCTGATGGGAATGGGCGATACTGCCACCGACGCGACGCTGCCGCTCGAAGCTGATGTGCACGGTTTTGTGGCACCCTCAGATCTGGCGACGATGTTCCCGGCGGCTGCGCTTATAGCTTCAGGATTACCCGATGGCGCGCCTGTTGAGCTTGAGGTGCTTGCCAAGGGGACAACCGGCACACTGCCGATAGAGCGGTTGGGTGTGAAGATAAACCGATGCATAGAGTTGCAGGCCGACGGCACAGTTTACTGGCCAATGAACAGTGAGAAGCTTGCAGCCGACATAGACATCTCGGGGCGCGTGTATAACGTCACACCGCTCAAGAACAAACTGTTTGACAAGGCGTTGTCGAAGATGCTGAATATTCCGCCCATGACGATTGACGGTCATGTGGGCATGCGCGGCAACTACACCGACGGCCGCCTGCGAGTGCTCACCGGTAAAGGTGAACTCGCCGGTAAGGGATCGTGGATGTCGACGACAGAAGGATATTCTGCCGACCTCAGCCTGCGTGACTTCCCCGTAGATGCATTTCTACCGACATACGGAGTCGGCCGAGTGAGCGCCACTGCCAAAATCAATGGCCGGGGGGTGAATCCACAATCGACACGAATGGTGGCCGATGCTGATATTTCTGTGCAGTCGGCGCAGTACGGCGGTTATGACTACCGGGATATCGCTCTGCAGGCCAAGTTGGCCGAGGGGCATGCCAATGTGCGGCTTGACTCGGGAGATGCGGCCGCAAGTTTTGTGCTCACAGCTGAAGGCAATATCGTGCCGGAGCCAATGGAATGGAGCGGCACACTCGAGGCATCGAACATAGATCTGATGGCACTGAAAATGAGCGACGCCGAAATGACACTGGCAACCCGCATGGACTTCACCGCCTGCCTGGCCTCGGCCGACACCACGATGGAGTTGCATGTGAAGGTTCCCGCCTTCAGTATGCGCGACTCGGTGGGAACCCTGAGCACCGATGACATGGCAATAGATTTTGTGACCGATGCCCGCTACACGCATGCACGTTTTATAAATGAAGACCTCACGCTGTCGTTAGACTCAGATATGCCGCTCGACACGGTGCTTGCGCGTGTGACAGCAGCGCAGGACACACTTGCAGCGCACATAGTCTCGCGTCACCTGAATATCGAATCACTGCAGCGTGCGTTGCCCGATTTTGTGCTCGACTTCAAGGCCGGCAGCCGCAATCTGGCATCACGATATCTGCAACGCAGCGAAATGGCATTTGACCGTGCTATGTTCCGCGCTTCGAATGACTCATTGATAAACCTTGCCGCCGGAGTCGACGGGTTGAGCATAGGCAAGTCTACAAACATAGACACCCTGCGGTTGTCGGCCCGCCAGGACTCGTCGCGGATGCTGATAAATATGTATATGAATAATCAGCCCGGCACATTTGATGATTTCGCTCATGTGAAAGTCGACGGCTATCTTGATTCTGATAAGCTTAAACTGATGCTAAATCAGAAGAATATAGATGACAAGACCGGCTTTGACCTGGGAGTGCTCGTGACATACGCCGACTCGACCCTGCGGGCAAACTTCATCCCCACCGACCCCACGATAGGTTACAAGCCATGGACACTCAATGCCGACAACTACGTGTCATATAACTTCCCGCACAAGCATCTCGACGCCAATCTGCATCTGCAGAATGCAGCAAGTGTGCTCGAGCTCTACACCGACCATGGCAGCGAGCACGGTCATGACCCGGAAGAGGATGGGCATGAATATGAAGACAGACAGGAAGATGTGGTGCTCCGCATTAAAGATCTGCAGTTGAGCGACTGGTTGGCAGTTAATCCCTTCGCGCCTCCTGTGAAGGGTGTTGTGTCGGCAGATATGCGCGTGAATTGGAGCGCCGATGCTCTCAACGGCAAGGGCACAGTGGGTGTTGACTCGCTGTATTACGGCAAGGATCGCGTGGGCGATTTCCTGGCTGATATAACGCTGAGCACCAATGCAACGGGCACAGTAAGAGCACACGCCGGACTGACGGTTAACGGAGTGCGCACCGTGGACATCGAGGGTAACCTCAACGACTCGACAGCTGTGAATCCGTTTAATCTCGACTTTTCGATGATACACTTCCCGCTGGAGACGGTGAACCCCTTCCTTGGCGGTAGCGCCAAGTTGCGCGGAGTGCTCAACGGCAAAATGGATATTACAGGCGATCTGAAAGCACCGGTATTCAACGGCACACTTGACTTTGACTCGACAGCGATAACCGTGACCATGCTCGGTGCAACGTATAATTTCTCCGAGGCATATATAGATGTCGTAGACAGTAAGGTGAGTCTGCACGACTTCGCCATAGTTGGTGTAAACAAAAATCCGCTGCTTGTCAACGGCACTGTAGACATAACCAATATGGACAACGCGGGCATAGACCTGACCTTCAAGGCGCGCGACATGGGTCTTGTAGACAGCAAGAAAGCACCCAAGGGCGCAGATGTCTATGGCAAGGCCTTCATAGACCTCGACGCGACGGTGAAGGGTAATATGCGCTATGTAGATGTAGACGCGGCTTTGTCGCTGCTCGCCGGCACAAATGTATATTATAATGTGCCCGACGCCACAAACACCATACAGTCAATGCAAAATGACAAGATGGTGAGGTTTGTGCGCTTTGCCGACTCGACGTCGATGGCCGATCTCGAAGAGGTGCCCCCGACGATGACGATGGCACTTGATGCTGTGCTTAATATAGAGTCGGGAACAACGATAACGGTGAACCTGTCGGCCGACGGGTCAGACCGTCTGCAGATAGAGCCCGAAGGAACGCTCAACTATACCCAGCCGCCGCTGTCAGACGGCCGTCTGACAGGTCGCCTCAATATCAATGGCGGTCTTGTGCGCTACTCACTGCCAGTGTTAGGTGAGAAGAGCTTTGACTTCCAGAGCGGCAGTTATCTGAACTTCACCGGCCAACTGATGAATCCGGCCCTTAACTTGCAAGCTATAGACAAGGTGCGCGCCAATGTGACCCAGGAAGGTCAGAATTCACGACTTATCAACTTTGATGTGGGACTGTCGGTGACAGGCACTCTCAACACTATGAACGTGGCCTTTGACCTGTCGACCACCGACGACCTCACCATAGCCAACGAACTGCAGAGCATGACTGCCGAGCAGCGAGCCAGTCAGGCGATGAACCTGCTGCTCTACGGCACATATACGGGTGCCGGAGTTAAGGCTGATGCCAACATGTCGGGCAACGCCCTCTATGGCTTCCTTGAATCGCAGCTCAACTCATGGGCAGCCAATGCCATCAAGGGTGTAGACCTGAGTTTTGGCATAGACCAGTATGACCGCACGCAAGATGGCAATACGTCGACTGCAACGCAGTACAGCTACAGAGTGTCGAAGTCGCTGTTTAATAATCGATTCAAAATTATAGTCGGCGGAAACTACTCGACCGATGCCAACACCGACGAGAATTTTGCACAGAATCTTATAAACGACATATCATTTGAGTATCTGCTTAACCGCCAGGGCACAATGTATGTGCGCCTGTTCCGCCACACGGGATATGAGAGCATACTCGAGGGCGAGGTCACCCAGACGGGTGTAGGTTTTGTCTACCGCCGCAAGATACGCAAGCTGATAGACATGTTCCGCCCCTTCCGCAAATATACCTCGCTCACTGCCGCTCCGGTCAATCCTGAGGTAACACAACCATCCACCAACACTGCCACAGATGAAAAGACGACATCACGCTGATATATTGCTAAGAGCACTGGCAGCAGTAGCTGTTGCCGTGTTTATAACAGGCTGCTCGACCACAAAGCGCATCCCTGCGGATGAAAAGCTTTATACCGGACTCAAAAAAGTGACTGTGACCGGACACGACGGAGCTAAAGTGCCGTCGGATGTAGTGTCGCAGCTTGAAGACGTGGTGAAGATAGAGCCGAATAACGCCATATTTCACTCGGCATACTATCGGTGGCCTTTCCCGCTGGGACTGTGGGTCTACAACAACTGGAGCAATCCACCCAAGGGACTGAAGCACTGGCTTTATGAAAAACTGGCTGTTGAGCCGGTGCTGGTGTCGGATGTGCGCCCCGAGGTGCGAGTGAAGATGCTCGAGCAGATACTGGAGAACAACGGCTATTTCCGAGGCGGTGCGGCATACGAGCTAATCACCAACAAGCGTAACGCCAAGAAGGCCAAGTTGAGCTACACAATCAACACCGGGCCGGCGTACACGATAGACACTCTGGAGTTGCTGCCCGACTCGCTGCCTGTGTGCCATGCCATAGACTCGGTTGCCAGCCGCCTGACAACGCTCAAGGCGGGCGACAGATATTGTGTGGATTCGCTGTCGGCAGCCCGCACGATGATAGCCAATGCGCTGCGCAACAAGGGCTACTACTTTTTCCGCCCCGAATATATAGAATATCTGGCCGACTCGACTATAAACCGCGGCCACATAGCGCTGCGCATGAATCTGGCATCGAATGTGCCGCCGTTTGCGCTCAAGCGCTATAAGGTGGGCAAGGTGACGACATATCTCTATCGCAATGAGGGTGGCGGCACCCCCGACACCCTGAAGACCGAAGCCGGCGATGTGATAGTGATGCGCCCCGCGCGACTGCGCGAGCAGATAATACCGGAGAGTGTGACTCTGCGCCCGGGCCGCTATCTGTCGGTGAGGGCCATGGACCGCACACAGACATTCCTGTCGCGACTGGGTATCTTCAATGCGATCAACATAGAGGTCGTGCCGGATACGGTGAACCGCGACAAAGATCAGCTTGACGTGGTGATAGCTTGTACATACGACATGCCGCTGGAGGCATCGGTGGAGGCCAACGTGTCGTCGAAGAGTAACTCATATCTTGGTCCGGGTGCAATATTCAATGTCACCAACCGAAATATCTTCGGCGGAGGCGAGCAATTCAATGTCAAGCTGTCGGGAACGTATGAATGGCAGACGGGTCACAACCGCTCGTCATTGTTCAACTCATACGAGTTCGGCATCAATGCCTCACTTGCTTTCCCACGCTTCCTGGCGCCTAAGTTCATACCCCATCGCCGGCGCTCGCTCAACTGGACCAGAGTGAGTCTTGGCGCCGATCTGCTCAACCGCCCGCACTATTTCAAGATGGCACAGTTTAATGCTGCATTCTCCTACGACTGGCGCGGTACCCGGTATATACAGAACAACTGGACTCTGTTTAAACTGACCTACACCGACCTGATGCACACGACATCGGTGTTTGACTCGATCATGGATGCCAATCAGGCGATAGCGCAGAGTTTCCGGAGCCAGTTTATACCGCAGATGTCATATTCACTGATATATGACCGTGCGATGAACCGCGACAATACTATCAACGTACAGGGAACAATTACAGAGGCCGGCAACCTGTTTTACGGCATCTGGTATGCAGCCGGCAAGCATGGCGAGAAAAAGCTCTTCGGAGTGCCGTTCTCGCAGTTTGTGAAGGCTACCGGACAGATTGTTTACGGCCATCGAGTAGGTCGTGGCGACCGCTGGCTGATGTCGCGCATCTTCGTGGGAGCGGCTCATGCCTACGGCAACTCGTCGCAAGTGCCATACGCCGAGCAGTTTTATTGCGGCGGTGCCAACTCGGTGCGAGCCTTCACGGTGCGCAGTATAGGCCCCGGCAGTTATCATGTGCCGGGATCGTCGACCAACGATTATTTCGACCAGACAGGTACGTTTAAGTTTGAGGCAAACGTGGAGTATCGCTTCCCGATAATTGGACCGGTGCATGGAGCCGTCTTTGTAGACTCAGGCAATGTGTGGCTACTCAAAAATGACCCCGACCGTCCCGGAGGACAGCTGAGAGGGTCGACCTTCTTCAAGGATCTTGCGCTTGGCACCGGTGTTGGTCTGCGCTTCGATATTGGCATGCTTGTACTCCGCGGCGACTTAGGTATAGGTATCCATGCGCCATACGACACGGGCAAGCACGGCTACTATAATATGACGTCATTTGGCAACTCGCTGGCGTTTCACCTGGCGATAGGATATCCATTCTAATAAATGACAAAATGACAAACGCCCTTGGCTGTGTGGCCGAGGGCGTTTGTCGTATAATGCGGGGAGTGATTATTTCTTGTCTTTTTTGTCTTTCTTGTCGGTGCGCTGCTTGTCGGCGTTACCTTTCTTGTCAAATTTTTTCATGCCTTTGACTTTGCCGTCGTTGGCACGCATCATCTTATGCTGGCCGGGAGCCTGCTCAACGACGATGTTTTCGAGGAAGACAACATACTGGTCGGGTGTAAGAATGCTCTTGACGTTGTTGAGGTAGTCGCGCTTCTGAGCTTTTCGGTCGGCGCGGCGAGCTTCCTTGGCCTGCTTCTTCTGCTCTTTAGTTGCCTGAGCGCGCTGCTGACGATCGGCCTTGCGGCTCTGGTTGAGCTGATCGAGCTTTGCCTGCTGCTCCTGAGTGAGGGTGATGCCTTCGAAGGGGTTGGGGCAGCCTTTCTTATCCATTTTCTTGTCGTGACGACATTCTTTCTTGTCTTTGGCGCACTGCTGCTTGTCGGAGTTGTCGGCAGCGGGTTTCTGAGCGTTAAGAGTTATTGCGGTGCCACAGAGGGCTACTATAGCCAGTGATAAAAATTTCTTTTTCATAATAGTCTTTGATTTTTTAGTGTTAGTTATTCAGTCGGTTTCTTTACGGTTTTCGTAGTATATGACTATAATAACGCCCGAACGTTTAAGACGTCCGGGCGCTTTAACTACAATTTAACCTTTGACTAAAAACATGTAAAGAAAAGTCTAAAAAGGCTATTTTGTGATTATGGGGGTAATGCGCACGACAGAATTGGTGCGTACGCCGGGTTTGAGTTCTCCACCGATGAGCAGCACTCCACCTTGTCCGTCGGGGACAGCCATAGCACCGGCCCGAGCGGCTTCAGGACAGCTGACGGGTTGGCTCCAGTTGTAGTTGGTGCCGCCCGGATAGAAGACTATAAGCTTGTCGTTGAGGCGATACCACTCGGCAGGGTGAGTGAGATAATCGGGTGCCTGGTCGCGGAGAGCCTGGAGGAAAATATCGGCATTGACGCCGCCGGTGAAGAGAACATAAGTGCGGTCAATGGCAGTGGCTGTGCCTCCACTAAGCGACAGACCGGCCGGTAGTTGTGTGGAGTGAACTGAGTTGTCGATAGTGTTGAAAGTGTTGATGCCGCTGAAGATATAAGGCTCAGGGGTGGCCGGAGTGCGAGGTGCGAAGCCGCAGGCCGACACAAGATAGCTGCCGCAACCGGTGGCTGCAGGCTGTGTGACAGCCGGAGAGCCGAGGCCTGAAGGCAGAAGAACCCAACCGTCTGCGAGGTTATCGAGGTCAAGCATGTAGACATCGGCCGAGGGGGTGCCGTTGTGATTGCCACCTATGATATATAGTCTGTTGTCAACGGTGGCAGCGCCGGGGTTGTCGACAGTGACCGGGAGCGATGGCAGGGTGTCGGTGGCGATGGAGCCGTTGGCGTCGAGAGAGAGGGCGAACACACGTGCGGTCGGGCCTTGGGGAGTGATGCCTCCGGCACAGATGATGCTGCCCGCAGTGGGGAAGGAGGCTCCGTAGGCGACAGGATAGGGCAGTGTGCCCTTGGCGCGGCGCCATGACTTGGCGTTGTCTGCGAGGTAGTAGACTTCGTCGTAGTATTTTTTAGAGCCGCCATTAGCAGCGGGAACATCAGGGAAGTTTGCTCCGCCAGCTACGACACAACGTGTGCCGAGACGTCCGGCAAAGGCTGCCGAGACGCCTTTTGAGTAATCGCGGCTGCCGATCAGGGCTGGCATGGGTGTGACATTGAATGTGACGTCAACGGCCTTGGCGTCGTCGGGCACGGAGTGGCGGAATGTAGACACGGGCAGACCGTTATTGAGACCGATGAGGTTACCGCCGGCCTGCGGGCGCCAGTCGTAGCGTATGTGGCGTATGCGCCGGCATGAATCTGAGCTAAGGATTATGTGGCGATCATCGGGTGTGATGGTGGCTTTTGCGGGGAAGTAGATGCCATAGATGTCAGCGACCTCGAAGTGTGTGGGAGGCATGCCGTCGAATGTCTCTACGGGCTGACTCATAGTAACGACAACTGAGTCGCCGAAGTATTTGACATCGGTGAATTCAGGGCTGAAGGCCGGAATGTCGTGCTTGCCATATTGTGTGGCGAGAGCAAGGTTGGCGAGGCGCTCGGCGATGGGGCGCTTGTTGCGCGGATGCACATCGGTGGTGTCGCCTTTGTCGGTAGACACAATCATGTATACATTGTCATTGCGACGAGACTCGGCAAAGCGGCGTTGTGCGTTGCGCAGGGCCGACCATGACTTGCGGTCGAGGCCGGGGAGCTGAACAAAGAGGAAGGGCATGTGGGGAGAGTCGAAGCCATCTCGCCAGCTGTCGACGAGGAGGGGCATCAGGCGCTCGTAGGTTTCGATGTTGTGTCCGTTTGACTCGCCCTGATACCAGATGACGCCATCGATGGGGAAGGTTGTCAGTGGGTCGATAGCGGCGTCATAGAGGTAAGTGGGGAGGTAGGGGTGGCGCAGTCGTGATGGTTTGTCGGCGAGTTCAAGGTTACTTGCAGCGCGCTGACGTACCCATGTTTCGATGAAGTCGTTGTGGAGCGGGTCGGGGAGGATGTCGGGGAAGTAGAGTTCGAGATACTCGCGGCTGACCCATGCCTCGGCGGGTGGCCCACCGACGGTATTGCAGATGACGCCGACGGGCATATCAAGCGAGTCGGAAACGATGCGGCCGAAGTGGTATCCGATGGCAGAGAAGTCGGCGGTGGTGCCGGGTGTGGTTTTCTGCCATTTAGCGGGATGAAAGTATTTGAGTGTGTTGACGGAGTCGATGCCACCGAGGGGCCATGCACCCGGTGAAGTGATCCACTGAGATTTCTTGTTGAGGATGCGGACACGGGCGGCTGTTGTGCCGGCGATGTCTTCGGCAACTGTGGAGATGTGGCGGAGGGGGTATTCCATATTTGACTGCCCTGCAGCGAGCCAAACTTTGCCTGCCTGAACATCGTTGAAGTGCAGAGTGCGGTCGGGTGTGCTGACCGTGAGCTGATAAGTGTCGCCGCCTTTGAGGGGGAGCAGATCGGCGCGCCAACGGCCGGCTGCATCGGCGACAACTGTTGTTGTCTGGTTGCCGATGGTGACTGTGACGCGGGAGCCAGCATTAGCGCGCCCGGCTATGCGGAAGTTGCGGCCAGCCGGGAGAACCATGCCGTCGGAGTAAACTTCGGCCATGCTGAGGCCGCCGAAGTCGCCTGTGATAGCCCCGTAGACGGTCTTTGCAAGAAGTGTGGCGCCTTCGCGATTGGGGTGTATGCCATCGGGCATGAGGTCGGGGCGGCGGATGAGGGGTTCGTTGAAGTCGATGAGCTGAGCGCCGGAGTATGCAGCGACCGACTCGATGAGGGGTTGCATTTGCAAGCGCCAGTCGCGTGTGCCAGACTTAAATCGCGGGTGTGTACTTGCCACAGGGGCGAGGCGGGCGACGTAGAACTTAGCGGCTGGGTTGACGCTGCGCAGGGAGTCGATCAGCACGAGATAGTCGTCGATAAACTCGTCGGCCAGGTGGGGCCATGCGCGGGGGTCGGTGTCATTGATGCCCAAGTGTATCACCACGATATCGGCGGCAAAGTTCATGGCGTCGTGAAACTCTGTCTGAGCCATGTAGGGCCTGAAGCCGTTGCGGGAGAGTGTAGCGCCGGTCTTGCCGAAGTTGCCTACAACAAAGTTGTCGCCGAGCATCTGCTGCAGCTGGGCGGGATAGGAGTTGTGCTGCGGGTCATCGATGCCGAAGCCATACGTGATGCTGTTGCCGACGCATGCCACTTTCAGCGGCTGCTTAGGGGCAGCTGCGGCGAGAAGCATGGGCAGTGCTATAATCAACGATGAAAATAGACGGAGCTTCATTTGTCGAGTTTAGAGAGAATGTCGAGGCACAGGCCGTGGCTGTGGATCATCATACGTGGAATGTGGAAGGGGCCTTTGAAAATATTGCCTTTAGCGGGAGGACGTGGGATTTTACCTTTTTTAAATAATTGCAGACCAATAAATTATATAAAG
>CAZAME010000011.1:0-28421 GCA_964486445.1 uncultured Bacteroides sp. | reverse complement strand
TTCACGACACCATCCACAACATCGTCACCTGCATCCCCTCGCCGACAACCGTAGTACTCACCTCCACAACACCCGTCGACACCCTCCCCCGAGTCATCACCCGCTCCACCGCCGAGATCTACGACACAACACCCCCCGACACCACCAATATCCACCCTGCAGAGCCCTCATCCATCAAATTAGAGATGCTCTACAGAGCGTCCACTTGTGATATAGCATCCTCCATAATCCCACCAATCAGCATTAGACCTATTAGTCCTATTTGTCCTATTACTCCTCACTCACGACCCGCCACCGCCACCGGCAAGAGCGCCTTTAGAGGATACCAACCACCTCATTCAATTATCCGGTGTAGGGCTCCCGTTTTTGCGTATGATGTCGACGAAGGATTTGGGTAGGACAACATTGTATAGCTTCAGTGCAGGGGCAAAAAGAGGTGCGATTTCTTCGTCGGTGAAGCCGGCGATACCGCAGCCAATGCGAGTGACATAAAATGTGTTTTGGTCGCACTCCGAGGCCACCTCGAGAAAACGCTCAACGTATGGGCGTATGGTCTCCACGCCACCCTGCATAGTGGGGATGGCATAGCTTTGGCCTTGCAAACCTTCGCCTTGGCCCATTATAGCGCCGAATTTCATAAAGGCCGTGCGGGCAGCTCCCCCGCCGTGTAGCCCTTCCAGATTGCTGCCGAAGACAAAGATATCGTCGGGGCCGAGTTCGGTGATGTTATCCGGTGTATATCGCATGCTGTAGTAGTTTATCTCATTGTCAATTAATACGTGAATCCTTTAGCCTTGAGCATTTCGAAGTCGGGCTCACGCAGGCCGGCATTGCGCAGAGGCACACCTTCGAGATAATCGTTGAGGAAGAGGTGAACCGGCTCGGTGTAAGCGCTGCCAGTGAGCGAAAATGCAGGATTATAGTATGGCGTGGCGACACCGGCCATATCAATAATCGTGTGGAAAGCCGACGCCGACGTAGCAACTTCGCGGGTCCGGTTATCCTGTGCCGCCGCAGCTTTGTCAGGGTAGGCTGCTTTATACTCCGGCGACATCCACATCACCAGAGGCACATGCAACTGGTGGTAAGTGGCAGTCGGCGAGGCATGCAGGAAGCGCTCGCGCGAGTCGTCGAAGATGTCTTCGCCGTGGTCGCTCATATATAGCATAGCCGCCGGTATATGCTTGGCTTCAAGCAGACCGATCACACTGTCGAGCATACGATCGGTGTAGACAATAGTGTTGTCGTAGGCGTTGAGCAGCTGACTGCGGTTATATTTCGTAGCTTCGGCATTATCGTCGGGAGTGAAGACAGCGCCATTTTCAGGGTAACGCTCGCGGTAGTTGAAGTGCGACCCATAGCAGTGTAGCACGATCATTGTCTTCGGCGAGTTGTGTGTGGCAAGATAGCGGTTAATGCGGTCTACGAGCATAAGATCGCTCTGCGGAGCCGAGAACTCATCGGTGATAAATTCGGTGTAGTCAGCCTGTTCGCCAAAGAAATCAATAAACGAGTGATTGCGGCGCTGATTAGAAATGAATGCCGTAGAGAAGCCCGCCTCATTAAACGCCTCAAAGACACTGCGTGTGGTGTAGATTGAGTCGCCGAAAGTCGAGGCGTCGAGCACCGACAGCAGCATCGGCACACTCTTGTGCGTAGTGTTTGACTCCGACAGAGCCTTTGGAAAGGCCAGCACGCCGGCGCGCTTCGACAGCTGAGGGTTAGTCGGGCGCTCATAGCCCATCAGTTGCCAGTTTTCGGCGCGTGAAGTCTCGCCGATGACAAGCACATAGACCTCTGCGCTGTCAGCAGGGTGAGTGGGGGTAGCGTGATAGCTGAATCCTGCCGATGTCTCTTCATAGTTCTGCGTCGCCACCGTGCGCGACACTGCCGAGCACAGATTGCTGACCACGTTGACCGGGAATAGCTCGCGGTCAGGGCGATAACCATTTGCCGTTACGGCTGCAATGATGCCGGCCACGGCGAGCGCGGTGCCAAGGAATCTCGCCTTCTTGCGCGAAGATTCAGAGGCATGACTCCCTGTCCTGAGCTGACAAATCGCTATTACTATCGGTGGCAGATACAGCACACATATCAGGGCGATGGCGAGCATGAGGTTGCCGAGCAATTCGGTTGCCTCCGAGACACTCGTGGTGGCGATATTGACATACATGTCCACAGCTATGATGCTCTCGCCGTAGAGACTGAGCAAAACTATCTGGAAGGCTGCAAAGAATGAGAAAAATGTCATCCACAGCACCGCGCGCCCGGTGCGTCGCCCAAGCGACACAAGCAGATAATATACACCTCCGGGGATGAGCACATTGGCTATCTTCGACCACACGTCGTATTGCTCGGTGATGTCGAGAGCAGCGTTTGGCACAAGCAGCAGCAGGGGGAAACCCCACAGCAGCACATCTGCGTTGAGAAAAAATTGTTTTATGTCCTTAAAAAGCTTCATTTATGCTGAATACGAATGCCGAAGTCTTGCGCCCGAAGCCATAGTCAAGACGCAGATTCAGTCGGTGTTTAAACTCCCAGCGGTAGCCGATGCCATAGTTTGGCAGCGTCTGGCTCCAGCGCCAGGTTGCGAAGTGTCTGAAAACATTGCCGGCGCCTACCCATGCCACGATGCCGCTGCGGCCATAGATGTGCTGACGCAGTTCTATGGTGGCGTCGATGACATTGTTGTCGCGGTAGCGCCCTTCATAGTAGCCGCGCATCGTGTCGGAGCCGCCCAGGGTCGACATCAGGCCCCACGGCGTGTGGCCGTAGGTAAACCGGGCGTGAAGCTGAGTGGCGATGATGCCCCCGCGCCACACGCGGTGATAGGTGTTGCCGGTTAGCTCGGTGAGCGAGAAGTTATATTGCTTGTTGCCGAGGAAGCGGGGATAAAACATCTGTTCGGCGCACAGATACACGCCGCTGTAAGCGTTTGATATAACATCGCGTGTGTCGTAGCTGAATTGCAGGCCGAGCGACAAATTGGTCGTGTGGAGTGCCTGACCGTCCCACAGCTCGGGGCGTGTCACCTTTGTGGCGTCTATATACTGCAGTGACGCCGCCGGACCGAAGTACACCCCCGGGGCCATCTGATAGAGAAAGTTGATCTCTGCCTTGGTCTGCAGGCGCTTATACTTTGTCTTGTCTTCGTTGTCATAGCCGTTTTCATAGCCTATGCCCCAGAAGTATGTGGGGAAGGAGTAGAAAGCCAGCTTGTAGTTGATGCGGTATTTGTCGCTGGGGAAGATGTGGGTGCCTTTGATGCCTATCATGTAAAACCCCACCGTGGATATATCGCCGTAGAGCGACACGTTCGACGGCTGAGTGAGACTATCGCTCATGCGCTGGCGGTAGAGCCCCGCAGCTACAATGCCGAGGCCGAAACTGGTGTCCGACGAGTAGTGTGGGCCACCTATGATGCTGAAGTCAAACTTCTTGTTTTTCTTCTCTACATTCGACTCGCTGAAGTAGTCGAGCACCTTGTGGAAGAAGTTTTTCGACGACTTGGGCTTCACCGTGTCGGCCGCTACCGGTGATATTGCGGCCGTGTCAATGCGCAGCGAGTCGGCCGGCTCCTGAGCCTGCATGGTGCAGAAGAGGGCTGATGCTATCAGTATTAATGCAAAGACTCTGCGCATAGTGTGTATTCTTTTTAAGCAATAATGCAGTTGAAAACGTGGTGTTTGTGATGAAAGCAGCAATACAGACTGCAAAGTTACAACATTTTTATCACCCGAGAGGTTCGCATCCTTGCCCAAAAAGGATAATTATTTGTCAAAAGTGCCAATTCATAGTCATTGTCGATTTATTATGCTTTAAACATCGGACAATATTTAACGTGAGTTTGATATAAGGATTCAAAATAACAAAAGTAAAAAGAGGCTGCGCCTTTTTTGGCGCAGCCTCATCAAGATCTCGCGTTATTAGATTCTGTTTACTTTCCAGTAGCCTGATTTTTTACTTCCTATTCGTTCGATAATGCCAAGGTTACGAAGGGTTGCAATATGTTTACGCACCATTCGGCTGCTTATTCCGATAGCTTCGCCTATTTGATCGGCATTTGCTCCGGGGTTGTCAATAATGAGAGAGGCGATGTTCCACTCAATTTCTGAAACTTGTGGATATTGAGAACGAATTTTATTAGGAATTTTATTAGGAACTTTATTAGGAGCTGATTCGACTTTAATACTTGCTGTATCTGCTTCACCTCTTGAAAGTGTTGCAAGAATCTCACCGAGCATAAACTCAATGAAAGATGTTGACTCCCCGGCTGCTGTCGACGTTGTGATGGCATCGTAATAAGATTGCTGATTTGAGAACACCATATTCTCGACAGGTAGATGTGCAAACAGAGGGTGAAGTTGAGATAATATTAGAGATTGCCACAAGCGGCCGGTTCGGCCGTTGCCGTCAATAAACGGATGTATAAATTCAAATTCGTAATGAAAAACACAGGATCGTATCAAGAGATGGTCATCTGTATTTTTCAACCATTCAAATAACTCTGACATTAATGCCGGAACGCGGTGTGCGGGAGGTGCGATATGTACGCAGCCTTCTTCTCCAAATACTCCCACTCCACTCTTGCGCCATTGTCCCGGATTATCAACTAATGATTGCATCATTGTATGATGGGCACGAAGCAGGTCTTTTTCGTCGAATGGATTCAGTGTCGGAAAAAGATCGTAAGTGGCTATTGCGTTCTTCACTTCCTGGATTTCGCGTAATGGTGCCACTACGTTGTGTCCGTTTATAATGTCACGCACTTGTCCCTCGGTGAGTTCATTCCCCTCAATGGCAAGTGAGCTGTGGATCGTTTTGATACGGTTAGCTTTGCGCAAGCGCAAGGCTGTGTCTTGCTCCAATAAAATAGCGTATCGCTCAATCTTGGCTGAGATTTCAGCCACAAGATTGAGTATCCGTGAGGTTATATTGAAAGGAGGCGTATACAATAGTTATGATTTGCAGAGTTTACGGCCGGGTGGGGGGATTATTTAATCTCGACGAGGAAGGCGCCGCAGGAGTAGCCGCCGCCGAAGACTGTGAGGCCGATGCGGTCGCCTTTGGTGAAGCGGTCGCGGTTCTGGGCGAAGACTATTGCGGCTGATGCTGAGCCGGTATTGCCGAGCTCGGCTATGTTGCTGAGGAATTTTTCAGCGGGCATGCCGAGCTGGTGTATCACGTTGGCAACGATGCGCATGTTGGCCTGATGGCAGATTATATAGTCGAGCTGCTGCAGTGTGAGCTGCTCGGGGGCAGTGACTTGCTCGAGTGCGTGGACCATGTATTTGCAAGCGTGCATAAACACGTCGCGGCCGTCGGGCATGGTGATGCCGTCTTCGTGTGGGCGCAGTTTGACGCCTTCGGGGCCTTTAGACACGTTGCCGAGACCGCAGGTGTAGATGTGCTTTATCTCGGGCTCGCCGGGTGCGCAAGGCTCGGCTGAGAGGAAGAATGCCACTGCACCGTCGCCCCAGAGGTGTCCGCATTTGGGGTCGGACTCGTTGGCGTAGTATGTGTTGTGCTCGGAGCAGACGAGCAGTGCTTTGCGGGCTTTGCCTGAAGCGAAATATCCCTCGACGATTTCAAGACCGTTGACAAATGACGAGCAAGCCGATGAGGCATAAACAGCCTTGGCGCCGTCGATGTTGTATTTGCGCTGAGCTTCGTGGGCGAGGGTTGCCACAAGATCGGCGGGAGAGTATGCGGCAGATACGATGAGATCGACCTCAGAAGGGTCGTAGGGCAGCGACTTGATGGCATTGTCTATGGCGGCAAGGCCCATGGTGTTGTGGTTTTCGCCCTCGCCGGCTTTTGAGCGAGTGACGATGCCGGTGCGCTTCTCTATCCATTCGCTTGTGAGACCGTTGATGTTGAGGAAATAGTCGTTGTGAACCCGTGCTTCGGGAATATAAAAGCCAGTAGCGTTGATAAACATAGGGGTGTTATTATGTGTATTAGTGGTTTTGCTTATTTCTGTGTTGTTATTTTATGAGAGTGCCTTTGACGATGAACTCTATGAGATTCATCGGGCTGTCAGCGGCAGATTCGGGTAAACCGTAGGGAGCGGTGGCCCAATCGACGGTGAGGAGCCACTGGTGCATAAACGACCGCAGGCGGCTTGTCTGCTCCGGGTCAAAGACGTGCTCGTTGAGCCCGCGGGCGAGAATCATGTCGAGCAGCTGCAATTCTTTGGCGTAAACGAGCTGGCGGAAGCGGTCGGATCGCCTGACGTCGAGCGACAGTTTAGCGAAGAATGACCTTGAGGCCGGGTCGAAGCCCGCCGTGTATCGTGTAAGCAGGAATTCATAGAGTTGCTTCTCGGGCGATAGAGACATGTTGTCGGCCACGGCGCGCAGTTTCTCGACGTGACGGTCGCTCTCGCGCTCGACGACAGCGATGTAGATGTCGCGTTTGCTCTTGAAGTAGGTGTAGATAGTGCGGCGGCCTTTCTCGGCAGCAGCAGCAATATCATCCATAGTGGTGTGGGCCAACCCTTTGCGAGCAAACAGCTGGCGAGCCACATCAATAAGCTTTTCACGAGTTTTCTGTGCCATCGCGGTAGTAAATTGCAGGTCTGTAAACCAGTGCGAAGTTACTCAAAAAAATTCACAAATACACAACTTTTGTGCATAAATCAGTCGAGAGATGCTCAAGGGCGGAAATGAGTTTGGAAAGTAGCGAAAGAATTACTACTTTTGTCTTTCGCACGCCATGGAACAGATACTCTACATACTTCCCCGCGGCCTGGCTATAGGCATTATCATATCGGCTCCGATGGGGCCGATAGGGATGTTTGTGATCCAGCGTACACTCAGTAAAGGGCGCTGGCCGGCATTCTTCTCTGGTGTCGGAGCGGCGGTGAGCGATCTGGTCTACTGCCTGCTTGCCGGTTTCGGTTTAAGCTTTGTCACTGATTTTATCGAGCAGCATCAGACGCTGCTGCAGGTGATAGGCGGCGTTGTTCTTGCGGCGTTCGGTCTCTATCTATTCCGCAAGAATCCGACGAGATCACTCAAACCGGCTGTATCGGGAAGCAATAATTTCTGGCGCGACATAGTCACAGGTTTTGCGCTGACAGTGTCTAATCCTCTGATACTGTTCTTTATAATAGGCCTTTATGCGCGCTTTGCCTTTGTGCTGCCCGAATATCTGCCGATACACTATATTGTGGGCTATCTGAGCATCTTTGTCGGGGCTCTGCTGTGGTGGTATCTGGTGACATTGTTTGTCAATGCAGTGCGCACGCGGTTTAATGTGCGCTCGCTGTGGATGGTCAACCGTGTGATCGGAGCCGTGTTATTCGGCATGGCGGCCTACGGTATTGCAATGGCAGTGAAAGACTTCTTGTAGAGTGTGCCGGGTGTTGGTGCCCGGGAAATACACATTGTTAATAATAAAAAAGTGAATCATTAATGGAAGGCAATTTTCTCTCTTTTCCTTACCTGCCCGAACTGGAGGCGCACCTGCAGGAAGGCGATGCTGATGCAGTCATCAACATGCTTGATGCCCAGGGGCACCGTCAGACCATAGATATTGTAAACTGGGAGTCGCAATTTCCCTATCGCCCGCTGACGGCTGTGAGTGTGGCGCACAGCGGCAAGCATCTGTTTCTTGATTTTTTTGTGCGGTGCAATTATATGCGGGCTGTCAACAGCGACATGCAGAGCAATGTGTGTGAAGACTCGAGTGTAGCATTCTTTGTGTCGCCTGGCAGCGATGACTCATATCTGCATTTTGCCTTTAACTGCATCGGAGCAATCAATGCAGCGTTGCACAAGGCGGGCGATGCTGAGCTGAACCCACTTGACAATGCGCAGCTTGAGCGGGTGGTGCGCTATGCGTCGTGCGGCACACGACCATTCTGCGAGCTGGAAGGGTTGTTTACATGGAATCTTTTAGTGGCAATTCCGCTTGACCTGCTCGGTGTGGAGTATAAGGGCGAGGCGCTGGAGATGACGGCTAACTTTTATAAGTGCGCAACGATGACTTCGGCGCCGCATTATCTGTCGTGGAGCCGCGTAGACACAGACAAGCCTGACTTTTATCGGCCTGAGTTTTTCGGCAGAATACGCCTGGAGTAACAGGCTTAATGCTCTTCGTCGAAGCTTTTGCGGATGAAGACAAAATCGCGGCCGAGATATTTCTCGCGCACTACGCTGTTGTCGGCAAGATCTTCTGACGTACCCTGAAATAATATTCGCCCTTCGAAGAGCAGATATGCACGGTCGGTGATGCGAAGAGTCTCCTGAGCGTTGTGGTCGGTGATGAGAATGCCGATGTTTTTTTCCTTGAGTTTGTAGACAACATACTGGATGTCTTCTACAGCGATAGGGTCAACGCCTGCAAACGGCTCATCGAGCATTATGAACTTGGGGTTGATAGCCAGACAGCGGGCAATCTCGGTGCGACGGCGTTCACCGCCAGAGAGCTGGTCGCCCAGACTCTTGCGCACTTTGTTGAGGCGAAATTCGCTTATGAGGCTTTCGAGTTTCTCGCGCTGATATTCGCGCGAGGTGTTAGTCATCTGAAGGACCGATTTAATATTGTCTTCGACGCTGAGTTTGCGGAAGACCGAAGCTTCCTGAGCGAGATATCCGATGCCGCAGCGGGCGCGTTTATACACCGGATATTTTGTGATGTTGAGGTCGTTGAGATATATCTGTCCTTCGTTGGGAGTTATCAGGCCGGTTGTCATGTAGAAAGTCGTAGTCTTTCCGGCGCCGTTTGGGCCGAGCAGACCAACGATTTCCCCCTGTTTCACATCTATAGACACGTGGTTAACGACAGTGCGCTTGCCATATTTCTTCACCAGATTTTCTGTGCGGAGCACCATGCGTGTATCCTCGGGTGCGACCTCTCTGAGCATATCGTCGGCGTTCATAGTCTTTTGTTCTTTGAAAGTCGGCTTTCAATATAATCGGTGAGCAGGTTTATAGCCACGGTGTTGCTGCCGCCCTGTGGCACTATTAGGTCGGCATATCGCTTTGTGGGCTCGATGTATTGCAGGTGCATGGGCTTGAGCACGCCCTGATAGCGGTCGATGACCATCTGGGCGGTGCGGCCACGCTCGATGACGTCGCGGGCGATGACACGTATTAGACGCTCGTCGGCGTCGGCATCAACAAACACTTTCACATCCATGAGTTTGCGCAGCTCGGGGTTGGTGAGAACAAGAATGCCTTCGACAATCACCACGTCGCAGGGAGCGACCTCAACGGTTTCGGGCTGGCGAGTGCAGGTGAGGTAGTCATACGTTGGCACGGCAATGTGTTTGCCCTGTTTCAGCTCGATAAGCTGACGCACAAGCAGAGGCCACTCAATAGCAGCCGGCTCGTCGAAGTTTATCTTCTGGCGGTCTTCGACAGGCACGTGGCTGGAGTCTTTGTAGTATGAGTCCTGCGGGAGCACACACACTTCGCCCGGAGGGAGGCTGTTGATAATCTTGTTGACTACGGTGGTCTTGCCTGATCCGGTGCCACCTGCGATACCTATAATGAGCATTTTGGGTTTATCTCAGATTGTGAAAATTGTAGTGCTGCCCGGCATCGGCAGCAGTTGTTGGCTATTTATCGGCAAATATAGCTATTATTTCTGAAACTTTATCGGGGAGAAAGTCTTATTTGTGAAAGAGGCGGGCCATGGAGCGCTTGTCTTCGCGCTCTTTGATGCTCTGACGTTTGTCGTATTCTTTCTTGCCGCGGGCGATGGCGATGACAAGTTTTGCCAACCCGCGGTCGTTGATAAACAACCGCAGGGGCACGATGGTGAAGCCGGCTTCCTTGCCGTTGCGGTCGAGACGGTTTATCTCCTTGCGGCTCAGGAGCAGCTTGCGGTCGCGCCGGGCCGAGTGGTTGTTGTAGGTGCCGTAGAAATACTCCTGGATGTTCATGTTCTTGACCCACACCTCGCCGTTGTGGATGTAGCAGAAAGTGTCGACCAGGCTGGCTTTTCCCTGGCGGATAGATTTTATTTCGGTGCCTGTGAGCACAATGCCTGCGGTGAAAGTTTCGACGATTTCGTAGTCGAAAGTAGCGCGGCGGTTCTTGATATTAACGTCTTTGAGTAGCTGTGCCATGATCAAGAGGGTGAGTAGCTTGTTAGAAAATTAGCCCCAGTAGCCATCCTATGATGTAGGGTGGTGCCAGAATGCAGAGCAGAGCCAGGATCATGAATGTGCCTGTGTGCTGCTGCGACACTCCGAGATATCCGGTGCCTTTCCAGATGATGATGCCCACAAAGAAGGGCAGGAAATGGAGAATGGTCATTCTCACCGGCATACAGTTTTCGAGGACAGCGATGGCGCCGAGCAGCCCGATTGAGAAAGCAGTGAGTATGTGCAGCCTGTCGTCGTCGACGGGTGCACCGGCTGCTGAGTCTACAAAAGCCCCCATTATCAGCGGTGCCATAAAATAGGCAAGTATAAACTTGCCGAAGTTTACAAGCCCGTTGAGTAGACAGTCGGAGAACGAGACAAGATGGCCGTAGAGCAGTGGAACAAAAGAGGTTAGTGCCACCACAATCAACCAAGGCAGAAGCCCCGAGAAGGCCACTTTATTGCTGACAAGATGCTTGTCGGCGGCAATGTCTTTCCAGCCTTCGCCAGGCGACACAATCAATTGTATGAGATAACGTAAATACTTGACCATAATCAACGGCAAAGATACAAAAAAATCCGGCTAACGGCAAAAGCACCATGCAGATGCATGTGAAAGCGGCGGCTGCATGGCAAATTGCTGCAGCCGCCGGTAATGTGGGTGTATATTCTAAGTATTATCTAAGATAGCAGTATATTACATGGGAACTTTGCGGAAGGTGTAGTCGCGGTCGCCGATTTCGCAAGACATGATAGTGCCGTTTTTGATCTTGATGTCGTCGAGGCGGTCATATTTATAGAACTCCTGCGAAATCTGCGGGCGCAGCACGGCCTGAAGATGAGCGGCTGCAGCCGGTTTGAGAGAATCGATGACGGGCTGCTGAGCATCGGTGATGACATTATTGCGGAATTTCACTGCATCGGGATCAACAACGACTTCGAGCGATGTGGGGTCGAGGGTTATCACGACCTCATCGTCGTCGATAATGCTGTATTTACCGTTGATGCGGGCAGTTGCGGCTACGCTCAAAGCGTAGGATTCTACAAGATTGTCATATTGAGGCACGGTGGCTTCCTCCATGTTGATGTATGCACGCAGCACAACGTCGCCACCGCGCGAATCACCGGGCACATCGTTGAACTCCATTGAAATCGTGGCAGTAGAGTTCATCTGGCTTTGTGAGCCGAGAGTGGTGGGAGTAGAATCCCACAGACCTGGGAGAACGTCGAGACGGTCGCCGCAACTATAGGCAACCAACATCATGGCGAACACTGCAAGGGCATACTTGATTTTCATATTGACAGTCGTTAATGTATTTTTAATAATATTATTCACTCTTCTGACGTTAACAACAACGATAGGGGCCAGATGGTTGCAATCAATGATAAAAAATTGTATCTTTGCAACGTAAATGCTGCAATCTCAATGCGGTTTCTCCTCGTTAAAAATAAATTTTAATACAAAAAACTATCAGCAATGACTGCACTCTATAATATCGTGCCAGTGTTTCTTGGCAATATGCGCGGATTTGAATGGTTAATAATCATTTTGCTTGTGCTGCTGCTTTTCGGCGGCAAGAAGATACCCGAACTCATGCGCGGTCTCGGCAAAGGCATCAACTCATTCAAGCAGGGAATGCGCGAGGCTCAAGATGAGATAAACAAGCCTGTAGACGGCGACGACAAGAAGCAGAAATAAGAGCAGTAGCTCACACGTTCTGACTGAAACACAACTTTTTAATAGCCGAGTCTTGGCCGAAACGTCGAAAGACAATATGACATTCTGGGAGCACCTCGATGCATTGCGCGGGGTGCTTGTGCGCATCTGTGTTGTTATGGGTGTGCTCAGTGTGGCATACTTCAGCCTGATGCCGGAGATTTTTGACAGAATTATACTTTGGCCCTGTAGCGGCGATTTTCCGCTATACCGCCTCTTCAGCAATTTAGATGGCGACGGCACATTTATGCCAGATCTCTCGGGCGAGGGATTCAGTGTGACCTTGGTCAACATTAAGCTCGCGTCGCAGTTTATGATACACATGTCGGCCACGTTGTGGGCGGCATTCATCACAGGTTTTCCGTTGATTATATATCTGCTGTGGTCGTTTATCTCGCCGGCACTTTATGCCTCGGAGCGGCGTGCAGCGCGCAAGGCATTTGCCCTTGGCTGTTGTCTGTTTTACGCGGGAGTGCTGACGGCGTATTTTCTGGTATTTCCGATGGCACTGCGCTTTCTTGCCGACTACAAGCTCAGCGAATCAATCTCAAACACTGTGAGTATTGACTCGTATATGGATACTTTCTATATGCTTGTGCTGGGTATGGGGCTTGTGTTTGAACTGCCGTTGCTTGCCATGACACTCGGGCGCCTCGGGCTAATCACCCGCAGTTTCTTCAGAAAGTATCGCCGTCATGCGATTGTGGCGCTTGCAGTGGTGTCGGCCATCATCACTCCTACGGGCGACCCGCTCACCATGGCAGCTGTGTTTGTGCCTCTTTATGCTTTATGGGAGCTTGGAGGCAGGCTTGTGCCCAAAAAACCGGTCGACGATGAGAGCGAGAGCGCCATCGCCGGTGACGTTGCAGGCGGTGCCGAAGCTGTCCATGGCGATGTAGAGGGCGATCATTAAGGCATTGTCGGCATCAGAGAATCCGAGAATTGACGATAATATGCCCAAAGAAGCCATGATGGCTCCGCCGGGTACTCCGGGAGCGGCAATGATGGTGATGCCGAGCATGGCGATGAATCCAGCAAACATAGACAGGTCGTAATGATAGCCCTGTGCTATCATCAGCGCGAGTGCGCATGCCACAATTTTGAGCGTAGACCCCGACATGTGTATAGTTGCGCAGAGAGGCACCACAAAATCGGCTACATTATCATCTACCCCCATTTTCTTAGCCTGGCGCAGAGTCACCGGAATTGTTGCCGCCGACGATGCTGTGCCCAATGCCGTGAAGTATGCCGGCAACATTGTCGAGAGACAGCGCAGCGGATTCTTGCGGTCGATGCCGGCGCCTATCACGTATTGCGCCACAAGCAAAAAGATATGAAGCACGAAGATGACTACTATGACTTTTGCAAAGGTGCAGAGCATGCCGCCGACTTCACCGGAAGCGCTCATGCCCAGGAAGATGCCGAATATATACAGCGGCAGCAGAGGCACAATCACTGCCTGAATCACCATAACGATGACCGAGCGCAGTTCGTCGAGAACCTTGCCTAAAGCCCCGTCGCCACCAATGCGCGCCACGCAAAGTCCGAGCACAAAAGCCAGCACAAGAGCCGAAGTGACGGTCATTAAAGGAGCCATTTCTATAGTGAAGTAAGGCTTTATCTCCACCGCGGTGTCAGCGGCAAGCATGTATGACTCGCTGTCGATGAGCGAGGGAAACAGAGTAGAGCCCGTGGCATAGCTTAATAGTCCGGCGAGTATGGTGGCAACATAGGCCAGAGCTACGGTGAAGATAAGCATTTTGCCAGCGCGGTTGCCTATTTCTATAATAGCCGGAGCCACAAGCCCCAATATGAGCAGTGGAATCACAAAGCCGAGGAACTGGCTGAAAAGTGCGTTGAATGTTGCGAAGATGCGAGTAGCCCATAGGGGGAACACAAATCCTGCGCCTATGCCCAGGGCTATGGCAATAACGATGAGAAGCAGCAGGCTCGGGCGGCGGCTTTTTGCGTTTTCTTGGCTCATGAGTGATGGTGATTTATGGCAGATTACCGAGGTAAGTGCAGAGTTGATATGAGCGCAAAATTACAAAATAAGGCAGCATCGAGCAAGCATGCGGCCGGTATATGAGAAATTTTCTGTAAATTTGTATTTCCAAACAAGCATCATGGGAAGAATAGACCAGGAGACAGTGCGCCGCATACTTGACACCGCCGACATCGTGGAGGTGGTGAGCGACTTCGTGAGCCTTAAACGCCGCGGAGCCAACTATGTAGGCTTATGCCCGTTTCACAACGAGCGCACTCCCTCGTTTAGCGTCAATCGCGCGCGAGGTTTCTGCTACTGTTTCAGCTGTCACAAGGGAGGCAGTCCGGTCAACTTTCTTATGGAACTTGAGCAACTGAGTTACGTAGAAGCTCTCCGCTATCTTGCACGCAAATATAACATTGAGATAAAAGAGGAGGAAATGACTGCCGAGGAGCGCGAGGCAGCATCTCTCAGAGAGTCGATGTTTGCGGTCAATGAGTTTGCAATGCATCACTTTGCTGAAAATCTCACCGCCACCGATGATGGCCGGGCGATAGGTCTTGCATATTTCCGCGAGCGAGGCATCAGCGATGTATCCATAAAGAAATTTAATCTGGGCTATGCGCTCGACCGCTCGAGTGCGTTGCTCAATGCTGCGCACCGCGAAGGGTTTTCCGACGAAACACTGGTGTCGACCGGTCTTGAAATCCGCACCGACGACGGCAGGCTCTATGATCGATTCAAGGGCCGCGTGATATATCCTGTGCTGTCGCTGTCGGGGAAGGTAGTGGCTTTCGGTGGCCGCACTTTGCGCTCAGACAAGAGTGTGGCAAAATATGTAAACTCGCCGGAATCAAAGATATACAGCAAGAGCCGCGAGCTATACGGACTGTATCAGGCGCGCCAGGCTATTGCCAAAAAAGACAAATGTCTGCTCGTAGAGGGATACATGGATGTAATCTCCATGCATCAGAGCGGAGTGGAGAATGTTGTGGCATCATCAGGCACAGCGCTCACAGAGGGACAGATAAGGCTAATACGCCGGTTTACACCAAACATTACTGTCATCTATGACTCAGACCCGGCCGGTATAAAGGCGTCGCTACGCAGCATAGACCTGTTGCTGGCTGAGGGAATGAACGTGAAGGTGCTGAGTCTGCCGGCAGGCGAGGACCCAGACTCGTTCTCGCAGAGCCATAGTGCCACTGAAGTCGAACAATATCTTTCTGATAATGAGACCGACTTCATCCGCTTTAAGACCGATATACTGCTTGGCGACATTTCTGCCGCAGACCCAATAGGCCGAGCACGTGTGGTGCAGGATATACTGCGGTCTATAGCCGTGATTCCCGACAATATCGTGCGTCAGGCATATATACAGGAGACCGGGCGTCAGCTCAATATGCCCGACACAGTGCTTGCGCTGCAGGTAGATAAACTTCGTGCTGACAACGAACTTGAGAACGAGAAACGAGCCGGTCAGCAGAAAAATCGCGATGACTTTGAGCGCCGGCGTCTTGAACAGCAGGAAGCAGAGGCCTTGGCCGCTGAAGCCGCCAAAGCGGAGCAGGCAAACCGCCAGGCCACGGAAGTAGTGTCGGAAATGCCCGCTCCGACCGACGGCAGGGAGCGCAAGCGACGCGAGTATTATTTTTCGAAACCCGAGCGGGCGCTGTTGTCGCTTGTGGTGCGCTACGGCATGCTTTTTCTGTGTGAGGAGTATGATGCCGAGGGCAACGGGCGCCCCATGAAGGTCATAGATTATGTGAAAAGTGAATTTGACTATGACAGTTTCGGATTTGAAATACCGGCATACCGCAAGGTGTGGGATGCCGCTGTGGAACTTCTGACGAGCGGCCGATGGGAAGCCGACAGAGCAAATTACGTGGCACACGCCGATGAGCGCCTTGCCGCAGCCGAAGCAGAGGGAATCGAAAGCATAAGACGCACAGCAGTCGACGGCGATGATATTCACAGACTCGAGATAGCATTGAGCGAGCGCATCAAGGCCGATTATGCCAGAGAACTGGCCGATTTCGAGGCCGACTACATAAGTCGTGAATTTATGAACTCCTCAGACGACACGCTGCGCACAATCACGGCACAACTGGTGTGTGAACAGCAGCCCCTGTCAAAGATTCATTCAAAGTATTCGCCCGTTGCCGGTGACCGAGACCGTCTCACTGAGCTTGTGCCTAATGCGGTCTACACGCTCAAGAACGCTATACTTGAGTGTGAATATGCGACGATACGCGAGCAGCTTGCCCGTGTAGAGAGCCCAGAGCAATATATGCCTCTGATGCAGCGACAGCAGCAACTCAAGCAGGCTATTATGGAAATGGCCCGTTATCTTGGCGAGCGTATAGTGCCTCCGAGATATAAATTGTGATTTTAATGCAGTAACAAGAATAAAAGAATATATGGTATCAGTCGACGCTCTCACGGTGGAGTTTGGTGGCACCACGCTTTTCAAGGACATATCGTTTGTAATCAATCCGAAAGACCGCATAGCTCTTATGGGTAAGAATGGTGCGGGCAAGAGCACACTGCTGAAGATATTGGCGGGGGTGCGCCAGCCTACGCGTGGATCGGTGTCGGTGCCCAAGGATTGCACGGTGTGTTATCTGCCGCAGCACCTGATGACAGAAGACGGCCGCACTGTCTTTGAAGAGGCGTCGCAAGCATTTGCGCATCTGCGAGAGATGGAGGCCGAGATAGAGACGCTCAACAACGAGCTTGCCACCCGCACCGACTATGAGAGTGATGACTATATGGCTCTCATAGAGAAAGTAGCAACCATGAGCGAGAAGTTTTATGCCATAGACATGACTCACTTTGAGGAAGACGTGGAGAAAGCACTTCTTGGCCTCGGCTTCGAGCGCACGGACTTCAATCGCCCGACATCGGAATTTTCGGGAGGATGGCGCATGCGCATCGAGCTTGCAAAGTTATTGCTGCAGAAGCCGGATGTGCTTCTGCTCGACGAGCCTACGAATCACCTGGATATAGAGTCGATCGGCTGGCTCGAACAGTTTATAACAGATAGCCCGATGGCGGTGGTTGTGATAAGTCATGACCGCAGGTTTATCGACACAATCACGACACGCACCATAGAGGTGACGCTCGGGCGCATATATGACTACAAGGCCCGCTATAGTCACTATCTTGAATTGCGCAAGGAACGCCGGCAGCAACAGCAGAAGCAGTATGACGATCAGCAGAAGCAAATAGCAGAAGCAAAGGAGTTTATAGAGCGATTCAAGGGCACATATTCAAAGACATATCAGGTGCAGAGTAAGGTCAAGTGGCTTGAGAAACTTGAAATAGTGGAGGTTGACGAGGAAGATACATCGGCTTTGAGACTGAAATTTCCGCCATGTCCACGCAGCGGCAATTACCCCGTTATCGCTGACGGAGTAGGCAAGAGTTATGATGGTCATCAGGTGTTCTCCAATGCAACATTTATGCTTGAGCGAGGAGACAAGGTGGCATTTGTCGGTCGCAACGGCGAGGGCAAATCCACTATGGTTAAGGCCATAATGAATGAGATAGACCATGATGGCACCCTCACAATCGGGCATAACGTGAAGATAGGCTACTTCGCACAGAACAGTGCATCGTTGCTCGACGAGGATCTCACCGTTTTTCAGACGATAGACGATATTGCCGTGGGTGATGTGCGCCTGAAAATACGCGATCTGCTCGGAGCTTTTATGTTTGGAGGCGAGGAAAACCAAAAGAAGGTGAAGGTGCTCTCAGGTGGCGAGCGTGTGCGCCTGTGCATGATAAAGCTGCTGCTTGAGCCTATAAATGTGCTTATCCTTGACGAGCCCACGAACCACCTCGACCTGAAGACAAAGGATATTCTGAAGCAGGCATTGCGCGACTTCGACGGCACGCTTATTCTTGTGAGTCACGACCGCGACTTCCTCGACGGCCTTGTTGACAAGGTATATGAGTTTGGTGGCGGCCGAGTGCGCGAGCATCTGTGTGGCATAAACGAATATCTGGAGAAGAAAAAAGAAGAACAGCTGCATTAGAATCCGGTGAATTTTGCTAATTTCGTGGGCAAGACCATTAATTATATGAATCTCAGAGCATTTTTGCTGATAGTTGCAGTTGCGATATATGCAATGGCGCGTGCCTCGGTGATAGACTTTCCGGGCAGTGAGAGCGCCTCGATAGGCATATACATTGCCGATGTGCGCACCGGCCGTGTCGTAGCATCGCATAATGCCGCGACTGCACTTGTGCCAGCAAGTACGCTCAAGGCCGTCACGGCTGCTACGGCTTTGACGATGCTTGATGGTCGAGCTACAGCTTTTGTCACCGAAGTGTTTTCGACGGGCTCGGTTGACGGTTATGGCCGACTCTCGGGAGACATTGTGGTGAAAGGTGTTGCAGACCCTACTCTCGGCAGCCGGCATTTCACGTCGCGCCCGGGCTTCATAAGCAGTATTACCAATGCTCTAACAGCAAAAGGCATAAAGGATATTGCCGGAGGTATAGTCGTAGAACCCGCAGATGGTTACCCCGGTGTGCCGTTGAGTTGGGAGGTAGAGGATATAGGTGAGAGCTACGGCGCCGGTCTCTATGGTTTCAACTGGCGCGATAATTATTTTTCTATGCCAGCGGTGGCCGGTGTGCATAATACGATGCAGGGCGTTGTTGAGTGTCATGTGGTTGAAGATGCGCGAGCCAATGCCGTTGTGCGCGGTGTTGACTCGGATATAGTGACTGTTTATTGCCGACGCGGGGCAAAAGCTCAGTCGTCGATAGATGTGTCGATGTGGGCACCGTGGCTTAGTTTTACTAATGAATTGACGGATTCGCTGGCATTTGCCGGTATTGCTGCCGGGGATGCGTCGGCAGAACTCGCCGGTAGCGAGCATTTACTGAGTTATAAGTCGCCAACGGTGTCAGATATTCTGTCGAGTCTTATGCGGCGAAGTGATAATCTTATGGCAGAGGGTATGCTGCGTCTGGCATACCGCGACGCCGGCTCTCTCGACTCGGCTCTTGTATCGGAAAAGCAGCTATGGCGCGAAAAGGCTAATATAAGTGAATACACCACTTTTTGCGACGGAAGCGGATTGTCGCGCAAAAACCGCATATCTCCGGCATCGCTTGCAGCAGTGCTTAAGACAATGTTGTCGGGGAAACAGGCACAACAATATGTGTCGCTCTTCCCGCGGTGCGGGCGCGAGGGAACTGTAGCACGGTTCCTCAAAGGCACGCGTCTCCAGGGCCGGGCAGTCCTTAAGTCAGGCAGTATGAGCGGTGTGCAGTGCTACGCCGGTTATTTGCTTGGTGCTGATAAGACTACTCCGGAGAAAGTGGTGGTAGTGATGATCAATGGCATTATGTGCCGTGGTGCGTTAGTTCGCAAGGCAATCGAAGACTATCTGCTCAAAGTATTATAAGAATATAGAATTTAAAAGACTCTCAAAAATATAACAATATGGAATCTCTCACCCGACTGCTTAATGCAGCTCACATGCTGCAAGGCAAAGTGATAGCGTTGCTTGGTGACATGACTCCCGATGCATCTGATATAGAAGCGGTCGGAGACATTATTGCGCAATGCAGTCAGATATATGCCGATTATCTTGAGGAGGTTGCGCGCAATGGAGCGCATACACCCGAGGAGGTTGATGACGACCCTAACCGAACGGCGCTTATTGGCGATGATGAGGCCTTGGATGCCGACCCTAATCGCACTGCTATAATAGAAAACACAATTGACCCTGCAGGGGAAGTGGAGCTTGCGACAGAACCGGTAGCCGATATCGAGCCGGAGCCTGCAGCACAGCCCGAAGAGGTTGCCGAGGTGGAGGCAGTGGGTGAGTTGGAAGATATAGAGCAGCCGACTCAGGAGTCTATAGGTGTGCCGGATGCAGAGCCGGCAGATGACTTCACTCTCGATATGCTCCCTATTGATGATGAAGAGCCTGAAGCTGCTCCGGTTGACGTTGCTGAGGATAATTTTATTTCGCTCGACGAACTTACTGAGGAAGAGGACACGGCGGGTGCTCCCATACGTGTCGACGAGCTGCTCCAGCACCGCATTGTCGCCGGTGATATACGCCGGGCTTTCACGCTCAACGATAAATATCGCTTCCGTCGCGAGCTCTTCGGCAACAGCGATGTTGCGCTTAATGATGCGCTTGACGTGGTGTCGGCGATGCATTCATTTGACGAAGTGTGCGAGTATTTTTCAGCCGATCTTGGTTGGGATCTTGAAAACGACGATGTCAAGGATTTCCTTGACGTCATAGCCACGCACTTCAGATGAGCGGTATTCTCTATATAGTGCCTACACCTGTGGGCAATCTTGATGATATGACATTTCGCGCCGTGCAGGTGCTCAAGGATGCCGACCTGATTTTGGCCGAGGACACCCGCACTTCGGCTGTAGTGATGAAGCACTTCGGGATAACGACACCTATGCAGAGTCATCATAAATATAATGAGCACTCGCAGGTTGAGAATGTGATGCAGAGGCTTGAGGTCGGACAAAAGATAGCTCTTGTCTCCGACGCCGGTACGCCAGGAATTTCAGACCCGGGGTTTATGCTGTCGCGCGAGTGCCGCCGACGTGATATCACGGTGACCACGCTGCCCGGGGCGACGGCATTTGTGCCAGCGCTTGTCAGTTCGGGGTTGCCCTGTGATACCTTCTTGTTTGAGGGTTTTCTTCCGCAGAAGAAGGGGCGAGCCACGCGTCTTGCAGCATTGGCCGCGCAGAGCTGCACATTTATTATATATGAGTCGCCGGTGAGATTGCTGAAGACCTTGCAGCAATTGGCAGAAGTATGCGGCCCTGATCGGCAGGCTGCGGTGGCGCGTGAGATATCGAAGTTGCACGAAACGGTTCACAGGGGTTCTCTTGAGGAATTGATTGCACATTTTACCGAAAACAATCCGCGAGGCGAGATTGTTATTATCGTTGAAGGTAACCAGTGCGAAAAAACGCCTAAAGTGCACCGCAATAAATATGCATCCTCCGATGAATGAGTATGTATGTAAGTTGTGTTAGATAATAAATTGATTATTAAACATATAATAATATTTTACAGACATGAAAGTATTCAATCGTATTCTGTCGGGTGCCGGAGCTTTGCTAATCGCCGCCACCGCTCTCTCATCATGCTCAAATGAAGCAAAAGAGAAACTTGCCCGTGAAGAGGCTCTTAATGCCGCAACACGTGAGGAACTTGCCCAGGCAGTGAGCCAGCGCGACGAACTGCTCGAACTTGTCAACGAAATCAACACAGATATGGCTCAGGTGAAGGACATAGAAGGTGTCCTCTCTAACGCTGTGTATATGAATGGCGAAGTGCCGACGCAGCGCGAGCAGCTTCGTGCCGACCTTGCTTCATTGCAAAAAACACTCAAGGATCGTCGCGAGCGTCTGGCCCAGCTTGAGGCTAAGCTTAAAAAGAGTAATTTAGAGAATTCAAATCTTACGGCTACCATCAATAGTCTGCGCAATCAGATCGACACTCAGTCGGCTGAGATCGATCGTCTGACCCAGAGTTTGTCGGAAGCAAAGGCACAAATAGGTCAGTTGTCGAACACGGTAGACTCGCTCAACACTACAGTGGCTAACGTATCTGATGCCCGCGATCGCGCCGAGCAGCAGTCGGAGAATCTGCAGAACGAGCTCAACACTTGCTACTATGTCTTTGCAAGCAAAAAAGAGCTAAAAGAGCACAAGATTATCGAAACCGGATTCCTGCGTAAAACCAAAATCATGCAGGGCGACTTTGAGAAGGATTTCTTCACGGTGGCCGACAAGCGCAAACTCAGTACTCTGCCTCTGCATGCCAAGAAGGCAAAGGTTCTCACCAATCAGCCCGCCGGCAGCTATGTCCTTGACAAAGTAGATGGTCTGATGGTGCTCTATATCACTAATCCCGATGCATTCTGGAGTCTTTCGAATTTCCTGGTGATTGAGATTGACAAATAAATCTCGCCCAATAGACAATAACAACAACGCCTGTGCCGCATCCAGTCGGCACAGGCGTTGCTTGTTGTTGTGGATTATGATTTTGAGCTTATTGAGCGTCGGTCATGTTCCAGCCTTGAGCACGCAATGGCAGTTCAGAGCCGTCGCGGGTGATGAGTGCGCAGCCGAGGTTGTCCTCGGTTATGTATCCGATTTCGCGGATACCCTTGAGCTTCGATACTTTTTCGTGATCAGCAAGTGGCACAGTGAAGAGCAGTTCATAGTCTTCTCCGCCATTGAGAGCTGCTGTCACAAGATTCATTCCGAGTTCCTCGGCCATTACTGCTGTCTGATAGTCGATGGGAATACGGTCTTCATATACCCGGCAGCCGGTGTGGCTGTTTTTGCAGATGTGAAGCAGTTCAGACGACAGCCCGTCGCTCACGTCTATCATAGATGTTGGCACGATACCTGCTTGCTCAAGCATATCAACCACATCTTTGCGCGCTTCGGGCTTGAGTTGGCGTTCAACAAGATATTCCTTGCCCTCGAATCGAGGCTGGAAGTCTTTCTGACCGGCCGATGCCGTCTTTTCGCGTTCAAGCAACTGCAGTCCCATGTATGCAGCCCCCAGGTCACCGCTCACGCAGATGAGGTCGGTGGGTTTTGCACCATCGCGCTTGACGGCCTTGTCCTTGTCAACTTCACCGATGCAAGTGATGCTTATTACCAGTCCCTGGCGCGATGCGCATGTGTCACCGCCCACGATGTCTACTCCATAGATTTCGCAGGCAAGGCGTATGCCACTGTATAGGGCTTCGATATGCTCAACGGTGAATCGGCGTGAAATGCCCAGCGAAACTGTTATCTGTCGCGGGCGACCGTTCATTGCATATATATCGCTGAAATTTACCACGGCAGCTTTGTAACCAAGATGTTTCAGCGGCACGTAGGTGAGATCGAAGTGCACGCCCTCAAGCAGCATATCAGTTGTGACAAGCACATCTTTGTCGCCATAGTTCAGCACTGCGGCATCGTCGCCCACACTCTTCTTTGTGGAGCAGTGTGGCTCGGGCATGTCTTTGGTGAGGCGGTCGATCAGGCCAAACTCGCCAATTTGCGATATTTCTGTTTGCTGATTTTCCATTTTTTTCAGTTGTAGTTTGGAGATTGAGGAGAGATAGTATATTTACGAGGTTCAGAAGCGGTTTACCAGCTCGCGCATTATTTCCATCATCTTGGGCTGAGCTGCCTGAGCTGCTTTCTGCACTTCTTCGTGGGTGGGAACTTCGGTTATGTCTTTGCCGCCGAGGTCGGTGATGACCGACACACCGAATACCTTGATACCAGCGTGATTTGCTACGATTACTTCGGGCACGGTAGACATGCCCACAGCGTCGCCGCCGATGATGCGGAAGTATTCATATTCAGCCGGAGTTTCGAAGGTGGGACCGGGTGTGCCTACATACACGCCGTGTTTTACTCTGATGCCGTGTTCTGCAGCGATGGCGTCAGCAAGACGGATGAGCTTCTTATCGTAGGCCTCAGTCATTGCGGGGAAGCGCGGGCCGAGTTCTGCATAGTTCTTGCCGCGCAGAGGATTTTCGGGGAAAAGGTTTATATGGTCGGTGATGATCATGATTTCGCCTACGCGGAAGTCAGGGTTCATGCCGCCGGCTGCATTAGATACAAATAATGTGTCTACGCCGAGAGCCTTGAAAACGCGCACGGGGAAGGTGACTTCCTTCATGTCGTAACCTTCGTAGTAGTGGAAGCGGCCCTGCATGGCTATCACTTTGCGATTGCCGAGGCGACCGAAAATGAGGTTGCCTGAGTGCCCTTCTACGGTGCTAACGGGGAAGTTGGGGATCTCGCTGTAGGGGATATACTGTTTGTCTTCGATGTGGTCAACGAGAGCACCGAGGCCGGTGCCGAGAATGATGGCAGTTGTGGGCATTTCGCCTTCTACTTTGCCGCGGATATAGTCGGCAGTCTGTTGTATTTTCTGCAGCATGGATTTGTAGTTTTTTAAGAGAGTTGTTTATATTCGTTTTATTGATTATTTGTTTTTTTGCGTGTATTGCGATGTGAGAACCAATCATAATAAATAATGTCGCACCCGGGGTGAGTGTTCATTATTGAGAGTCTGTATTATCGGCGTGATATGGCTTTGCGCAGGGTCTCCACAAAACGATCGGCTTCTGATCTGGCGAAATCGACCTTAATAGGCAGATAGAAGGCATATTTGCGCAACTCGCGTGGGAAGTATGGGCTGTTGATGAGCCGCACAGCATCTTTCTCGGTAGTGACAAGTATGCGTGTGCGCCCCTTGAGTGAGTTGAAACGGCTTACTATAAGTTCAATGTCGCGACGTGTGTAGTTGTGGTGGTCGGGGAAAAGATTAACCTTTACACGGGCTGCAAAAGACTTCAGATACTTCACAAAAGGTTTTGGGTTGCCTATGCCTGAGATTGACAGGATTGCGTCGTCCCAGGTGAGCCAGCTCAGGTCGGGTGTAGCGATCGATTCCCCGGGGAACATCGGCAACAGGTCGCCATAAATAAATTTTGAGAAGAAAAGCGACTGGTAGGGAAAGAGATTGAGGTTCTTCGCAAAAAGTGAATACTCGATAGGTTGCAGATTGTCGGGACATTTGCTGACTACTACAATATCGGCGCGGTCGAGACCTTTGAGTGATTCTCTGAGTCGACCGTAGGGGAGCATCTTGTCTTCGAATACAGGGCGGGAATACTCGGTGACAACCACTGCCACTTTGGGCTTGACGTAGCGGTGCTGGAATGCATCGTCGAGTATTATGAGATTGATCGACGGGTCGAGACGCAGCATTTCACGAATACCGCGGCAACGGTCTTCACACACGGCAACACTCACATCTTTAGAGAATTTGCTGTAGATCTGGAAGGGCTCGTCGCCGATATCGCGGGGAGTACAGCGGCTATCAGCCATGACAAATCCTTTGGTTGAGCGTTTATATCCGCGCGAGAGCACGCCAATGTGATAGCTGTGGCGGAGCGCTTCGACTATAAACTCAGTGTGAGGTGTTTTGCCAGTGCCGCCAACAGCCAGATTGCCCACAACCACCACCGGCACCGGAAATTCCTGAGACTTAAGGATATTCCAGTCGAAAAGCTTGTTGCGCACAGCTGTGACGAAGCCGTATAGCTTCGACAGCGGCAACAACAGGATTTTCTGCATCAGGGTGGGGGATTTCATCGGATATAGTGTATGCGCGTGAGCTATGTGCTATTGGATTTCTATATCTTCCATGCGAGCCTGTATATTGGCTCCGCTTTGCAGTTGCGCGAGTATTTGGCTCAGTCGGGCAACGATACGACGCCCTTCACGGTTTAGGTTAACACCCTGTGTTGTTATGGCTGAGATGATTGATGATTCAATTTTTGCATCAGCCTGCATCATACGCAGCAATTTCACAAACATAGGATACTCTACTTCGGGATAGTCAATTATGTCATTCGCATCTAAGTGCAGGGCGGCAGCCATGTCGGTCTTTGCGCTGTGCAGAGATGCCAGTGTGTCTACGAGACCTATGCGCAGAGCGTCGCGGCCATACCATACACGGCCCTCGCCGATAACCTTCACTGAGTCTACGCTCAGTCCGCGGCCGGCAGCGACTCTGCCAACGAAAGTCTCATAGCCGCGTTCGACCATGCGCTGCATTGCGTTGGCTTGCTCTGTAGGCATTGGCGCCATTACATTGATAAAGTCGGCATTTCTGTTGGTCTGCACTGTTGTGAATGTGACACCGAGTTTGTCGGTCACAAGACCTTCTAAGCAAGGGATCATGCCGAAGATGCCTATTGAACCTGTCAGTGTGGTGGCATCGGCGTATATGCGGTCGGCGCCGCAGCTTATGTAGTAGCCACCCGAGGCTGCAACATCGCTCATCGAGGCATATACGGGTTTGTTTTTTGACTTGAAGTATTCGATGGCTTCCCAAATCTGCTCAGAAGCAAAGGCGCTGCCACCACCACTGTTTACTCGCAGGATCAGACCAGCCACATTCTCGTCGTCGGCGAGTGCGATAATGTCGGGCACCACTTCCGATGCTGAAATGCCTTCTGACCCGTTGTCAACGATATCACCGGTCGCATAGTAGACAGCAATGTGCTTTTTGTCAGCCGTATTGGAATTCTCTGATGCCAGATAATCAGCCGGGATGACTGTGCGTAGTTCATCGTCGGCTTTAAGCCCTGCGCGTTTCTTCAGGATTTCTACAACTTCGCGGTAGTATGCGAGGCGATCCACAAGGCTGTCGGCTATAAGTGTTTCAGGAGCATACATTGATGCTATGTCGGCTGCGTATGCCTTGATTGTGTCGGTGCTGATGCTGCGACGCTCGCTTATATAGCCGGTCACTTCATCCCACAGGCCGTTGATATATGTCTGAGTCTGTTGTATGCTGGGTTCGCTTGCGCTCTTGAGAATAAAGGGTTCTACGGCGCTTTTGAATTTGCCTACTTTCACAATCTGCATTTTCACACCGATTTTGTCGAGCAGACCGGTGAAAAAAGGAGTTTGGGCTGCTATGCCGTGCAGATCAAGATTTCCTACTGGATTGAGGTATAGTTCATTGGCCGCGCAGGCAACATAGTAGTCACCCTGGCTGTAACTGTCGGCGTAGGCAATGATAAATTTGCGGTCGCCAAATCTGTGGAGTGCCTCAATTAATTCTTCTCGTGATGCAGTGCCCAGTGTAGCACCTCCACATTTTATCAGGATGCCCTTGATACGGTCGTCAGAGCGTGCGGCATCTATAGCTGCGATGTATTCTGCCAGAGTGCCGTTGACGCCCTCGTCATATAGGATTTCAGATTTCAGCGACCCTGCGGCCTCTCGCTCTGCGATATCTCCTGTCAGGTCTATTACGAGTACGGTGTTTTCTTTCACTACGCCCGGAGCACCACTCTCGGCAAATATGCCGGCTGCCAGAGAGCCGAGCATTACAAAAAATAATATTGTAAATAATATAACAGATAACCAGATGGCTGCCATTGAGCCGAGCAGTACTGTGAAAAATTTCTTTAACATTTGCTTGACGTATGTATTTTGCTGAATATCAAAAACAAAAGCGATGCACCGACAACTATTGCCGTGCTTTTCGCGTTATTAACACACAAAGATACATCAAACCATGTGTTTTTGCAACGGCGTTATGCCGATTTTGTTAAATTTTTTCTTAGAAAAAAGCACGTTTCTGTTTATATTTGCAATTATGAAATCAAGGTGTCTTTATATTGTCGCACTGCTTGCTGTCGGAGCGTCGTCAACTTGGGCGCGAGAGTGGAAGCAGGATATACTTGGCGATGGCTTCGAGTCTACGGTGATTGATCAGGGCGAAGACTATGCCGGACCGGTTGTATCTACTGTTATTCGTCATAAATCGGATTGTCCGCAGTCGGCCCGCAGGGCTATCCTCTATGTGCACGGCTATAATGATTACTTCTTCCAGGATGAGATGGCCCGGCGTTTTGCCGATTCATGCTGGAATTTCTATGCCGTGGATCTTCGCAAGTATGGCAGATCGATATTGCCTGACAACAAGCGATTTCAGGCACGTGATATGCGAGAGTACTTTGCTGATATTGACTCGGCGCTGTCGGTGATGAGAGAAGACGGCATCGAAGAAGTTGCTCTTATGGGGCATTCAACAGGTGGTTTGACAACTTCGCTGTATATGGCCGAGAAACCCGACACTATAGTTAAGACGCTGATACTTAATAGTCCATTCCTTGATTGGAATCAGAGTAAGCTTAATCGAAATGTACTGATTCCGGCTATGGAAGAAGTAGCTGCAATTGCTCCGCAGCTTGAGATTTCGCAGGGCGACAATAACTCTTATTCACATAGCCTGTTATCGCGATACAATGGTGAGTGGGATTATAACACCGATTGGAAACTCGAACATTCGCAGAATGTTGAGACGTCTTGGCTTCGTGCTATAGATGAGGCTCAATCGGTGCTTCAAGATGCTATTGCGCCTGTTAAGGTGCCTGTGTTGCTTATGCATTCCGACAAAAGTTCGCATCCTAAGTCGTGGAATGAAGAGTGCAACCGCACCGATGTTGTGCTCGATGTTGATGATATCTCGCGGGTAGGACGCAAACTGAGCGCTAATGTCACTGAAGCAACTGTTAAGGGTGGTATTCACGATCTTATGCTTTCTTCGGAACCGGTGCGTAATGCGGTTTATTCAACCGTTGCGGGCTGGCTTGACCGCACTATGCCAAACTACCGAGCATACACATTATTATATAAGAAATAATTTCTTGCGCTCTAAGGTAAAATTGTTGCAACATACAGGCACTTTTTTTGACCTATGTGGTAGATGGCCTATTGTGTTGATTGATATCTTATTATTAAGTGCTGACGAAAATTTGCGATGATTTTCTTGTGAAAATATTTGGCAGTTACAAGAAAAGGTGCTACCTTTGCACTCGCTTTTGGAGAAGCACGGAGGTGCAACAAAAGTTGAGCGACAAAGTTTGCAAAAATCTGTTAAAAATCAATTAAAATTTGGCAGATAGAGAAAAAGGTTGTAACTTTGCACTCGCTTTCAAGGGAAAGCAAACGACTCGAAAGAGAACATTGAAAGGCTTACAATAGACAAAGAGTAGTACAAGAGCAA
>CAZAME010000010.1:19755-29295 GCA_964486445.1 uncultured Bacteroides sp. | reverse complement strand
AGGGCTTCAACAAGTAGCAGCCGACTACCCCACATTAGATTACCCTACAGAAGCCCCGCCAACCAATATTAGTCCTATAAGCCCTATAGGTCCTATTCGTCTTATTACTCCTATCACCCCCTCACAGCAGCAGCATCGCGGCGCACAGGTTGTGGACCCCGCTGGCCCCCATATAAAAAGGAGCGCCTTTAGGAGCGACCACCCCATCATACCGTGGGCCAAGCCTGCCACATACGCGCCGAGTCTGCACAGACTCGCCCTCAACACACCACGCAGTGTGTTGATCAATAGTGGAAGGAACTGCCACCGAGGAATTCGCGTAGCAGTGATGTCGAGGGCACCAACCCCGTGGGTATTGGAGCGAAGAAACTCAGAAACCGACGCAGACGATAGGCCTCGGCGTATTCCGGGATGTCGCGCGGCACCTGACGCAAAATGTTGTCGCCGGTCTCGCGCATTACGCCAAGCTCAAACAGAAGCGATGAGTTAAACATAGCATCGGCATTTTCCTGATAAGGCAGAATCCACTTTTCCTCGCCGGCACGCACGCTCGGCCAGCGGGCAATAGTATCTGCGGCCGACGTTCCACGATATTTATAGTCGCGGATAATGCGCCGCAGCAGTCGGTTGTCGCTCGTTGGCACCCAGTTGTGGTCATCGATAGAGATGGTGGTGAGCGCCGACACATAGATGCGGAATTTCATCTTCTCCTCTATATGCGACGTCAGAGCCGGATTCAGTCCGTGGATACCCTCGATCAGAAGCACTGAGTTGTCGTCGAGCCGCAGGCGGTTGCCCTTGTATGAGCGCGTGCCCGAGGCGAAGTCGTATGTTGGAAGCTCTATTTCTTCACCGGCGAGAATGCGGTTGAGGTCGCTGTTAAATTGCTCGAGATCCAGCGCATAGAGCGATTCATAATCATATTCTCCATGTTCGTCGCGCGGAGTATGCTGGCGGTCAACAAAATAGTTGTCAAGAGATATCAGCCGCGGCTTCAGCAGATTTGTCATCAGCTGTATGGCAAGGCGCTTTGTTGTCGTAGTCTTGCCTGACGACGACGGGCCGGCGATGAGCACTATGCGTGCGCCACCTTCTTTATATCGGCGTGTGATTTCGTCGCTGATGCGGCTGAGATATTTGTCATGCAAAGCCTCCGACACATTTACGATATCGGCTGCTTTCTTGCGCTCGACGAGAGTGTTGAGTTCGCCCACGTTGCGCACACCTATGATGCGGTTGAAGTCGACATAGTCGGTGAAGGCCTTATACATTTTTTCCTGCACGGTGGGAGTAGCGGCCTTTGCGGGGTCTGCGGCTGTAGGACCGAGAAGCAGCATACCTTTTTTATACGGAATAAGGTCAAAGGTCGGCAAGTAGCCTGTTGATGGCACAAGATTACCGTAATAGCTGTCATATACCCCGTCGAGTCGATAGCAGGTAGTATAGATGTCGTGCAGCGTGTCGAGTAGTTTTACCTTGTCATTGAGGTGTTGACTCTTGAATATTTCCTTTGCCTCGGCAGTGCGAAGCTCAATTCGCTCAAAGGGCAGGTTACGTTCCACCAACGACTGCATCTCTGCTTTGATAGCCTTTACTTCTTCCTCCGACACCGATTCGCGGCCTTTGAGCAAACAGTAGTAGCCCGACGACACAGAGTGCTCTATGCGCAGACTGTCGGTGGGAAGCACTCGGCAGACAGCTCGATAAAGTACCATGCATAGCGAGCGTATATAGGCGCGTTGGCCTGGGGCTGATGATGCTGATAGGAACTCTACTTCCTTAGGCGCATAGACAGGAAAGGCAAGACTCTCGGTCTTGTTGTTGACAATTGCGCATACGGGGATGAAACCGAGGCTGTCGGCAAGATTGTGTCGGTATATGTCGAGGAGCGAAGTGCCGCCTTCTACTTCGATGTGGCGCCCGTTGTTGCGGCAGTAGATGCTGATGGTTCTCATAAGTGTGGTTTGAAACGTTGATAGTGGTTAAGTTATCTGGACCTCAGTCATCAATGTGCAGCATTTTCTTCAGCCGGCGTTTGCGACTTTTCTTGTCGAGGTAAGTCTGCAGTGCCTTGCGGGCTTCGTTCTCGGCAATGTCCGGCGTTATACCGGCCGCCTCCCCATAGTAGCGCCCGATGCGGGCTGTTTCTTCGGGGTCGAGGTTCATGGCCTTGAACATTGTCATGAGCCGGTGGTGATCGTGCACATCAAATGTCATGCGGTTGAGGTCTATATAGTAGAACGTATAACCGTCGGTTTGGTTGCCTGTATAAAGAATGTTTCCTGGCGAGAAATCTTTATGTAGGACACCGCATTTGTGGAAGCGCACAATTTCTTTTGCAAGGGCGCGCAGCAGCGGTTCGGCGTCGGGCTTCGTTTCCCAGTCGCGCATATTCTGTGCTTCTATTTGTCGGGAGATATAATATGAGCGGGTGAGCTTGACACCCTCGCGCACCTCAACATATCCGAGAGGTTGGGGCACGAGGATATTCATCTTCAGCAGTCGCTGCGAATTTTCAAACGACCGGCGCGCTTTGCTCTTTCGTGCGAGTGTGTAGATATAAGGATTGAGACCGCGGGGAATTTTGAAAGCTTTTATGTTTACTTCCGATCCGTCGGCCAGAGTGAGGGAGTAGACTCTGTTGCGACCTTTATATATGCACTTGGCTTGCTCGGGCACTCCGCCTTTTGCAAGAGTTTCGGCGAGCCGGGCAACAAGTGGGTTTGAGTTGTCGGTTTTAATGGTTACACTCATAGTGTGGGTAGGTGTGAAAATTTTTTCTGTGCTATCTTGTGCAAATATAATAAAAATGAGCGAGAGCGGCGCTATTCACATATTTTAATAAGTGTTAGTAAAAGTATGCATATCAGCATTCAAAATTTGCGACCTCCTATCCGTGCAAACATTTCCATTAAATTCTCACGGCTCGGAAAATCGCGTAACGAATAATAAATCAACGATATAGGTCTAATTTTGCCGTTTGCCAAAACGCAGCAAATAAATTGAGCTGATTCATCTGTGCATAAATCTGCATGATTCTTGACTTGTGGGGTGGGGGAGTGGTGTCGGTAGCGCGGCGGAATCCGAAATTATTATTAATTTTGATGTCACATATAGAAAACACATTTGCATTATGGTTCTCAATTATATATGGGTGGCGTTTTTTCTCATTGCCTTTGTCGTGGCAGTGGGCAAGACTCTGTTCACCGGCGATCTGTCGGTGTGGAGCGATATTATGAATGCGTCATTTGATTCTGCCGGCAATGCGTTTGAGATTGCGCTTGGCCTCACTGGTGTTCTTGCCTTGTGGATGGGCCTCATGAAGATTGGTGAGCGCGGCGGAGTCATAGCTTTTTTCGGAAGACTTGTCAGTCCTCTCTTCACTCGTCTCTTCCCCGGTGTGCCAAAGGGTCATCCTGCTATGGGCTCTATTTTCATGAACGTCTCGGCAAACATGCTTGGTCTTGATAATGCGGCAACACCTCTTGGCCTCAAGGCCATGGGCGAATTGCAGGAGCTTAACAAGAAAAAAGACACCGCCACCGATGCTATGATAATGTTTCTGGTGCTCAATGCGTCGGGTCTATGTTTTATACCAATAAGTATTATGATGTATAGGGCACAGGCCGGGGCAGCGAACCCTACGGACGTTTTCCTGCCTATATTGCTTGCCACATTCATATCGACCTTGGTCGGGATTGTAGCTCTGTGCGTCAAGCAAAAGATCCGCCTTGCCGATCCCGTGCTGCTCAGCTGGCTTGCAGGTATGGGTGCGTTTATCGCCGGTATAGTCTGGTTTTTCTCTGCTCTGCCTCGTGAGAAAGTTGAATTGTATTCCGGGTTTGTTGCCAACTTCTTGTTGTTTGCAGTTATAGCGGGCTTTATGTTCATGGGTCTGCGAAAGCGGGTGAATATGTATGATGCCTTTATCGAAGGTGCAAAAGAGGGCTTCAAGACAGCCGTGATGATAATTCCCTACCTTGTGGCAATTCTTGTGGCTATCGGCATCTTTCGTGCTTCCGGAGCAATGACAGTTCTGACTGATGCTCTTATATCAGCAGTCAATTACCTTGGCTTTGATAGCCGGTGGGTTGAGGCCCTGCCAACGGCTATGATGAAGCCCTTGAGCGGCAGTGGCTCGCGGGGTCTTATGGTTGACCTGATGAATACCTATGGCCCGGACGCTTTTGTGTCGCGAGTGTCAGCCGCTATACAGGGTAGCACCGACACAATGTTTTATGTTCTTGCAGTTTACTTCGGCAGTGTCGGCGTGCGTAAAACCCGCTATGCAGTCTCCTACGCCCTGTTGGCCGACGTCACAGGCTCCATCGCCGGCGTAATCGCAGCATACATATTCTTCGGTTAGAGGCTCTGTTGTGTTTTAGTAATAATTGAGTTTTGAATGACCCGTATACATGAAATATCAGGCGATCCAAAGGGTCGCCTGAATTATTTGAGATGAGTGTTATTAACTTTCTTAAAATAGACAGTTATTCTTTCATTTACGTTATCCCAAATCTTTACTTCTAAGCAATCGTTTTCTAATATTTTATTGATACCATACGCATTCAATAAATATTCGGGCAACTTATTATCAGAAATGTTAGTCCATGCTGCCCCGATGAACTCTATCCATTCACTATTTTCCCATTCTTTGGGAGAATGAGATTTCTCGTTTAATATTCCATGATATTGTAAAGCTTGCGATATCTTATATTTATCATCTATATAAATCGTGCAATCGCATTTATATGGTATCTGCTTATGTTCCTTGGGAATAGATATCGTTATACATACGTCATATTTATGCTCTTTTATTGAGTATGAGCCATACCATGTTCCACAGATATTATCATGTAGAATGCTTTCGGATGTATCGATAATTTTTACAGACTTAATATTATTTGCAATTGTCTGTTTTATAATATTTTGTAATCCAGAGTATCCGGCATTTCTATCGTAAACAATGACAGGAAGATGGCTAATGTCAAATGGTAATTTCCCAATGCATTTGTGTTTAATTAGTATTACTTTTTTATTTTGTCCATGGGCGTACCCAACTTCATAAAACACATTAGGATTCAGACCTGTAATATCAGCTATGGCAAACGTGCAATGAGATATTGCTTTTTTTATGTTTGCTACAATGGAGCAGTTCAATTTGGGCTTTTCGTCAATTCTTACACATTCAACTGATTCCAACTGTGTTTCAATCAACGGTTTAATATGATCCGTATATACTTCATTAAAAGTATCTTTGAACGGCATTATAACAAAGCATGATTTTGGTTTCATCGTGTGTTATTTGTTATATTGTAATACAGATCGTTAATTAGCCAAGTTAATACTTGCTTTGCATGAATACAGAAACGAGTGTCCAGTTCGTAAATTGACCCGTGTATATAGTCAGCTGCATACGGGCAACCACCTCCGCAGATACTTAGGCATTCACAGTCCTGACATTGTGGCATTAAAAGTGGAGTACGTTTCTTCCAATATTTATAATCAGCATGTTGCCTAAAATCAAAATCTAAGTCTGATACGTTGGATGAAAAATATTTCCGGTCATTAAGATAGCCATGACAAATACCTATCGTTCCATCTGGAGCAATAACATATTGATTACCACCACTGGCGCAACAATCATACAGATGCATTTTGTTTTCTTTGAACGAATGTACCTTCCGCATGATTCTGTCTTCATACATCCCAACCTTTCTCAACTCACCGAATGTGTCTAACATAAAGGCTGTTGCCTCGCGGTAATATTCATCGTTTTCCGGGAGTTCTTTGTTTGGGATAAGCAGATTAAACGCAATTGTCAGCGGAGATAGCTTCATAATCTCCGGCAAGATGATCTCTTTATGCTTTAACAGTGTATCAGTGATGGTGATAGACAGACTGAAAGGCACATCCATTTCTCGGCACAATGCTATTTTCTGTTTTACCACAGCATAGCTGTCTCCACCAGACTTGTCCAGTCGCTGAGAATGTGAGTCTTTATCTACGTCATACGAGATACTCAGTGCAATTCCATATTCTTTTATTGTTTGCAATATGTCTTTCGTCAGCAGGGAACCGTTAGTTATCAACGCATATTTGACGTCATCGGGCCAATAGTGTTCCTTCTTGATTCTGTTGACTTCATCAATGAAGAACTTTATGATATCGAAGTTTAATAGGGGCTCTCCTCCATAAAATGTTATTGTCTTGTCGTATGAGTGTTGTTGCTTCTCATAAGTCCGTTGCAATAACATTACTGCTTTCGAGGCAACCTCTTTTGTCATCACTTTTACGGGATGAGCATTCTGTACGGCATTTGATATGAAACAATACTTACAATTGAAATTGCAGTTTTCTGTTACAACAATATATGCATTGGATATAGCCGGTTCAGAGATCAATGCTATGCATTTAGAATACAACGCCGTATCTTCATCCTTGTTGTTGACTACGAAATAATTAGCATATAAGTAGCTAATCGTGTCCGTAAGCACTCTGTTATACGTCGTACCTTCTGCGAAATACATTCGTATTTCTTCTGCCTCTTGCCGGGTTATAAACACCGTGCGAATCAGCAGTGCGTGGTATAACGCTATAACATTGTCTCCTACGGGAACTGTATGGACATATTTCGAGTATTGCATATTGAGATGGTGAAAGTCGTTGTAACTTAATGATTGAGTAAATCTATATTAATACTCTGAACCGACCATTTTACGATCTAATTGCTTCTCGAGAGTTAAATGTCTCTCTCATAATTGGCGCATTACAATTGCAGCCGCATGTGCAGTTACAGCCACATGTACTGGCATAAATATTATGTACACTGATCGACGTGGATTGCTTGCAAGGGCAGCTGCATCCGCTCCCACAAACCGACATGTGGACTTCCATGTAATCGACAATATTACCTTGAATCTGTCGATAATCTTTGATCTTTGGGATTAACATAGTAAATCTTATTTATTGATTAATTTTTTTTAATTAGATATATAAAGCCATTAATCACATTGGTTGTACAATTCCATGAATTATCGCGTGTAGCAAAAAAATATCCCACCCTTTTCAGATCACGTTGTTTATCCATATTTTCGAATAGCGTGGCTGTTATATATTTATAGTGAAAATAATATCTACCGGTTGGTACTCCGTAAGGTTGGGTTTCTTCATCAATTCTTAAATCGGCGTATATTGGGAACGTCATAGTCTTCCTTAACCGTTTATAGAGTTTTATTAGATCTTCTATCTCGATTTTTGATGCAACACGATATCCGGTAGGTATATATTCTTTATATTTATAAATTGTATCGTAAGTAAATGGCCCAACAATTTTTATATCATTTAACGTTATGCCATGATACGCATCAGTTAAGCCATCAATTACCTCTTCAGTTAACGTAGTTAATCCGTCTATGCTATTCACAATTAAGCTGGCTTCAGCAGAATTAGTGATTTGGCCGGTTTGAACATTTATCAAACGAGCAGAAACAAACAAGGTTTCAAATACTTCGGATACATCTGCCACCAATACATAGCGTACACCAAATTGCTGTCCTAATTTTATAATCTGGTTATCGCTGACGGCGCCGGAGGTCTGATAATCATGTTCTTGATTTAACGCCGATAAAAAATCAGACGTGCGTTCTACTGCTACATAATTATCACTTCTGGTTAGACTGGAAACGAGTTTGGATCCAATAACTTTCTTATATCCTGATTCTGCATCACCGGTTACATAAACAGCAACCTTTTGCTTTCCTGTTTGTGCTTGTGCGCATATCGAAGCTCCAAGCACTAATAGCATAATTAGAAATAATTTCTTCATTATAAATATATTAAATAGATAAATAGATCTTCAGTATTTGACTAACTCTTTCATAGAGTTAGTCAAATTTGAGAAACTACTTATTATCAGGAATATGCAAACATTCAGCTCCTTATTTTTCAAAACTTATTATGTAATTATCTGAATCTTTTATGGCATGCGAAATAAATTTGTGAGTATTTTGTGAAATATCAACAAAAAAATCATATCTTTGTGGCGACAGACTAACTCTATGAAAGAGTTAATGCGTTTTTTGCAACAAATTGTCCTTTATATTTCGTTTAATATTTGACGGTTGACATCATCTATTTGATTGGTTTGTATTGATGTGAGATAAATGCGGGTTGTTTCCTCTTTATCGTGCCCCAAACCCTCTGAGATAACTGAGATGGGCACATTTTTTGCCTTTGCTATGCTGGCCCAACTATGGCGGCTGACATACATTGTAAGTGGTACGTCTATCTTTGCTAATTGTGCAATCTGTTTCAATTTTCTATTGACAAATAAGATCTTATTCAGGTACTGTCGGCGTTCAGTCCCGTCTTGTTTCGTGATGATTGGCAGTAAATATTGCGTTGGATTATCGGGATACTTATCCATGATTTCCTGCATTGATTGCTCCCACCGAATTTTAAGTTTTTGACCTGTTTTTTTACGTGTATATGTAATGAATCCGTTGGCAAGGTCTTTTTTGCGTAGATATGCGAGGTCTATAAACGACATTCCGCGCATATAGAACGACAATAGAAATATATCACGTGCGAAATCCAGATCAGGTAGGCCTGTCAAATCAAGTCCTTTAATCCTCTTAATTTCGTTAAGAGCTATCGCTCTCTTGGCTGTTTTATCCACGCCTGTATAGACTCCTTTAAAAGGGTTGTTATGTTGGGTAAGGTCATTTTCGACTGCTCTGTTATAGATACAGCGCGTTATTCGCATATAAAAAGATGTTGTATTGCGACTCAGGCAATTAGCGCGTAAATAGCTTTCGTATTGCTTGATTAAGTCGCTATTGATCATATCGAAGTATAAATCAACTCCTTTGCGGAAGCGCTTAAAACTATTGAGTGCTTGCTGATAAGTTTCACCAGTGCGCACCCTGCCGATCGTTTTCATCTGTTCTGACTGGCGGAGCATATACTCGAAAACTGTAGGTCTACTAATTGTAGTATCTTTATATAAACCGATAATATCATTTGCGGAATACATTTTACCGGTAGACTCTAAGGTTTTAGTTATCAGGTTCAGCTTGTGTAGTTCCAAAGTGACTTTGTCGTGGATCATCTTTATTTCTTCGCTGTGATCTGCTGAAAACGGGTGGTCCGTAACTATTTTGCCTCGAGATTTGTCCCATTCATATTCATAGATACGATAGTCGGTTTTTAGCACTTTGACTATTCGTTGATGTATTACTTGGAAATAGAGCACACCCTTTTTATTGTGGTTAGAATGCGCTCTGAATTTTAGTTTGATAGATGTCATATAACTATTTATACGTTAATGGTTTGTCTGTGTCCGGGCTTATTTTGAAGGAACAATTCTTTAATCACGAACTCGCACTATAATGGATTTTTGCTAAATTTGTAGGTTAAACTTTATATCACGATATGGCTCAACCTATTTTGTGGAATACTGAAGGTGTTGAACTCCCAAAGCTTGACTACTCTTTGCTTGCGCGTTGGATAGGCGAGGTTATCGCTGTGCACAAACGT
>CAZAME010000010.1:0-19745 GCA_964486445.1 uncultured Bacteroides sp. | reverse complement strand
ATAATCACCTTTGATTATTGCCGGGGTAAAGTTGTGTCGGGCGATATGGTTATCTCTCTTGACACCGTGCGCACTAATGCCGAACTTGTCGGGGCAACATACGATCGAGAGCTGCTTCGTGTTATCATTCACGGGGTTCTGCATTTATGCGGAATTAATGATAAAGGGCCTGGAGAGCGTGAGATTATGGAAGCGTGCGAAGATGAAGCACTTGCTTTATATGATAAATTAAGTCTTTGATATACAATGAGATTTGATTATGATGTTATCGTTGTAGGCGCCGGTCATGCCGGATGTGAAGCAGCTGCTGCATCGGCTCGAATGGGAGCAGATACGCTGCTCGTCACAATCGACATGAATAAAATTGCTCAGATGAGTTGTAATCCCGCTGTTGGTGGTATTGCTAAAGGTCAGATTGTCAGAGAAATAGATGCTCTGGGCGGCCGTATGGGCATTATTACAGACCGGGCCTCGATTCAATTTCGCATGTTGAATCGGTCAAAGGGTCCTGCAATGTGGAGTCCGCGCGCTCAGTGCGACCGCATGAAATTCACGGCCTTGTGGCGTGAAACTCTTGAAAATGAGCCAAATCTGTCGATGTGGCAGGACGATGTCACCGGTCTGGTTATAGATGACGGTGCAGTCCGGGGCGTGACTACTGCTCTGGGGGTAACCTTTACTGCCAAGTGCGTAGTGCTTACTGCCGGTACCTTCCTCAATGGTCTGATGCATATAGGGCGGGTACAGTTGCGCGGTGGCCGTGTTGCCGAGCCGGCCTCAACCGGATTGACAGAGCAGTTGCGGTCAATAGGCTTTACAACTGACCGAATGAAGACCGGTACTCCCGTGCGCATTGATGGAAAATCGGTGCATTGGGAGCTGACGACTCCGCAGCATGGTGACGATGACGGGCATAAATTCTCCTACCTGCCTGAAGTGTCGCGTACACTGCAGCAGCGAGATTGTTATCTCACTTATACCAACTCAGAGACACATGATATTCTGCGTCGTGGTTTGCCTGATTCGCCCCTCTATAATGGACAGATTCAAAGCATAGGCCCGCGATATTGTCCGAGTATTGAGACGAAGATTGTGACCTTTGCTGACAAGAACGAGCATCAGCTTTTTCTCGAGCCGGAAGGTGAGACAACGCATGAGTTTTATCTAAACGGCTTCTCATCTTCGCTGCCGATCAATATTCAGATAGAAGCATTGCAGTCGATACCGGCGCTTGCAGATGTGCAGATTTACCGACCGGGCTATGCAATAGAATATGACTTCTTTGACCCTACTCAGCTACACCACACGCTTGAGACGAAGCACGTAGAAGGTCTGTTTTTTGCCGGTCAGGTCAATGGCACCACCGGCTATGAGGAAGCCGCAGGGCAGGGGCTTGTTGCCGGTATTAATGCTGCGCTGAAAGTTCAGAGCAAGCCGGCTTTTGTGCTTGCCCGCGAAGAGGCATATATTGGTGTGCTTATCGACGATCTTGTCACTAAAGGTGTCGACGAGCCATATCGCATGTTTACATCGAGGGCAGAGTATAGAATCTTGCTGCGCCAGGATGATGCTGATATGCGGTTGACTCCGAAAGGCTATGAATTAGGATTGGCCACTCAGGAGAGATATGAAGTTATGTGCCGCAAGCAGCAGCTGAGAGACGGCCTCATAGAATTTGCGCGAACTTTTGCAGTGAAGGCTTCTATAATCAATCCTGAACTTGAACGAATAGGAGAGACGCCTTTGCGTCAAGGATGCAAATTATATGATTTAATTTTGCGCCCTCAGTTGGGTTTCGAAAAGCTTATTCCTATCATTGAACCTTTGCAAAGGTACATTCAGACTATAGACGAAGATTTGCGTGCAGAGGTGATAGAGTGCGCCGAGATACTCATAAAGTATAAAGGCTACATTGAGCGAGAACAGCTTGTCGCCGACCGTTTGCGCAGACTTGAAGATATAAAACTCGAGGGGAAACTCGATTATAGTAAAATTTCTGCCTTGTCAACAGAGGCCCGCCAAAAGCTGACAAAGATTAACCCAACAACAATCGCGCAGGCTTCGCGCATACCCGGTATATCGCCGTCAGACATCAATATTTTGCTTGTGTTACTCGGGCGCTGATTAATGTTTCACGTGGAACAATGAGGCGTATAATAAATGAAATATCAAACAATTAAATCACATATTGAGTATATGGAATACATTAAAACCTTAATTCGAGACATCAATGATTTTCCCGTGAAGGGTGTGGTCTTCAAAGATCTTACAACAGTATTCAAGGATGCCCGCGGTCTTCATGATATGGGGGAGGCAATGGCTGAACTTTACCGCGACAAGGGTGTTACGAAAGTAGTGGGTATCGAGTCGCGCGGCTTTATATTCGGTTCGATTCTTGCCGACCGTATTGGTGCCGGTTTCGTACCTGCCCGCAAGCCCGGTAAGCTTCCTGCTGATACAATCAGCGTGTCATACGACAAAGAATATGGCAAGGACACTATCGAGATTCACCGCGATGCTATTACTCCCGACGACATTGTAGTCATTCATGACGATGTCCTTGCAACCGGCGGCACCATGGCAGCAGCCTATAATCTGATAAAGGGTCTTAATCCTAAGAAAATCTATATTAACTTCGTCATCGAAATCACAGCTCTCGACGGTCGCAAGAATCTCCCTGCAGATGCTGAGACCGATGTCATGATTTCGTGCTGACAAATTCAACAACTTCTCTCCCTTGGCAAAACACGATAAATCTCCCGAACTGAAGGAGAAAATATCATTTCTCCCCGATACCCCCGGCGTCTACACATATTATGACTCCGAGGGTACGGTCATTTATGTGGGTAAGGCAAAAAATCTCAAGCGACGTGTGTCGTCTTACTTCAACCGCACTCACGACTCGCTGCGCACAAACCTGCTGGTGCGCGCCATTGCCGATATGAGCTACATTGTCGTGCCTACCGAGCAAGATGCTCTCAATCTCGAAAACTCGATGATCAAAGAGTATCAGCCCCGATATAATGTCTTGCTCAAAGATGATAAATCATATCCGTGGATTGCGGTGACCAATGAACTTTACCCACGGGTATTTCTCACCCGGCATCATATAAAGAACGGCTCAAAATACTATGGGCCGTATACCAACTCAGCGGTTGCTCACACTGTGCTCGGCCTCATTGGCGAACTATATCCGGTGCGCACATGCCGGTTGCCGATTACGCCCGAATTCATTAAGAAAGGGAAAGGGCACCTGTGTCTGAAATATCACATCAAGAAATGCCGGGGATGCTGCACCGGCGAGATCTCGCCCGAAGAATACAACGGCTATATCGAGCGCATCAAGCAGATTTTGCGGGGTGAAACCGGCGAATTGCTGGCGTATCTTAAAGATGAAATGCAGCATTTAGCCGAAGAATTGCGCTTTGAGGAGGCTCAGGAGGTCAAAGAGCGCTATCGTCTTGTGGAAAATTATCAGAGCAAGAGTGTCATTGTGTCGCAGACGATCTCTGAGATTGATGTTTTTGGCATTGACGATGACGACTCCGATGTCTTTATAAACTACATGCATGTGAGGCGCGGTGCGGTTGTCAAGAGCGTGACGCTGCGCTATAAGAGGCGTCTTGACGAGTCGCAAGAGCAGCTTCTCGCATACGCCATGGACGAAATACGTCGCACCCTTGACGTGATTTATGATGAAGTTGTTGTGCCTGTCATTCCTGATGTAGAGTTAGAGGGGGTGACATTCACAATACCGCGCCGAGGCGATAAAGCAAAGCTACTTGAAGTGTCGCAACGCAATGCCCGTCAAAGCAAGCTCGATGCCCTCAAACATATAGAGAAAACCGACCCAGGCAAGCGCACCGACCGCATCCTGGAGAAAATAAAGTCGGATTTCCATCTGAGTGAACTTCCACGACACATAGAGTGCTTTGATAACTCAAACATACAGGGCACAAACCCAGTGGCATCGTGTGTGGTATTTCGCGATGCAAAACCATCGAAAAAAGACTACCGGCACTTCAATATCAAAACCGTGGTTGGGCCCGATGACTTTGCATCAATGAAAGAAGTGCTCACCCGTCGCTATACCAGGCTGATGCAGGAGGGTCAGGAACTGCCGCAGCTCATCGTTGTCGACGGCGGCAAAGGGCAGCTCAGTGCGGCAGTAGAAGCTCTTGAAGAGATAGGTCTGCGAGGCAAAATTGCAGTGGTCGGCATAGCGAAGCGTCTTGAAGAAATATACTTCCCGGGCGACAGTGTGCCGCTGTATATCGACAAGAATTCGGAGACACTAAAGGTGGTGCAGCATCTGCGCGACGAGGCTCACCGCTTTGGCATCACACATCATCGCAACCGACGGTCGAACACACAGACGGTGTCGGTGCTTGACGGGATAAAGGGTATAGGACCACGCACGGTGGAGATGCTTATCGGCTATTTCCGCAGTGTAAAAAAAATCAGAGAAGCCACCGAGACTGAGGTTGCAAAAGTCATAGGCCCGGCAAAGGCAAAGATAGTGAAGGATGCGCTTGGGCGCGATGGGTCGGAGCTATCTTGAACCGAGGACCAGCAATGCCAGACTGCCTAACAGCACAAGAAGATCTATGGCCTTAGCGCGCACGTTGCGCTCATGCAGAATCAAGACACCGTAGACGAAGGGTATCACTACGCTGCCGCGCCTTATCATTGACACGATGGATATCATGGAGCCTTCGAGCGACAGCGAATAGAAATATGCGAGATCGGCAACGGTGAGGAAGACGGAAATAAGCGGTATAGTCCACCTCCACTCAAATTTCGTGTCGACACCGGCGGTGTGTGGCACCACACGCCTGAGCACAACGATTGCCGAACTCATGATGATGCATTGATAGAGCGAATACCACGCCTGTACCTCAAGCGGCAGATAATAGCGGAGCAGATATTTGTCGAAAAGAGCACTCACAGCTCCAAACACGGCCGCGCCGATAGCCATCCACAACCATTGCGACCGGCGCATTGAGAAACCCTCGCCTGCCCCGATGCGCGATATCAGATAAAGCGACACGAAGCCTGCAATAATACCGGCCCATTGCAGGGAATTGAGCCTTTCGCCGAATATGAGCACGGCGCCCACGAGCACCATCACCGGGCGTGATGCATTGATGGGCCCCTGAATAGTGAGCGGCAGATGCTTTATTGCAAAATATCCGAGCAGCCACGAGGCGAGCACAATCACAGCTTTCAGCAAAATCAGAGCATGGCCTTGCAGTGTGCCTCCCAGCGGCAGAGTGTTGCCCGACAGGCTTGCCACCAGTGCCGGCGACATCAGCAGTGTGCCAAAGACGGTGTTGAGCATCAGCACGAGCAGCACATTGTTGGCGCGCACCGATAGCTTTTTCATCACATCATAGAAGCCCAGACACGCAGCTGAGCTCAGCGCAAGAATTATCCACATAGGCAATAGAGAAATATGACTCGTAAAATTTCTGCAAAATTACAGATTATTGCGTATATTTGCCGATAAGGCATAAACCGAACATGTTATTGAGAATGAGAAGAATATTTAATATATTGATAATCAGCGTATTGTGTGCGTTAACTGCCTGCGGGGGCAAGGATAAATTTGTGCTTAAAGGCACTTTGGCCGGCGGCGAGACACAGAGTCTGCGTTTTGTGTATTATGCTAACGGAGCGATACAGACCATAAACGGAGCCGCACGCGACGGCGTTTTTGTCATAGAAGGGCGATCGGCCGAGCCGACAATAGTGGAGATTCTGTCGAACGAAGGCCGGGCAATAGGTCATATTTACGTGCAGAACGGCGACGAAATTGAGTGCGAAATAAGCCGTCATGCACCATGGGAAATAAAACTCAAAGGCACCGATATAAACGAGCGCTGGAGCGCATTTATAGGGGCACAGGCGGCATCTTTTGCCAAGGGTGACACTCTCGCTATAAACAAGGCGGTGGCTGACTATGCCGCCGCGCATCCCGATGATATAGTGTCGGCGCTGTTGCTGGTGACAGCCTATGATGCGTCGCGCAACCCGGCCGAGGCGGCCGCTGTGCTCGAGGAGCTTGCTCCGGAGGCCAAACCCATGCAAGTGATAGAGTCATTTGCAACGATGCTTGCTTCGGCTACTGCACCTGCAGATACATTGGCACCGGTGCGTTATTATGTGCGCCGCGACACTCTTGAGCGTCTCGACATGCACGCGGCAGCATATTCACTTCTGTCATTTATGTCGACCGAGCGCGACGCTCCCCGCCCCGACAGTGTGATAGATTTCTTACGCAAGACCAATGCGCAATATCCGCGCCGCAAGCTGAGGGTCCTTGATCTGTCTCTCGGAGCCGACACCTTTGTGTGGCGGCGTGTCATTCGCCCCGACAGCGCAAAATGGCAGCAAGCCTGGTTGCCTGGCGGCATCACATCCGACGGCCTGCAGAATGCCGCCATATCACGACTGCCGTGGTTTGTGCTTGTCGATTCAGCCGGCGCAGTGATTTACCGAGGGCCATCGTGCTCGGCCGTAGACAGCGCTATCAGGCGCGCAGTCGGCGATAATAAGTAGGGCTCCATATCATCATCAATACAAACCAGAAAATCAGCTGTAATTATGCTTGTAAAGACCTATGGAGCTGCTGTCAATGGCATAGAGGCTCTTGCCGTGACAATAGAAGTGCTCGCCCGGCGCGGATGTCTCTTCAGTATTGTAGGGTTGCCCGACAAGGCCGTCAAGGAGAGTTCGCAGCGAGTGCAATCGGCCATAGAGCAGAGCGGGCTGCAATTTCCGCGCCTTAATATTGTCATCAATATGGCGCCTGCTGATGTAAAGAAGGAAGGAGCAGCATACGACCTGCCTATAGCGGTGGGTATGCTTGCAGCAGCCGGCAGCATAGCCCACGAGCAGATGCAGGATTTCATGATTATGGGTGAGCTGTCGCTTGACGGCACGGTGTTGCCTATAAAGGGCGTGCTGCCGATGGCGATACTTGCGCGGCAGATGGGTATACGCGGCATGATTGTGCCGGCCGCCAACGTGCGCGAGGCGGCTGTTGTCAATAATCTTGAGGTGTATGGAGTGGATAATTTGCGCCAGGTGGCCGATTTTTTCAACGGCACGGCACCTTTGCAGCCTGTGGTGATAGACACGCGGGCTGAATTTGCCAAAGCGTCGGAGCAGTTTGATTATGATTTCTCGGAGGTGCGCGGGCAAGAGACTGTGAAACGCGCGCTTGAGGTAGCCTGTGCCGGCGGCCACAATGTGCTCATGGTCGGTGCCCCCGGTGCCGGCAAGTCAATGATAGCCAAGCGCCTGCCGTCGATTATGCCGCCGCTCACCCTGGCTGAAGCACTGGAAACTACTAAGATACACTCTGTGGCCGGCAGCCTGAGCCGCGGGTCGATGCTGATGACCGCGCGGCCGTTCAGGGCGCCGCATCACTCTATTTCATCGGTGGCACTTGTTGGAGGCGGCGCCAACCCTATGCCGGGCGAGATATCGCTGGCGCACAACGGAGTGCTTTTTTTGGACGAGTTTGCCGAGTTTCCCCGACAAGTTCTCGAGGTGCTTCGTCAGCCTCTTGAGGACCGCCACATCTGTGTGTCGCGAGTGAAATATACGGTGGATTATCCGGCGGGATTTATGCTTGTTGCATCGATGAATCCCTGCCCCTGCGGCAACTACAATAATCCGGCGAAGGAGTGTACTTGTCCACCTGGTGCTGTGAGCCGCTATCTCAACCGCATTTCAGGCCCGCTGCTCGACCGTATCGACATTCAGGTAGAGATAATGCCGGTGCCGTTTGAGAAGCTGTCGTCGCTTGAAGAGGGAGAGGCTTCGGCAGCGATCCGCCGGCGCGTGGTAGAGGCGCGGGCTATACAATCTGCGCGTTTTGCCCGCGAAGAAGGCATACATTGCAACGCGCAGATGAATTCGCGGCTTATGCGCGAGCACTGCCGCCTTGATGCCGAGGGCGAAGAAATATTGCGCCAGTCGATGGTGCGACATAACATGTCGGCGCGAGCCTACGACCGCATCCTCAAGGTCGCCCGAACGATTGCCGACCTCGATGCGTCGCCGTCGATAAAAGCAGCGCATGTGCTCGAAGCCGTGAGCTACCGCAACCTTGACCGTGCCTCGTGGGGTGCCACCACGCAGCTGCCGTTTTAGCGGGCACAGAGGACTTTTATGACCGTGGGGTGATCAGATGTCGCCGAGGATGAATCCGATGCCGTTGCGGCGGCCGCAGACGTATACGCCGGGGCGCGAGCCGTCGTGAATCACGTTGTCGAGATACAGAGGTTCGCCAGATATTATCATAGGGCAGCGGAAGGTGTCGCCAGGAGCGAGTCGTGTTCCCTCGGATCTCTCCACCACCCAATTGCTATTGCCGAGATAGCGGATGACGCATACTCTTGAGGGCGACCACATCAAGCGCACAATTTCGCCTTTGGTGATGTCTTTCTCGGCATTTATGGTTTTTGACCCTACAAATCCGCTTTCAATCTCGGGCACGTTGCCGATGACGAAATCGTCGTAATTGCGCCAGCCGCAGCATTGTGCCAGGACATCGAGTGTGGTTTTGCGTGGCGTAGTCGATTCATGCAGATAGCCCCATAAACGTTTCAGGGTGGTCGGGCTCAGAAGGGTGCCAGTGCGCTCGAATATCATTACGGCCAGACGTTCGAAGTGTTTTGGTGTAGACGCATTGAGGCGAAGAGTTTCTTCGACCCGGCGGCACAGTTGCTTTATGTTTTCGGCGTTTAAACCGGTGTTTATCTGGTTATCCATTTTTCCCATTTAGAAATAAAATAGTTGCGGAGATCGCTATTCAAGCGCTCTATGTCACTGCTTTTAAGACCTTCGTTGCGTGCCTGAGTGCTTATGCGCTGCAATGTCTGCGGCAGGGCTTCATCTACTTGCTGAGCAACTTTTATCAGCGCGAGGTTATCCTGCAATGAGTCGCCGGCGAAGGTGCTGGCAGATGGCGTGAGGCTGACAAAGAAATCGTCGATGGTCGACCGACCGATGCCGAGCATTTTGTCGTATAGTTGATTGTATGCTTTGGTCTGCTTTAGTTGAGTGGAGGCGTCAATAAGCTGTGAACGCACATTCCCGAGCCAGTCGGAGAGGATATTCACATACTCGGCATTGCGCTTATTCTCGAGCAGGAGATTGTCAACACGCCCAATGGCCACTCGGGCAGTGCGGTCGAGCTCATATATTTTCCAAGCGCCAAAGGCTGCGGCTAATAACACGGCCATCGTGACGGAGGCAAGAGTGAGCAGACGTTTCTGCTTGCGTCGGCGAGTCATTATATTGAGCAGAGCGCCGGCATCGTGAGGGCGATTATTGAGCTGACCGGTGCAGAGGCGCGCCAGATGCTTGTATTCGGGGCAAAGTTTGGCCATGATGACACCGATGCTGTAGACATCGTCGGCAGGGTCTGCGCCACCGTTTTTGAGCTGCTCAGGCGAAATGAAGCCTTGAGTTCCGGCGGGTTGCTTGAGCTCGGTGTGGCTGTCGGTGTCGGCCAGGCCGAAGTCAATGATCGCTATGCCGTTGCCATTGCTACGCACTATGATGTTGGAGGGCTTGAGGTCGCGGTGCACGACACCGTTGCGGTGCATATAGTCGGCGGCACTGACAATATCGTGCATAATGCGCCGGCGCTCGGGCTTTGACAGCTTGTCTTCGCGGAGAAGGTCGGAGAGGACAGTGCCTTCTACCCACTCCATGACGATGCACGGCCCCAACTCCTCTATGTCTTCCACACCGATGACTTGAGCTATAGAGTGATGACACAGGCGGGCGTGAACTTCAAATTCTTTCATGAGCCGATGTCGGCCTGCGGTAGAGTTGCGCAACTCAGGAGAGAGCCCTTTTAGTAGCCATAGACGGCCATGACGTCTTCCGCGTGCCACGACGTTTATCTGCGACACACGCAAAATTTCTATATCGGTGATGTGATTGCCGGGGAGGGCGGTCACATCGGGCTCAATTACAAATCCTGACTCGGGTTCTTCCATTGGCTGCAGCGGTGGGGGGATATGCGTTTTGTGTCGGTAGAAGACCGATACACAAATGTAATCAATATTTTGAATCCTGAGAAATTTTATTTGATATTCACAGCCGTGTGTAAGCGGGTAAAAATGAGGCTGTGCCTATTGTGAGACACAGCCTCGCGGTAATGTAAGCTTAGATCTTAAACTTATAATTATTAATCATCTATAGATTATCGCTCTAATCTGATAGCTATTAGCGGAGGAGCTTTTTCAGCTCTTTCTGCTGTTCTTCAGTGAGTTCAGCATCCTGCAGCTCTTTATAGAGTTGCTGTGCCTTTTCAGAAAGTTTCTGTGCTTTTTCTTCGAGTTTAGCTGCGTCTTCTGCATTATCGCAATCGTGCGCTTCATCAATCAGTTGCTCATACTCCTTTTTCAGATCCTTGAGGTCATCGATTTTAGATTGGGTGCCACCACCACCACATGAAGTGAGAACGATTGTTGCTGCGCAAGCAAGAGACATTAATAACTTTTTCATAATGATTTTTTGTTGGTTATAATTAAAAATAAGGAACTTTACTAAAGATATTTGATATGCCGAAATGATATCCGGCAACAAAGGTACATAGCTCACACTCATTACTTCAAGTCCTTTTCAGTCCTTTTTTTATTACTTCACGATAGCTACTAAATGAGATACCCCCAAATAAGCGGTAATACTGCCTATCGGGGGTACTTTAGTGCCAAAATATCAATTGATAAATGGTCAGTAGGATATTTGCTGAAGAGTCCTAATTAGTTAGTGAAAAGACCATAAAGGTTGAATCCTAACCAAACTATATTCCAAACCGCAATATATGTATTGTTTTTTGATTTGAATACCGGGATAAAGCACATTACAGTTGTTACAATTGTACCTCCGATGAGGAAATAAATTGCTCCTTCAACGCCTTTAAATAGGCTATCAATATCGAAAGAGGATATAAAATCACTTATGGCACTCCATCCGAGGATAAAGTATACTATTATTAATATAACTTCTAAGACAGGAACAACCCAGGATAGTTTTCCTTTTACGTCGCGTGCGGCTTTATTATTCATATACGAATTATGATTTACGAATTATGATTTTAATTATATTTATTAAGAGAATTCATTGATGGACTTTATCATTCGAATAGATTAATTCCAGCGAATTTTAGACCGAACTCAATGCAAACCCATAAAATGTTTAACCATGCGGCATAATTGCCGTATTTTCTAACTGCATCTGTAAACCAAGAAGCATTCTTATCCTTTGCGATAATGGATAGAATCAAGCCTCCGACTCCACAAATTATTTCAAGAACCGGAGTGAAAAACAGGCAAAGGCCAATTATACCAACGGTAATGCTTGCATAAGCCAGCAGTGTTTTTGTTCCGTTCGGTTGTGCAGAGTCGATCTGAGGTCTTGTTGCATTATTTCCAGAACTCATAAAATTAAGCTTGTTATTAGTTTACTTTATCAGTTTTTTATATGGATAACTCTGACAACTAAATTAATTAGTCATTCAGAGCATTTGCCATTTTCATTGTGATTTTAGAATATCGAGCAAGCTGCTTTGAATCCATCTCACCTTTGCATTTTTCAATCTTCTTCTGCAGGTCTTGAGCTTGTTTAAGCATTTTGCTATATTCTGCCAGTGCAGACATATCGCCTTCCTGTGATTTCTTCAATAATCTGATATAATTGTTGACATATTTTTCATAAGAGTCGAGCATGTCATCAACATCAGAGGAAGAATCAACATAACTCATATTCGGACGCGTTTCAATATTGGAGCATGCTGCGTTAACACCTACACCGATGAATGTGATAAGGGCAATAGAAATGAGGAACTTTTTCATAATAGATTTAATTAGAAATTAATAATTGGTCTATATTTATATGCATATGTCTTTTCAGATCAATGCGATATGGTGGATTTATTGATTACCAATCATCATCATCATCGTCATCATCATTATCATCATCATCATCATCATTGTCATCAAGATATGAGCTATAGGCATCGACCACATCTGATACGTGATCGGCAATTGATGAGGTATTGATAGAGACAGATGATGCTGCACTGACAATCTTCTGCTGAATGCGATTGAACCGAGCTAATTGGGCCGAAGATATGTTTCCTGACGCTGAATTGAGTTTATTAGCAAACGACTCTGCTTCCTGCAGGTAGTCGGTGTATTTTGAGAGTGCTGACGCATCGCCTTTAGCGGCTTTCTTGAGAAGTGCGATGTATTCGTTGGCAAATTTTTCGTAAGAGTTCAATATATCATCCCAGTCTTCGTCTGAACTTGATTCAGAGAAGGTTGTATTACTGGTTTCATCATCGTCTGTTGACACTGATGATGAGTATGAAGAACCGATGGAGTAGTCTGATGATTCGTCATCCACCACAACGTAGTCTTCACTTTCATTTTCTGTCGATTTTTTGTCTGATTTACCACAGCTGATTAGGAATACTGCGCTAAGAGTGATGGAAATCAATGATAAAAACGTTTTCTTCATTTTTTTATAAATTGATTTTTAATATTAAAAGCAGACCAATGCAATGGCTTGCACGGCATTGGCCTGCTTTTGATGTACTAATCTCTGAGAAATAGATTATTCTTTTTCTCTCTTCTTCTCCGCTTCTTCGATAGATACCTGATAGTTGTTGATCACTGCACCGGTTACCAAGTTGAGGAGCAGGAAGGCAGCAATACAGAACCAAGCAACGTGGAATATGGTTACTGTCGATGGGCCGACATCAATCAGTTTATACTCCGATGCAGTAACAAGGTTGTATCGGAGGTCGGTCCAGTCCTCGCCTGTGAGAGCTCGGAATAGAGTAAAGAATCCTTCACCGATGCTACCATAGGGGTCAGGTGAGTTAGATGGTGAATGAGGCGCATTCTCCATAAGTAACTCATATTTAGCAAGTTTTTCACCGGATAGTGTATCGGGGTTGGGGAGACGGAACATAGACACACCGGCCACGGCAAAAAGATACATAAAGATGAGGAACAAGATTCCGTTGTAGAGCAGAGATTTCATTGACTTAATCAGTACGCTGATTATAAGTTTGATCTCCTTTGCTGTTCTAAGCAGACGCAGAACTCGGAAGACGCGGAGCACACGGAGTGCCATAGCGGCAGAACTGTTGCCCGCGATCGATGGCGGAATCCAACCTATAATTACGAGAGATAAGTCAAATACATTCCATCCGCTGCTCAGGTAGTTTTTCAGATTACCGGCAGCGATGAAACGCAGAAGGCACTCAATGGAGAATATGTAGAGGATAACCCTTTGCACACTCTCAATGCCCGGGGTGTCATGAGTGGTTTGTACGCCAATCAATACTGAGTTAACCAGTATGACGATGGTTATAAAGATATCAAATGGCTTACCGTAGACAAACTGTTTACAAGCTTCCTGAAATTTAGACATAGATTGCTTTATTCTAAAACGGTTATTATTATCTGCGTTTGCCACCCAGTTTTAAACCACCTTTCTTTAATCCGCTTGATGCACCACCGAAAAGTGAAGACTTCTTTCCAGACGAACTTTTTGAGCTGCTTGAAGAGCTGCCGAAAAGTGAAGACTTCTTTTCAGATGAACTCTTTGAGCTGCTTGAAGAGCTGCCGAATAGCGATTTCTTCTTTTCAGGTACACTCTTTGAGGCACTTGAAGAGCTGCCGAATAGCGATTTTTTCTTTTCAGGTGCACTCTTTGAGGCACTTGAAGAGCTGCCAAAGAGCGATTTTTTATTTGTGCTTGAAGCTGGAGCTGCAGATTTTGATGATACAAGCGACTTTTTAGCCGGCTTTATTCCTCTGGCCTTGTTTTCTATGCGGGTTTTCTTGGCCCGGGTGGTTTTTTCAGCGGTACGCTTTACTGATATTTTATGTAACTTCTTGGGTGTACCGCCTTTTGCGCCCATGCAGACCAAAGCGCCCAACATTGCAGAAACCGCCTTATGACGAAGCTGGTAGCCGCACCAGTCGCAATAAACGTCATTTGCATAATTAAGGAATCCGCACCGAGGACATCTACGCCATACTGAGCGGGTGCGATAGACATCATGTCGATCATAGCCGGCATCTATAGCAGCATTGATTTCGGAAATGCGGGCATCGAGCATTTTCTCGAATTCTTCACGGGATATACCGTATTCCTGAGCTTCATCCGCTAAATCATCAAGATCATCGTCGTCGAGCTCGCCATCATTCTCTTCGATCAGAGCGTCTACTCTTTCTCCGAATTCGGCCAGGTCGTCATCGCTTTCTTCGAGTTCATCTTCGTAGTCATCCTCATCAAAGTCATCGTCAAATTCGTCAAGATCATCATCGTCGAGATCATCATCGTCAAGATCATCATCGTCGAGATCGTCATCATCAACGTCAACTATTTCTGATATAACTGCGGCTCCTTTCTTTAGGAAAGAAGTAGACTCTTTGACTGTGTTAACTGTATCTTCCAGATCAGATGCTCCTGGAACAATATCTTCAATTGTTTCTTTGATGGAGTCAAGACCGAGTTCGGAGGTCGCTTTTCCGAGCAATTTCTTAAAAAATCCCATAATGATTTGGTTTAATATATATTTAATTGTTTATAATCCGGATTATCTGAGGGGCGAATCGTCGACATTCTGCGCCTCACATTCCTGAACGAGAACCTTGAATACTTGCGAGTTAAGCCATTTTCTGTCGTCGTTGAGCTTTTCACGGTAGTCAAGACCAACCAAGGCAGCCCCTTGTAGATCTTCTTCTTGAATCAAAGCAACGACAAGTTTCATGTAAACATCGCCCGCAACACTTTCGAAATCAAGATGCTCGGTTTCGTGAACCACCATGTAGTTCTTTAGATCATCCATCTTTTCGAAGGCAGTATCATAATTTCCCTCTTTGATGAGTTTGTTGATGTCTGACTTCATGGTTGTTAACTCGGTGGATTGGGCTTTTATCTCGGCCTTTGAACTGGAATGGTAATACATCATACCACCCACGCATAATCCGATGACAACCAATACGATTATGACAATGGTCGTAATCCGTTTCTTTTTGCGGGCTTCATCAGCCTTAATTGCTTTTATAAGATACTCGGCGTCTTTGTCGCCTTTAAGCAGCATTTCAGACTTTGATATCATCTGAAGAGCCTTTGTCCTCCATGCTTGTTTTAGCTGAGGGTTTTCGGCCTTAGACTCCATGTTCGACCGACAGATCGTTAGGATCTCTATAATATCCTCCTTTGTGTTCGGAACAGGGAAGTTCTGAATAATTTGTATTTTACGCTTTACTGCGTCGGCTGATGAACCTCTGCGATCAATCTGAGCTAAGGATTCGGTAAGATTCTGAATCGTGGAATTAGCAGAAATATTAGAAAATTCATGACCACATTCAGGGCACTTGGCGGTTACTCCGCTGATGGGCGCTCCGCAATATGGACATTTCCGGATATTTCCAAATTTTTCGGTATTATTGGATTCTTGCATATTTTTAGATGGCGATTGGTTTATATATTTTTTATTCTTGATAACTTGTAAACAATCATGGCAAAAATGACGAGTATCAAGCCATTAATGATTATGTAGTTTGGCGTGGATATCCCGAAACAAGCAAAAAGCAGATTCACAATCAGCAGAAGCACAAAAGTAAGACTGGAGACTACTTTTATGTTAACTCCTACTCGAGTAAGCTCAAACTTAATGGCTATAAGGGGGATAAGTGTAATTATGAAACACAAAGAACTTACTACCCCGCACAATATATCGTTGGGTTTTCCTTCAGCAATATTGTAGAGAAAATATCCGATAATGAGTGCTAACAAAGTAGTGAGAGCACACAAAAATGCATTAGCCTTCATGATATTACATTTTAGGAAGTGGTGGAGGTGTAAGCGCTATAATTTTCAATATGTCAGGGACTTTTTCTACAGTCTGCCATCCATTTTGACCCGGTTGCCATACAAGTGTGTCTTTATTTACTTTACCTGCAGCCACCAGTTCTTTAAACTCCTTGTCGCTGAAAGGTCCGGCGGGATTATTGTCTATCGCTACATAGATTTGATGAGAGGATGCTCCTGCCGCAGGAATAGTAGCTGCTGACCCGGGCACATACATATCTTTCATTGAGTCGTTCATAACTCGCACCATCTGTTGAGCCATAGCCATGCCAAGCCCGAACTCCATCAGACGGTCAATCGAATAGAAATTGTCCATTGCAAATATGTTTTAGATTCAGATTACTCAAAAATTAAGGAAGTGGTGGCGGCATCATTCCCGGATTAGCCGGCACCGGATTAAACAAAGCTGCAAGTTCGGGCACATTGCCAGCCGGTGTCCATGAGGCCATTCCTTGAGCCCATACCAAAGACTGAGCATTAATTTGTCCGGCATTAACCATCTGTGATAGTTGGGTTGTGTCATACGGTCCATATTGACTGCCGTTTACGCCGACCATATATTTTACCGATGGCATCTGTGGAGCAACGGAGGGTGCTCCGGGCATAGGCGGAGGAGTTGACTGCATAGATGTCTGCATTTGCTGTCCCATGGTATTTGCCATTCCAGCCATTTGGCTGCCCATTGCACCACCCAGAGCCATGCCTGTCATCATTGCTGCAGGATTCATGCCGCCACTATTAATAGTGCCCATCTGGCCGAGGTTTTCCGCAGCAGTGTTGAGCACGCCGGCCTGAAGATTAAGACCATGAGCCCCGATATATGTCGACTCGGTCTGCAGGCGCTGTGCACGCTGTGCCTCTTCGCGCTGGATGCGCATTGATTCAGCAAGATTTTCTTTATTCAGAGCCTGCATATCTCGCATGTTATCAATGTTGAGTTGGGCTTGAGCTTCCATTGTGCGGGCTGTGATATCACCTGTCAACTTGCGGACTCTCTCATAAGATTCACTTGACTTGTCGATTTCAATAGCATTAATATCTATGTGTCGCATAGTTACGCCAAACTCGAGGAATCTGTCTCTTAGATTATTCTCAAGTACATCGCTCACCTGATCAATTTTTCTTTCAAGTTGCACGACGGGCATACCGAGGTCGCAAGGAATATTAGCAACAATTCCTTTGATCTTGCGGGTCATAGCATCTTTTATCTGATTCTTAAAGCTATCAAGGTCGAAGTTGATGAGACGATTTAGCTTAATGAAATTCTGATAATCTTCAAGGGCGAATGTCAAAGTTCCTCGCACAGCGACGGGCACCGGATAGTCTGGCAGTCTTGGATCAACTACATCAAAGTAGGGGATGGCGAATCTAACCTGATTAGTTCCCTGAAGGTTTATATAGTAGATTTCTGCCTGGAAAGGAGAGGATCCACCGAAAGCCATTCCGACAATACTTGATAGAATCGGGAAGTTGGCTGTCTTTATGGTGTCGTCGTAGGGGCCTACGATGAAATCCTGTGTCGCTCCGGTCTTCTGTCTATAAACAAATACTGCGACTTCTCCGTCTTTAACTCGCAAAGACGAGCCATAACGAATGCTGTTTTCCCTTGATGTAGAGTTGGCTTCTTGGCCCTCAGGGCGCCATTTCCATACTAAGTATTCCTCTTCATCGCAACGTATTACATTCATAATACCGCCGCTCTTACCTTTTCCAAAGAGTCCCATATAATTTAGATCTAAAGTAGAAATCATTAATAAGTCTATGTATAAACCCGGCAGAGATGCAATAACGAAATATGCAGGATTGAATTACGACTTATGATTTCGATTAATGATTAATATTAATTATGTAATAATGATTGGCTACAAAATTACTTAATTTGAGAGCGGGCGGATGTATAATTATGTGAACAATAAGTCGTTATTCTGTGGCGTGTTGTTTCTCACGGTGGGAAATTATTTTCCCGCAAGGGCTGTCGGACAACTTGCTGTTGATTTCTGTAGACAGTATTTCAAAAAAGTTTATTTGAAGTATCAGAGAGATTCGCAGGAGCAGATCGGTGTCTATAGACTTTCTCGAAAATATATTATAGACATTGCGCCTGTCGCAATTGAGTTGACGGGCAAACCAGGTAATAGTCCATGACTTAGGTCCGTTATCAAAGATCTCTTTTATGTAAGCTCCAATGTGCATAATATTCGACAAATTTCTACTTTGACACAAAGTTATAAGGCCCACACTCCTTTTTCAAGTTCTTTTTAGTCCATTTAAAAGGATGGGTGGCATTAAGTATGTTTTGTCGATTTCATTCCCTATTCGACCTGATGTATTTATATGAAAAAAAGCGTGGAATGATGTTCGGTTTATCTTAACGGAGGCATCGCCAAACGCCCAACACGAAATAAACAGCCCATACCCACGCTTTATCGAATATCGAGACATCCTTTGCCGGGATGTGGATATGCGACAAGCATGAGCGTTATTCAGACTGCCCTCTCCTTCGTGTTTTGAAATTGGCGATTTCCGTTAAAGGATAAAGCAAGAAACGCTCTACATATTATGTCTGCATGATTTACATGCGGTTACAAAGGTAATATTATTTCATGTGAAATAAAAGTGCATTATGTGTGAAATAAAATTCTGTGGAGTGGGGCAATGATTGCTATTTATGCTTTTTTCAGAAAAAATTGGAGATAATGGCGATTGTGCGATTGTTATTGATATGATAAATTTGTAACTTTGCATTTTCAAAATGCCATTATATAAATCATAATCTACGTTTTTTTATATCTTGAACAAGATGTCATAGCCGAGAGGCAGACGTGAAATTTAAAACAAAACCAAAAGCTTTTTTACATTTTCAACTATTATGGACAGCAACGAAAAGAAGCCTAAGAGACCCCGTATCGGTCAGGATCGTGTGGCCGGTGCCGATGGTGCAGACTATGCACGCCAGGATAATGTAGCTCCCGCCGACGCAGCCGGCCTCGGGGAGCGTCAGCACAACTACGACCGCCCCTATAGCCCTCGCCCCTACAATAATAACCGTCAGGGCGGCTATAACAACAATCGCCCTTACGGCAACCGCCCCTATAACAATAATCGCCCCGGCGGATATAACAACCGCCCGCAGCAAGGTGGATATAACCGCTATGATAATGCTCAGGGAGGTTATCGCCCACGCCCCAACTATCGCCCCAATCCAGCAGCTGAGGGTGCTGAAAACACCGTTGCCGAGGGCGCTGAAACAACAGCAACACGCCCGACCGAGGGTTATACTCCCCGTCAGCCGCGCGAAGGCTATTCGCCCCGCCCTTACACCCCTCGCCCCTATAATAACAATCGCCAGGGTGGATATAACAACCAGCAGCGCCCCTACAACAACAACCGTCAGGGCGGCTACAACAACAATCGCCCCTACAATAACAACAACCGCCAGGGTGGATACAACAACCAGGGCGGATATAATAATCAGGGTGGCTACAACAATAACCGCCCCTACAATAACAACAACCGCCAGGGCGGGTATAACAACCAGCAGCGCCCCAACAACCGCCATCAGGGTGGTGTATTCCCCCGCAAGGGCAAGAGCTTCACTCCGCGCCCCAAGCCTGTGGAATATGAAATGCCTGTGGTAGACCCCAATGAGCAGATTCGTCTCAATAAGTTTATGGCCAATGCCGGTCTGTGCTCACGCCGCGAGGCCGACCTGTATATACAGCAGGGTCTTGTGAAGGTCAACGGCGAGGTTGCCACTGAACTCGGCACCAAGATCACTCACAACGATGTTGTGGAATATGATGACAAGGTTGTGGCTCTGG
>CAZAME010000009.1:0-30973 GCA_964486445.1 uncultured Bacteroides sp. | reverse complement strand
ACACATCGGTGTAGAGCATCATGCGCCCAACCGATACGTTAGTCTTTTTAGACACCATTGCCGCCACGATGTCTGTGCCACCTGTAGAGCCGTTATGCACGAATGCTGTACCCACAGCAAGACCGCACAGAATACCGCCGAGAATAATGCTCATTGTCGGCTCATTCGGGATAATCGGGGCGGGGAACATCGGTTGCAAAATACCTATAAAGAGCGAGATACATGAAGCACCGAAGATAGTGCGGATTACAAATGTTTTGCCGACAGTGCGGAACGCAACCACCAACAGCGTCATATTTAATGCGTATGACGTTATGGCTACCGGAATATTGGTAAGAAAATAGACGACAGAACTGAGACCGGCAACGCCTCCGATAACCACATTATTTGGCAATATGAAGGCAGTAAAGCCAAAAGAATACACAAAAATTGCAAATGCTATTATTATGTAGTCTTTAGCAGAGAGCCATAAATTGTGTTTGTTGACCATTTTTTTGACTATTCTTTATTGTAGCGGGAAGTCCCTGTTTTCATTGTGCAAAGCTACTACTTTTTTCACAGAAAAAGACAGTTTCCATAAAAAATCTTAACCGGTATATAAATAATACAGAGGCCCGGAATCTCATTGCGAGTCCGGGCCTCTGTGGAGGGGGATTATGTGAGTGTCACAAATGTCAGATGGCGATTTTCACACTCTTGCCGTTGGCGAAGCGCAGAATATATACGCCGCCGGGGAAGGCAGACATGTCAATGGTGTTGAGCGCTGCATCAAGATTACGGTTCAAGATGTGTGCGCCTGCCACATTATAGATCTCAACTGATGATTGAGCGGCGACAACACAACACAGGTTCTTGGTTCCTGCCTCTACCCATACGCGGGTATCCTCGGCGTTATCAATGCCGATCTTCTCAGTTCCAACTGTCTCGATAACTTTGAGAAGACCTTTGTAAGCATCAAATTTGCCATAGCCTGCATTGTAGTTAGGCACAGTGCCTGTGTAGCGGTCGCTGTTGGCTGTGCTGTGGATAATGTCGAGAATTTGCTCAGTGGTGAGGTCGGGGTTTGCTTCAAGCCAGGTGGCAATAGCTCCTGTCACAGCTGGTGTAGACATTGAAGTGCCGAGCTGAATGTCGTAGTAATACTTGGTATTGCCCGATTGAGTGTATGCAACAGTGTAGTAAAGATTTTGGCTGAGGGTTGCGTCATATTTGTTCACTGACGATACAACGAATGCACCGGGAGCCAGAACGTCGGGCTTCATGCGACCATCGGCTGTAGGACCTCGACTTGAGAAAGACGATATGTCATTGAGCGGAAGCTCGTTGGGCCCCATACCTTCGATGCCGTATAGCACTCCGGCCTCACCGTTATACAGCGGGAAGTTAAAACGGGTGTTGTATGAGCCGACTGACACTACATCTGGGCTGGTTCCACCAATTTCACCAACGGTGCCGGCATTGGCCCCGGCTTCCCAACCTCGTAGGCCGGCGTTGACAAAGTCGTTGTTGGAGGCATTGTACATGTGTACGCTGCTGCCATCTTTGCCGGTAACTATGAGACCGATATAGCGGGTGTCGCTTAGAGATGTCACGTATGCCTCAACGTAAATATTGGGGCGGCCGTTAACAGGGTTTTTCACCGGATTGATGTAGAAGTAGCACTCGGTGTTCTCATCGTTTGGTGAGTAATACAGCTGGCTTCCTTCGGTGGCAGATATAATAGGACTCGACTCAAGGATCTTGCCTTTCTGGCCTTCTACAACTGCAATCTGCAGAGTGAAATCAGAGCCTTCAGAACCCCAGATGTCGATTGCCGAGTTTTTGTTATTCTTATTGTAGGAGAGGAGAGTGCGCAGGCTGGTGTCGTCAGCAGTGAAATTTTTGCTGATGTGAAGGGCGCTCTCACCCTCGTTGCCGCAGGCACCCACCAGAATCTTGCCAGGACCAACAGCCTCTGAAAAATAGCGGTCTGTTGCCGATGTGCCGTCGTGGGGACCCATGTGCACACCAAGACTCATGTTGATTACGCAAGGTTTGCCCACGCTCTCGGCGTAGTCGAAGATATACTTCACGGCGTTGGGGATGTCGACATCGTTGGAGCCGAAACTCACAAAAACGATCTCGGCGTCGGGAGCCATGCCATAGTAGCCAGAAGATATGTCGGCACCGGTTGCTATGCCGGTAGTGTGTGTGCCGTGATACTCGCTTGCGGTGTCATAGCGCGAAGCCTCCATTTCACCTTGAGTTGTGAGCTCGGAGCCATATTTAAACAAGGAAGGCGTGCGGCCTACGCCATTTTGATTCCAAACTCGTTTCAGACGCCAACTTGTGCCGTCTTTACCTCTGAATGCGATATGTCCGTATTCGAGGCCTGTGTCGATGACACCAACTACCACACCTTTGCCGGTGTAGCCTGTCGCACCGTCGGGGCGCGCATAAGAGTGTACTTTATCCATGCCGATTGACGGGCGAACCTTGTCAAGCAGGAGATTCACCGGAGTGCCCATCTGCACAAATTTTACATCATCAATTTCGCTGATTTCGCGTAGACGGTCAACAGGCACCTCAGCAGTCACGCATCCGTCGAAGTTCATGTAGACATTTGCGCCGAGTTTCTCTATCTCGTTGATGGCTGCATCGTCATACATATCGATGAAGACCTTTACGGTCTCAACAGATGTGCTGTCAGACACAGAAAGCATTCTCATGCCAGCGGGGCGTGAATGTCGTGTCATCAGCAGTGCCTCAGCATTGGGCGACAACTTCTGGGCATAAAGGCCAGAAGTTGCCGTCAAAGCGAGCGCAGTTAACAAAAATGTTTTCATGCGTTTATAGATCTTTTGTTGCTCAGTGTTTATTTGATTTCACCAACGTAGTGGAATATTAGGTGCTCTCCGTTGCCGAGGTTCTGGCCAATATTACTGTTATATTTGTTGAGAACATCGACAGAGACTTCGCATGTGCCATCGTCGTTTTTCGTAAAAGTCATAACACCGTTGTTTGGAGCGTTGCTGTAGATGTCAGTAGCATCACGGCGACCAAGCTGCATTGAGTAGCCATACTTTATGCTGAATCCGACGGCTTCACTCAATTCAAGTTTCCCGGCGTTGATGAGGTCGCGGTTGCGTATTTCGATTACGAAATCCTCATAGCCAGAATTGGTGAAGGTGTAGGTATCATAGCTTGCCGAAGCACGCATAGACGCGCCAGTAACTTCGTAAGTATTCTCTGTGCCGGAAGTTGTGGTATATATGAGCACGTTGCCACGAGAAATCTCGGGGAACATTTCGTCGATTACATCAGTGCTCTCGGGCAAACCTTCGTATTCTGCTGTGATGACAGTGCCGTTTTTGAAGGTTGCATTGATGTTGATGGTGACTTTGCGAGTCTTGTTGTTGATCTTAGTTGAAATCTTACCGGCAGTGACTACATCCTGCAGATCAATGAGCTTGCCATCTTCGTATGTGCCTAAAAAGAGTGAATAGCTATCGGGGTTTTCCACGAGATCAAACTCACCACCATACAGCTTGATTGCTGATACACTCAGTTTTACGCCGTATTCTCCGTTTACGAGATTGGCCGGAGTTGTAGCTTCAACAGTGCCGAAGCCGAAGGTTGTGGGCTGGCTGTCGTCGTCGGCTGCCTGGCGGAACATCGTTGGAATCGTTTGGAATTCAATTGTTTCACCGTCTGCCGGGGTTACAGTGAAAGCAGCGGGGACAGTTTCGCGGACCTCAAAGTTAACTTTGCTCACCTGGGCTACGTTGTATTCTACAGTAGTACCGTCGGTGAGGGTGACGATCATTACTTCGTCATCAGCTGCGGCGCCCAGCGAAATTGCCGCAGCAGTCAGAGCTAAAAATGACTTATATAATTTCATTTCTTTACAATTTTAAATGATTGGTTGTTGATGGAGAGGATGTAGATGCCGGATGCAAGCGACTCAATATTTATTATGTCACCGCTGACTGGGCAGGATACTTTCATGCCGGTGATGGTGTAGACTGCTACATGAGAGCCGGCAGGGTTATTGCTGATAGCAATGGTGTTGTTGTCGAGATATGTGATAGCCACGGGTTTGGTCTCGGCGGTGATATCTTCGATACCTACGATACCGTCAGGGTTATACATTAATTCAATAGGGCCAGTCCAGGATCCGTCCATACGGAAGTTTTTATCACACATAAGAGCTATGTCAATTGTGTGAGTGTCATCGTCGTTCTTCGTTACAGCTACAGTGCCCTTAACTGCGGGAGCGTAATGATCCATGATCATGTATCGGCCTTCCTCAAAGTGCATGTAGCGGGTGCCGCTAATGTCAGTGCTACCATCTCCAAGACCTACGAATCGACCTATGCCCAACTTGAAAGGCTCATAGAATGTATCGTATTTTTCGTCCATAACTGTGTAAGTGCCTTCTTCGAGATAGCGAGTACCACCGGCTGATACAAACTCAATACGCATGATGTCGCCACCATTGGTTACCTCTTCGTCGCGGCCTGAGGGTGAGCCGATATCAAGGAGGAATGTCTGGCAATTGTTGACTACGCCACCATTCCAGATATGTCCCTGTTTGATCTTCTTAAGATCAAGTTGCACGTCATCTTCAAGGGTAGACAATGGAGCAGGCCCAGTGCCATGATCATCAGATTTATCAACAACAGGTACAGTACCTTCAAATTTTGCCTTTACAGTGTATCCGAGGTTGGTAACGCAATCAACTGTTACGCGGAATACATCGGCGCCCATATCTTCAACAACAATAGTTCCGTCGGCAATGTATGAGTATGCGTAAGTGCCATCGGTAGTGCGCTGTTTTGCATAGCAACCCATGATGGCGCTCATGCCCATGTATTCAACCTCGATGCCGGGATACCATGAATAACGCGAGAAGTTACGAGACATTGTGTAGGTGCCGGGGTCGAGTGTGGCCTTCTTTGAGTCAGAGAAGAGTTTGCCGAACAATTGTAATGCGAGGCTGTAGCCGGCCTCGGTCATACCACCGGTTTCGGGGTTGAAGCCCTTTTCATATATATTAAGGTACATCGAGCCGGTATTGCTCTGGTAGAGGTTTCCGTCATACACGGCAAACGACCCTTTGCAATCGAGGTTAAGATTGGTGCGGATCTGGGGGAAGGCTGTGGCTGCGCCATTGGCATCAGCAAACATGAGTTCGCCCTCGTATGTGATGATAGATGATCGACCGTTATAGCTAATGCGCAAAGCAACCACGTATGTGTCTGAGCCTTCTTTTTTTGTGACAGTTACGTCGGAGGCAGGAAACCATTCATCTTTGCCATCATGCTTGCCGTTGGCATCATAATAAGCGAGATAGGTGTAATATGGGTCGAATGTCATCGACTCATTATCATCAGATTGCTTGTAAGTGCCGGTGGGGAGAACGAAATGCTCGGTCTGAGGTGCATAAAGGTCAATAAACAGCGCAAAGCCATTTTTGATCTGAACACCATTATTGCGATCGTATGAAGCGCTATTTGTGCTGGCAAGCATCAGATAGTAGTTGCCTACGTTGTCTTCTCCGGCTGTGAAATAGGAGGGCAATTGCTTCACCATTGATGCCGGGGGCGTTTCAGGAGCGGCAGCCCGTTCCGACACATTTATGCGTGAACTCGCGGGGGCATGCTTCAGCGCAGGAGTCAGCGCCGACATGCTCATGCTACCGGCCATGACGACTGCGCACATTAATGAGAGTAGATTCTTTTTCATATTTAGATTTTTGTGATTTGTAGTTGTTTATTGTTTAATCACTTTGATGGCGTTTTCGCCGGGAACAGCGATGAGATAGACACCATGGGTAAGATTATTGAGGTCAACAACAGCAGTGCCGTCAGCGTTGGCCGGTACTTTAAGGCAAAGTTTGCCAAGAGAGTCATAAACAGCCACTGATTTCAATGTCTTGGCGCAGATGGTGGCTATATTATTGACATAAGTAAAGCTGAGGGTGACATCGCCGGTGATGTCTTCCACAGCAACGACCGGACTACCTTTAGTAAAATGGAAATGTTTGATGTCAGCACGGTCAGCCGATGTCTCCACTGCGACGTTCTTTATATGCATCTGTGTGTCATCAAAAGTAATCTCCGGACTCTCCGAGAGGTTGAAGTGCTTCTCGGTGTTGTCATTATAGACCAGAGTGAGGCGGGTGACCTCAGCTTCTGATGAGTCAGCGGCAAGAGCGCTGAACCACGCCGGCACAAGCATCAGCAAGGCGGCAAATCTAACAAGAAGTAGTTTCATTTTATAAATAATTGTGATTTGGATATTGGTTATTCGTGCAAATATACATATTTTATTGTAAAGAGCAATATCATTAGGCTATTTTTAACTTGTAGCTACATGGTTTAGGTTAAAATTATATCAAATTGCAGATTTAATAAATAAAAACTTGATTTTTTGTTGTGAGTATAAAAAATTTTCTATAAATTGCAACCGCATTACAGCGACAGAGGTCGCTCGGTCGCATCCTTCTTACTATTTAAAATCTTGATAACATGAAAGTTTATCCTACTAACGAAATCAAAAACATAGCCTTGCTCGGTAGCAAAGGCTCAGGTAAGACCACACTCGCTGAAGCTATGCTCTACGAGTGTGGAGTGATAAAACGCCGCGGCACAGTTGAAGCCAAAAACACAGTCAGTGACTATTTCCCGGTAGAAAAAGAATATGGTTACTCAGTATTCTCTACTGTCTTTTACGCTGAATTCCTTAATAAAAAACTTAATGTGATTGATTGCCCCGGAGCCGATGACTTCGTGGGTAGTGCAATCACAGCTCTCAATGTTACTGACTGTGGTGTTATCGTTATTGACTCGCAGTATGGTGTAGAGGTTGGCACTCAGAATATCTTCCGCACCTGCGCCAGCCTTAAGAAGCCTGTTTTATTCGCTCTTAACCAACTCGATGGCGAGAAGGTTGACTATGAAAACGTCATTGAGCAGATGCACGACATCTTCGGTCCGAAGGTTGTGACGGTGCAATATCCTGTAAATGCAGGTCCCGGCTTCAATGCCATGATTGATGTGCTTCTCATGAAAAAATACTCCTGGGCTCCTGAAGGCGGCGTGCCCGTTATTGAGGAGATCCCTGCCGACGAGATGGAGCGTGCTCTCAAACTTCATCAAACTCTCGTAGAGGCTGCTGCCGAAAATGATGAGACCCTCATGGAGAAATTCTTCGATCAGGGTCATCTCACAGAAGACGAAATGCGCGAAGGTATCCGCAAGGGCTTGATTGACCGTTCGATATTCCCTGTATTCTGTGTTAGTGCTTTGCGCGATATGGGTGTGCGTCGCATGATGGAATTCCTCGGCAACGTAGTGCCTTTTGTGAGCGATATGCCTGCGCCGGTTGACACTGAGGGTAACGAGGTGAAGCCAGATCCTGCCGGCCCGCTCAGCGTATATATGTTCAAGACTACAGTAGAACCCCATATCGGCGAAGTCAGCTATTTCAAGGTGATGAGCGGCACACTCAAGGCCGGCGCCGATCTCGATAATATTACCCGTGGCTCAAAAGAGCGTTTCGCACAGCTATATTGTGTTTGCGGCCAGATAAAGACTCCAGTTGATGAGTTGCGCGCCGGCGATATCGGTGCCACAGTCAAGCTCAAAGATGCCCGCACCGGCAACACCCTTGATGAAAAGGGCTGCAATATAGCATTTGACTTCATTAAATATCCTGCTCCGAAGTATCAGCGGGCCATACGCCCTGTCACCGAAAGCGATGCCGAGAAGCTTGCCGGCATCCTCACTCGCATGCACGAGGAAGATCCGACATGGGAGGTTGAGCAGTCGAAGGAACTTAAGCAGACAATCCTCTCCGGTCAGGGTGAATTCCATCTGCGCACACTTAAGTGGCGAGTTGAAAATAACGATAAATTGCCTATTATATTTGAGGAACCGAAGATTCCTTATCGCGAAACCATCACCAAGGCAGCGCGTGCCGATTACCGCCACAAAAAACAGTCGGGTGGTGCTGGCCAGTTTGGTGAGGTACACATCATAGTTGAGCCCTACTACGACGGTATGCCGGCTCCCGATACATATAAGTTCGGAAATCAGGAATTCAAGATGAATGTGCGCGACACCCAGGAAATCCCGTTGGAGTGGGGTGGTAAGCTTGTGGTGTGCAACTGCATTGTGGGTGGCGCTATCGACTCGCGCTTTATCCCCGCGATTGTCAAAGGCTTGATGGACCGAATGGAGCAAGGACCTCTCACAGGCTCTTATGCCCGCGACGTGCGCGTGTGCATCTATGACGGCAAGATGCATCCGGTAGACTCCAACGAAATTTCATTCCGCTTGGCTGGTCGCAACGCATTCAGCGAAGCTTTCCGCAATGCCAATCCCAAGATCCTTGAGCCTGTATATGATGTGGAGGTCTTTGTGCCGGCTGACGTTATGGGTGACGTAATGAGCGATCTGCAAGGTCGTCGTGCCATCATAATGGGTATGTCGAGCGAAAATGGTTTTGAGAAAATCTCGGCCAAAGTTCCCCTCAAAGAAATGTCGAGCTATTCTACAGCATTGAGCTCCATCACAGGTGGTCGTTCATCGTTCAGCATGAAGTTCGCTTCTTACGAATTATGCCCGAGCGACGTTCAGGATAAGCTTCTCAAGGAGTATGCCGAGAAGCATGCTGAAGATTGAAATTCGATGAAAACACTCGTTCAATTGTAATCTTTTTTAACAACAACGGCGCCGCTCGGTCAATCATGACCGGGCGGCTATTTTTTAGGCACAGCGTGTATGAGTGAATTTTGCAGACTGACTATTATTTATTAAATTTGCATTCTGTTTCTGCGGGCGGATAGCCGTGTGCGGAGGCACTTGAAATCATGCAATTTTCATATACGATATGACCCGAGAGAAGTCAAAATCTTTCCGACCTCAGACTACTACCTCCATCGTTTCGGTGGGGCATATAGATATTAACCCCGACCGCGAGCCTCGCAATATAAATGAAGACTCGCTGCCAATATTGCCTACACGCAATCTGGTGCTTTTTCCTGGCATAACTATCCCGCTGACACTTGCTCGTGAAAGCACACTACAGCTTGCCCGCATGGCCGCTGAGGAGCATATACCGATTGGCATAGTATGCCAGAAGGACGCTGATGTTGATAATCCATCGTTAGGCGATTTGTGCAAGTATGGTGTGTGGGCCGATGTTGCTAAAGTTTTTGACCTCCCCGACGGTACTCATACAGCTGTCGTTATCGGTCGTGATAAAATAAAACTTCTTGGCGAAGCACTTCCACAGGATAATCCCAAATCTCACGGTGCGTCGATACTCGCTCATGTAAAAGTTATGCGCGATAAAATGCCGGTGCGCGCCGATAAAGAGCTTGAAGTAGCTGCATCTCAGGTGCGTCAACTCGCTGTGAATATTATTCATAAGAGTCCTGATGCACCCGACGAAATGGCTTCGAACATAGAGGAGATAAATGAGCCTGAATTTCTTGCCAACTTTTTGGGGTCGCACATGCCCTTATCTCCGGAAGTCAAGCAATCGCTTCTTGCCAAGCACACCGTAAAGACCCGCATGTTTGAGTTGCTCGGAGCCCTACAGCAGCAGGAGCAGCAGGTAGATCTCACTCGCGACATTCTTGCGCGCACTAAGCGCAATATGGATGAGTCGCAGCGCACAGCTTTTTTGCAACAGCAGCTTGAGGCTTTGCGTGAGGAACTTTACGGCGACGACGATGAGCCTGCCAAGCTTGAAAAGCGCACACGCGACGCATCTTTGCCCAAAGCTGTCGAAGCCGTGGTGCTTAAAGAGATAGAGAAACTTCGACGCATGAACCCGCAGGTGCCGGATTATAACGTTTCGCTTAACTATATTGAGACGGTGCTTGATCTGCCATGGCACACAGCTACTGAAGAAAATACTGACTTCAGTCTTGCCGGCGAAGTGCTCAATGCCGACCATTATGGTCTGGAGAAGGTAAAAGACCGCATATTGGAGCAGATTGCCGTTATGATGAACAATCCAGGCGGCCATGCACCGATATTGTGTCTTGTCGGCCCTCCCGGAGTTGGCAAGACTTCGCTCGGGCAGTCTATAGCCCGTGCCTTAGGCCGCAATTATCAGCGTGTATCGCTTGGTGGTCTGCATGATGAAGCTGAGATACGCGGTCATCGCCGCACATATATTGGTGCCATGCCAGGCCGAATTATCGAGGCCATGCGCCGCGCAAAGAGTGTCAATCCGGTGTTACTTCTTGATGAGGTCGACAAGATTGGCGCCGATTTCAAGGGCGATCCGTCGGCTGCTTTGCTCGAGGTGCTTGATCCCGAGCAAAATTGCCACTTCCATGATAATTTTATAGACATAGACTATGACTTGTCGAAGGTGCTGTTTATAGCCACAGCCAACACTCTTCAGACGCTCTCTCAGCCATTGCTCGACCGCATGGAGGTTATTGATATCTCAGGATATCTTGTAGAAGAGAAGGTGGAAATAGCTCGCCGTCACTTGCTCCCGAAGCTCATGAAAGAACTCAATGTCGATGTTGCCGATGTTGAGTTTACCGACGATGCTCTTGAGGCGATAGTCGAGCGTTATACAGCCGAGAGTGGCGTGCGTCAACTCGAAAAAAAGATTGCGGCAGTGCTCCGTAAGATTATTCTGAGTAAGATGAGTCAGAAAGACTACGAAAAGGTCATCACCCCGCCTGCTCTCAAAGATTATCTTGGCGTTGAGATTTACCGTCGTGACAAATGCGACAGCAATACCGGTGTCGGTGTGGTGACAGGTCTTGCTTGGACCTCGGTAGGAGGCGAGATACTCTTTATTGAGGCATCGCTGTCTAAGGCTACCGACGATAAGCTTACCCTCACCGGCAATCTCGGTGATGTTATGAAGGAGTCGGCTGTTATTGCTCGTCAGTATCTTAGGTCGGTATCGCAGCAGCTTGGCATACCATCCGAGAAGTTCGATACATACAGACTTCATATACATGTGCCCGAGGGTGCGATACCTAAAGACGGCCCATCAGCAGGTATAACTATGGCCACCGCCATGGTGTCGGCTTATACAGGCCGCAAGGTGCGCGACAATATGGCTATGACCGGCGAGATCACACTTCGGGGTAAAGTACTGCCTGTAGGCGGCATAAAGGAGAAGATACTCGCTGCAAAGCGTGCGGGAGTCACAGACATTGTGCTTTCCTCGGCCAACCGCAAGGACGTTGAAGGCGATATACCCGAAAAATACCGTGCCGGTCTCATATTTCACTACGTCGACACTGCTCTTGAGGCATTCGACGTTATGTTTGACTGATAATATATAATTCTCTCTCACTCACCCAATAACAACAGTAGAATGTCATCGTTTGTACATCTGCACGTTCACACCCAGTATTCACTGCTCGACGGCCAGGCATCAATTCCGGCTCTTGTAGACAAGGCCATAGCCGATGGTATGCCCGGTATTGCCATTACAGATCACGGCAATATGTTCGGAGTAAAAGAATTTTTCAACTACGTAAAAAAGAAGAATTCAAAACTTGAAACGCCGTTTAAGCCCATTTTCGGTTGTGAAATGTATGTGGCCGCCAAGTCGTTGCATGAGCATATCGATAAACGCGACACCGGGCGACATCTGGTTGTTCTGGCTAAGAATAAGACGGGGTATAAGAATCTGATAAAACTTGTGTCGGAGGCATGGACTGCCGGATATTATATGCATCCGCGAACCGATAAACAGGCACTTGCTGCGCATCGCGAGGGACTCATCGTGTGCTCGGCATGTCTGGGCGGCGAGATTCCGCGCCTTATCACACAGGGCGAAATAGAAGAGGCAGAGCGCCGTGTTCTGTGGTATAAGGAAGTATTCGGCGATGACTACTACATAGAGTTGCAGCGTCATAAAGCCGATGTGCCCAGAGCCAATCATGAAGTATTTGAAATGCAGCAGAAGGTTAATCCTGTGCTCATTGATATTGCCCGACGCAACAACATAAAGCTTATCGCTTCAAACGACGTGCATTTTGTCAATCGTGAAGATGCCGAAGCCCACGACCGTCTGATATGCTTGTCCACCGGAAAATTCCTCAGCGACGAAAACCGTATGCTTTACACCAAGCAGGAGTGGATGAAGACTACCGACGAGATGAAGGCTATATTTGCTGATGTGCCTGAGGCTATTTCAAACACTCTTGAGGTGCTTGATAAGGTGGAGATTTATAGCATTGATCATGCACCTATCATGCCAAACTTCGAGATCCCGGCTGATTTTGGTACGGAAGAAGAATATCGGCAACGTCTTACAGAGAAAGATCTTTTTGACGAATTTACGCGCAACGAGCATGGAGAGGTTGTGCTCTCGCAGGAAAAGGCCGAGGATAAAATCAAGAAACTCGGTGGGTATGAGAAGTTATACCGCATAAAATTTGAGGCCGATTATCTCAAGAAATTAGCTTACGAAGGTGCAAAGAAACGTTATGGCGATCCATTGTCGCCTGAAATTGACGAGCGTATAAACTTTGAGCTCTACATTATGAAGACCATGGGTTTCCCTGGGTACTTCCTAATAGTGCAGGACTTCATCAATGCAGCTCGCGAGCAACTTGGTGTGAGCGTTGGACCTGGTCGTGGATCTGCAGCAGGTAGCGCTGTGGCATATTCACTGGGTATAACTCAGATTGACCCCATCAAGTATGACCTGCTTTTCGAGCGTTTCCTCAATCCCGACCGTATATCACTGCCGGATATTGATATCGACTTCGATGACGATGGTCGTGCTGATGTTTTGCGTTACGTCACCGAGAAATATGGCGAGGAAAAGGTCGCTCACATCATCACGTATGGAACGATGGCGGCTAAGTCTGCTATCAAAGACGTAGCGCGTGTAGAGCAGCTGCCTCGACCGGAGAGTGATAGGCTCACGCGGTTAATACCCGTGCACATGCCGGTGATAGATGGCAAGGAGGCAAAACTCAATCTTGGCAATTGTTATAAATATGTGCCCGAATTCAAGAGCGAGCTCGAAAGTCGCGATCCTCTTGTGCGCAGTGTGTTGCACTACGCCAAAGAACTTGAAGGCAACGTGCGTAATGTCGGTGTGCATGCATGCGGCGTCATCATCTGCCGTGACGACATCACCGACTGGGTGCCTGTCTCGACCGCTGTTGACAAGAATGAAGGTAAATTGCTCGTCACTCAGTATGAGGGTCGTGTTATCGAGGAAACAGGACTGATTAAAATGGACTTCCTCGGTCTCAAGACTTTGTCGATTATTAAGGAAGCCGTTGCCAATATTAAGCAAAGCCGGGGCACAGACATTGATATTGACAATGTGCCTATCGACGATCCTGCAACATATAAACTCTATTGCGAGGGCCGCACGAAGGGAACATTCCAGTTTGAGTCGGCGGGAATGCAGAAGTATTTGCGCGAGCTGCAGCCCTCGACTTTCGAAGACCTCATTGCCATGAATGCCCTTTATCGCCCGGGGCCCATGGACTACATACCCACATTCATTGCCCGAAAGCATGGGCGTGAACCAATTGAGTATCCCATTGCCGAGATGGAGCGTTATCTCAAGGACACCTATGGCGTAACTGTTTATCAAGAACAAGTCATGCTTCTGTCGCGTCTGTTAGCTAACTTTACCCGTGGTCAGAGCGACACACTGCGCAAGGCTATGGGTAAGAAGCTTATCGAGAAGATGAATGAGCTCAAGGGATTGTTCCTCGAGGGTGGACAGGCAAACGGACATGATCCTCAGATTCTTGAGAAAATTTGGGCCGACTGGGAGAAATTTGCATCCTACGCCTTCAATAAGAGCCATGCTACATGTTACAGTTGGGTAGCTTTCCAGACGGCATACCTCAAAGCCAATTATCCTGCAGAATATATGGCTGCAGTGCTCAGTCGCAACCTCAGTGATATTGCCAAACTCACCAACTATATGGATGAGTGCAAGGCCATGCATATCATTGTGAAGGGGCCTGATATCAATGAGTCTTACAGCGAATTTGCTGTGAATGACAAGGGGGATATACGTTTCGGACTGTCGGCAATAAAGGGTGTCGGCAAGAATGTTGTCGACGGCATTATAGCCGAGCGCACTCGTGGAGGGCGATTTGAGAGCGTATATGACCTTGTGGAGCGTGTGCCCGGTGGCACCCTCAACCGTCGTGTACTCGAGTCGCTTGCTTTGGCCGGTGCTCTCGACTGCTTCACTGATATTAAACGCGAAGATTACTTCGAGAAAAATGCCAAAGACGAAAGTTTCTCGGAATTACTCTTGCGGTATGGACAGCAGTATCAGAATGCAAAACAAGACCGCACTGCGTCGCTTTTCAGTTTCGATGATTCGTTTAGCGACACAGAGGCGCGCCCGCAGGTGATACCGGCCATTAGTTGGCTTGATGTTGAGCGCCTTGAAAAAGAGCGTGATCTCGTAGGCATGTATCTCTCGGCTCATCCGCTTGACCGATATTATATGGAGCTCAACTACGGCTGCACTACAATCAAGGATAAAGACGAGTTTGAAGCCAAAGACGGAGCAGAGATCACATTTGGCGGCATGGTGATCGCATTTCAGGAGAAACCATCGCAACGAGGAGGCCATTATGGCATCATGAAGATCGAAGACTTCACCGGCACGACTGAAGTGATGCTTTTCGGTAAGCAGTTCATTGACTTTGGCCGATATGGAGTCGTGGGCACTCCGGTGCTTGTAACCGGTCGCTGGGCAAAGAAATACAACAGCGATGACTTGCGATTTAATGTCGTGAATATGCGTCTGCTCGAAGAAGTCAAAGGATCGCTTGTGAGCGGTATTACAATAAAGATTGATACTGCCGCCAACAATGATATGCTTGCCTCGTTGCTTCAAGACAGTATCAAGAATACAACCAAAGATGGCGCAAACCTCAATTTCCGTATCTTTGACCCCGGCATAAACCGCAGCGTAAGCCTCACATCTGGTTATAAGATTGGGGTAGACCGACATCTGCTGCAGTCGCTTGATGATATAGAAGTCGCATACGACGTCATGCGAAGCTGATTGCAGTTTTATACTTAAGAATCCATTTAATCAAAAACCAAAATATTCTATTAAGCTATGGCATTTGAATTTACCGACGAGAACGTTAAAGAAATTATCGCTTCCGGCAAGCCTGTTGTGATTGACTTTTGGGCAACATGGTGTGGTCCGTGCATGGCAATGGGACCTATTGTTGATGACCTCGCAAATGAATTCGATGGGCAGGTAGTAATCGGCAAATACAATACGGAAGATCAGACCGATTTCGCAATCGAAAACCGCATTATGTCTATACCCACATTCCTGCTCTACAATAAGGGTGAGAAAGTCGGTCGTCTCTCAGGTTCTCAGACTCGTGAGAATCTCGAGGCTAAGATTAAGGAAATGCTTTAAAATCATTTCACTGAGAGATATGTATGGATTTCTGCGAGTAGCGGCTGCTGTGCCTGAGGTGCGTGTAGCCGACTGCGACTTCAACACGCGTGCCGTGCTCGACATTGCAGCTAAAGCCCGTGAAGCCGGTGCGAGAGTCGTCGTTTTTCCCGAAATGTGCCTCACAGCATATACATGTGCCGATCTTTTCCATAATCGCACATTGCTTGATGCTGTAGATGTATCGCTTCGGAGTGTTTGCGACTGGACTGCCACCAACCCGGGCACACTGCTTTTTGTCGGTGCTCCGGTAGAGTGGGGCAATGCGCTTTATAATTGCGCTGTTGCTATTGCTGACGGTCGCCTCCTCGCAGCTTTCCCTAAAACATATCTACCGAATTATAATGAATTCTATGAGAAGCGGTGGTGGCAATCGGGCCATGGCGTTGATGCTTTAGTAATGATTGCCGGTCAGGAAGTACCTCTCACCAACCGCCAGATCGTAGATTATGCTGGCGCCCGCATCTTTGCCGAGATATGCGAAGATATGTGGGTGCCGACTCCTCCGTCATGTGAAGCCGTGAAGGCTGGAGCGCAAGTCGTTGTCAATCTGTCGGCCTCTGATGATCTGATAGGTAAATATGATTATCTGCGTAGCCTTCTGGCACAGCAGTCGGCCAGGTGTGTATGCGCATATCTTTATGCTTCTGCGGGATTCGGCGAATCTTCCACCGACCTTGTCTTTGATGGCAAGGCTTTTGTCTATGAGAACGGCACATGTCTTGCTTCTGTGCCGCGATGGCAGCGCCGGAGCGATATGGCAGTGGCGGATATAGATCTGGAGGCTCTTATGCGTGATCGCATGCATGCCGGCACTTCGTTTGGAAATGCTTCGGCAGAATATCGCCTTATTGAAACTCCTGTAAAATCAGAGACAGATGTAACACCTGATCAACTGCTTCGCCCGCTAAGTGCTACTCCATTTGTGCCTGCTGATGACGAGCATATAAACCGCCGGGCCGAAGAAATTATTAATATTCAATGTGCCGGCCTTGCAAAACGTCTTCATGCAACGGGTTGTCGCAATCTGGTGGTTGGCATATCCGGCGGTCTCGATTCAACTCTTGCTTTGCTTGTGGCTGTGCGCACCTTTGATATGCTTGGGCTTGACCGGCGCGGCATTATTGGTGTTACCATGCCCGGTTTTGGTACCACCGGTCGCACTCATGGCAATGCACTGACAATGATGCAGGGGCTTGGAGTCACGATTCGCGAAGTGGGCATTGCTGCTGCTGTGCGTCAACATTTTGCCGACATAGGGCATGATGAGGCCGTGCACGACGTCACCTATGAGAATTCGCAGGCCCGCGAGCGCACCCAAATACTCATGGACATTGCCAACCAGGCAGGAGGTATGGTGCTTGGTACCGGCGATCTATCAGAGCTTGCTCTCGGGTGGGCCACATACAATGGCGACCACATGTCGATGTACGGAGTCAATACATCTGTGCCCAAGACACTTGTGCGCTATCTTGTCAGATGGTTTGCCGACACGGCCGACTCCGATAATGTCCGATCTTGTCTGCTCGACATCATTGATACACCAATTAGCCCCGAACTCATACCGGCCGATGCGCAGGGCAATATCACTCAGATTACCGAAGACCTTGTTGGCCCATACGAGTTGCATGATTTCTTTTTGTATTACACCCTGCGCTATGGGTTTACACCGGCAAAAATCTACTTTCTCGCGAGGAAAGCCTTTGCCGGCACTTTTACCGACGATGTCATAAAAAAGTGGATCAAAGTTTTTTTCAGGCGTTTCTTCAATCAGCAATTTAAGCGATCATGTCTGCCGGATGGACCTAAAGTCGGCAGCGTGTGCCTTTCACCACGAGGTGACTGGCGTATGCCATCCGACGCTTCTTCAAGTTTATGGCTGGCTGAATGTGATAGACTATAGCTCATATCAACGTCATTAATAAGATGTAAAAAATAACTACTATGAAAAACCGTGTATATGCATATTGGGCAGTAATCATACTCGTTCTTGGCGTGATATTCAATGCTGGAACTCTTGGGCGGCATATATTTTTAGCGTTGGTGCTATTGTCTGCTGTGCAATTGATTTATTCTATCATAGTCTTATGCAGGCGATATCGGTTAAACAGATTGGCTTCGCAAAAGGAGTATACTCTCAGGATGACGGCGCGTTTCATGGGGCTGTTCTTCTGCACCGGAACGATACTTTTTGCATATACATTCTATAAACTTAAAGGGTTTAATGGCATTGTATACGACTATAATAATACCGAGTATATCCTGAGATCTATGATCTGTTCTCTTGATTTGTTTATGCTCGATATTGATAGCAATATTCTTGACCATCTTAAAGATCATACTTTCATAAAAGGAATGCTTTTGGCGCAGGCTGCCTTTTCGTTTTCATCGACGGTAGCTTTGATAATAAGTCTTGTGTTTACGCGCGTAAAAGCTTATTATATGCTTCACTACGGCACAAAAATCAGTGCCTGCAGCAATCATCTTTATTTGTTTTTCGGAGTCAGCAGGAATACAAAAATTTTAGCGACAGACATACGCAAGAATGACTGGAAAAGCATTATTGTTTTTATTGATGACGCTAACGTAAAAGAAGACGATAACGATAGTTGGAATAGCATCGTGAGTCTTTTTTCGCATCGGCCCACCACATTTGAGCTGACCGACGGTGCGGAAGCCTTAATTGCGATATCATCAAGCAAGCTATGTGATATAGACTATACAAAGATTGACGACACTGAGCGTTGTGATATTTTGTCGATGATAGGGCTGAATAAGGTAAAACAATTGATTCAAGCGCTGAATAAATTTCCTGACGATTCAGAGCTTCATATCTTCCTCCTTTCTGATAGTGAAGATAATAACATACGCTCTTTGATAAATATTGCCAAGGATCAAACGATACTCGCCATAGCAGAAAATAATCAGGTAAAGAATAAGATTTATTGCCATGCGCGCTTCAATGGCCCAAATCGTGTGGTCGAGGATATGGCAGTGCGTAAATGTTTGAATGTCGATATCATAGATTCATCACATATTGCGGTAGAGTTGTTAAAGTCGTGTAGTTGTAATCAGCCTGTAAGAGTCGCCCAATTATCAGAATCTTTCCCTACCACTGTTTCCGCTCCGATAGAATCTTTGATAGTGGGCTTTGGTGAGGTCGGACGCGATGCCTTCCGTTATATCTATGAGTTCGGAACTTTTATGCGCTTCGATGATGAAACTGGGAAATTAAGTATATGCCGCCCGGAGATCACAGTTGTTGATTCGCAGATGCATCGCTTGCAAGGGATATTCAAAGCACATTCTCCAGGAGTGAAATACGGTAAATCGATTATACTTAAAGAGATAGATTATAATGATCTTAGATTTTGGCAGGAGTGCTTTACAACAGAAAAATGCAAAATGATTAATTATATAGTTATCGCCCTTGGCGACGATGATGTCAATATTGCTCTTGCCACGAATATATTCAATTATATTCGTCGTTATCGTAGGGATATGAGTCAGTTGACAATAATGGTGCGCTGTGTCGATGGCGAAAAAGCAGATCTGCTTCAGAAAATAGCCGATCATTATAATAACGGTTGCGATGACGGCCAATATAAAGTGATACGACTCTTTGGCAAACCTGAGGAAGTCTACTCCTACAGCACAATTATTCGCGCAGAGCTTACAGGTCAAGGCATGCAGTTCAAGAAAAACTACAGCAGACTGAGAAAAGAAAACGAGACCTGGCAACAGAGGCGTGATAAATATTTAGGCATAGATGGACACAAGTCAGGAGAATTGATTACGCCAAAAATAGATGATCTGCAGAGTCTTCGTCGCAAAGAGAGTCAGGATATGGCCAATGCCCTGCATGCCGCAACAAAAATGTGGTTGCTTGAGAAGGCACTTGGTCGTGATTATGACTGGAGCGATTTTATGAAAAGGTTCTTTGACACATACAGAGCTTCTTCCCTTTCCGGACGTTTTGATACTCTGCATTACCCGCGGCTGACTACTGAAGAAAACTCAATTATGCATAATCTTGCTCAACTCGAGCATGCACGTTGGGTTGCTGCTCATGAGCTTTTAGGATACACGGTTAATGATGTTGAAGCTTGCTGCAACGAGCATACACGACAGCATAATTGTTTGGTCGATTGGGATCAGCTCGATGCTGAATCAATAAAGGCATCATGCCCGGGATATGATTGTGACTATAAATCATACGATTACAGTGTGGTTGATACTTCCATAGCCATTATGGGCGATCAACTTGGCCGATTAGTGTGACACATTACAATATATAATATACAGCCATGACGATGAAGACTGAGTATATCCCTAATCCTCTTGATACCCATGATGTGTTCTTGCCTGAGGAGCTTCTGCCACTTGTTGAGCAGATGGCTCGTAATGTGCATGAAGTATGGGCTAAAAATCGCATTAATGAAGGTTGGCGTTATGGCCCTGTGCGCGACGACAGTAAAAAGGAAACACCGTGTATGGTGCCTTATGATGAGTTGCCAGAAAGCGAGAAAGAGTATGATCGCGCTACCTCACAAGAGACATTGAAGTTAATATTGAAATCCGGCTTTACAATCAGTAAACGCTGAGAATCGGTTGCCGAGGATATCCATTTCTATATTTATCTTACAATTACACTAATACAAAAAATCGGCGCGCCGACCTCTATATGAGCGGCGCGCCGAATATTTTAGTAGTGTGAAGTTTGTTACTTCACCAGAATCTTGTATGCCTTGTTGCCTTGACGTGCTACATAGAAGCCGGGGGTGAGATTCTCTGCAGAAACCTTGATACCCTGGATAGTGTAGTATTCAATTTCTGCATCGGCGTTGTCATCGGCTGCTATATCATTGATACCAACAGTAGGTTCAGTGACTTTAAGTTTCATGCCGTAAGCCTGACCGTTAATAAGCGAGCAAGTGTTGTCGGCGAAGATGTCCTTTGTCCATTCCCAGTGAGCATCCCATAGATCCTGAGTACCGTCAACACCCTTAGGTTCATTCATTACGATGAGAACGTTATATTCATCACCGGGCTCAAGATCATCAGGGAGAGTTATTGTATCTTTTTCGCCATCGGCTGTGATTACACGAGCACCTCTTGTTGCGTCGTTGGCTTTTATGCCAAGGTTGATAACGCCGTTAGTTTCGTTATCTTCATTATAAACACCATTCTTATTCCAGTCGATGAGCACGGCGTTCTGCGACCACTTCGATGAGCAGATTGTAGCGTGCGACTTCATTATCATTGTGAAGTTGCCGGCGTTGGCTGGTATTTCAATTACCTTATCGGTGAAGTCAATGTATGCACCTTCGGTCTGCCACTGGTTCTGCAGCGGATTTACGTAGTAGTCTTCGGCAGCAGGATTATCTACTGTGTAGAGCTCGATTGTAGAGCCATTGACAGTGTAGCCAAGATAGTTATAATAGCGGGAAGATGCGTCGGTATACTTGCGGCGATATGTCATCGCCTCAACAGGTTCGGGATCTGAAACACCTGATGTGAACTCTAAAACCATTGGCATGTCAAACGGATCAAATAGATTGACATCAAGATGAAGTTGTAGGCTGCTCTCGTCGTATGTGCCGGCGATATCAATGTCTGCAAATGCACCTACTGAGGTAAACTCATAGTCTTTAACAGAGCCAGTGAGCATCGTGCCTTCGAGGACTAACCCGGTGAGATTGATTGCGCCCAAACCACCACCTTCAGAAGCGCCGAAGTTGGCAAGGTAGATGCCGTAGGTGTCGTCAGAATACTTGTTAAGGGTGATAGTGGTGTTAGGCACATCATCAGGACCATCACCCATGTCGATAGAAAGTGTACCGGTGAAGTCCTTGGATGATACTATAGTTGCTTCGGGTTGAGCTTCGGCGTATGAAATAGGATAGAGCTGAAGCATGTCGTCATAAACACCAACTGCTACAACCACGTCATAGTTGCCGGCAGCTACTGATTCAACATAGAAGTTGTTGTAGAAAAGAAGTGTTTCAGATTTCCAGACACCGTTGAAGTTAACCTTTGTGTCAGGAGTAGACTCAACAAACTGCACATTGTTGATCTTCACGATTTGGTTCATCATGGCTGTGGTGATGTCGCCCTCATACACAGGAATTTCAGGAGTTTCACCGGGTGTTGCTGCGGGCATTACACCGGGGGTGATTTCATAAAGACCGCGATATGAGCCATTCTTGCCTTCCCAACCACCGGGAATAACGTCGCCGGCATTATAACCGTGCTGAACCTTGTAAATCAGAGAAGAGGCAGTTGCATCTTTCACATATACATTAGCACCTTTTGTGTAGACTACAGTGACTTCACCATTCATAACAGCTGCATCCTGGAATTCGGGAGTGGCTGCAATAAATTCGGCGAGCGTTGCGCAACCCTTGACTACTGTGAGTGTATAAGAAGCGCTGCCCGACTCAAACTTATCGGTTGCTACAGAAGTAGCAGTGATTGTAGTGGTGCCTGGAGCAACCAATGTGATGTCACCAGTTTCGTTGATGGTTGCAACTGCTTCGTTTGAAGAAGTGTAGTTGATTGTCAACTCGTTGGGATTAGCAAGAGTGGGGAAGTCATTCTCAGCGCCTGTGACAGCCTTGAATGTCTTGACACTGTATGCAAGACCGGCGGGCTCGGGTTCGGTGGCAGATGCAATATATTCGATCGGATAGAGCTGAATATCATTGTTATACACAGCTACGGCCACAATAACATCGTATGTGCCTGCTTCTACAGCTGATAGTGTGAAGTTATTGCGGAAAGTGAGGGTCTGCTCGCCGAAAACACCGGTGAAGTTTGCTTTTGAGGCAGATGTAGCTTCGGCAAATTCAACTCCCTGCAATTTAACTACCTGATTCATCATTTCGGCTGTAATAGTGCCCTCAAAGACAGGGGCTGCTTGTGCTGCACCTTCGGTGGCAGCAGGCATATTGCCGGTTGGAACGATCTCATAGAGTCCGTAATATACACTGTTCTTGCCTTCCCAACCGCCGGGAATCACGTCGCCGGCCTTGTACTCAAGCCCGAACTTGTAGATGAGCGACGATGCTGTTTCATCTTTAACATAAACATACGCACCGTTTACGTACACCACGGTTACGGCACCGTTCATGACTGCTGTATCGTTCTTATTTGGTGTTGCAGCAATAAATTCAGCAAGATTAGCGCAGCCTTTCACTACGGTGAGAGTATATGACGCATTTCCTGCTTCAAATTCTTGAGTAGCCTCTGAAGTAGCAGAGATTGTAGTGGTGCCGAGACCAATCAGAGTGATTGCGCCTGTCTGGCTCACAGTAGCCACATCTTCATTAGATGAAGTATAGACTACTGTCAGATTATTGGGGTTTGCGAGGGTGGGGAACTCGTTTTCAGCATTGATTGTTGCTGTGAATGCGTTAGCGCTGTATTCAAGGCCGGCGGGTTCAGGGTTAACAAGGGGTTCGGTGATGAGCACGGTTAGCTCATAGGCCTGACCATTGATAAGAGAGCAAACATCGTCTGCAAATATTTCTTTTGTCCACTCCCAATTCTTGCCCCATAGGTCCTGCTTTCCGTCAATGCCCTTGGGTTCTGTCATGGCAATAATCAGTGAGTATTTCTGACCAGGTTTAATAGTCTCAGGCAGTGTGATTACATCTGTTTCACCGGTTTCTGTAATAACAAGACCACCTCCGGGCTCGTTGGCTTTCTTTGTGATGTTGATGACACCGTTGGTTTCGCCTTCTTCGTTATAAATGCCGTTTTTGTTCCAGTCGACTAACACAGCATTTTGCGACCATAACGATGAGCATGCATTGGTATTCGACTTGAGGATCATGGTGAAGTTTACAGCATCAGCAGGGACTTCTATCACCTTGTCGGTGAAGTCAATGTATGCACCCTCGGTTTGCCACTGATTCTGAAGAGGTGTTACAAAGTAATCCTCGGTGCTCGGGTCATTTATGCTATATAGTTCTTTTGTGTTGCCGTTTACGCTGTAAGCGATATAGTTATAATAGCGCTTCGATGCGTCGGTATAATAGCGTCGATACGACAATTTAGGAGCAGGCTCACCAGCCGGTTCATAAGTGATTTTCATGCTCACCATGGCAACGTTGTCAGTTGCTGTATAGGCAAAGGTCACTGCATCGACTGGCTCTGCATTTTCACCGGCAGTCCATGTAAGGCTGGTGCCATTTGCGGTATAAGTGCCTGTGGTGGGAGCTTCAACTTCTAATTTAAACTTGTTGCTTTTTGTCGTAATCTCGATTTTTGAGATTACGGCATCAGGAACGCTCACCGACATTTTGGCGTTTTTGTTTTTGAACAGACGAAGTCCGTCGGTCCAGAAACGGAATCCTTTCTCGTCGGATGTGAGCGTGATGATTGCGTCACCATTTTCCAGAGTCGATGGGGAACTCATATAAGTGCCTGAGTTTCCCTGTTCTCTTGGGTAACCGTACGTCTCATTGGCAAAGTCAAATGTCACTTCTTCGGCTGAAGCCCAAAACGTGAATCCGACTACTGCCATCAATGCAAGTAGTAGTTTTTTCATAAAAGAGATTTTGGGGTTAATAGATTGGGCAAAGATACTAATTATTAGACACTAATCAATATAATTTCTACAATAATAGGGTAATAGAAGATTAGAGGTCAACAACGGCCATGCGGAGGCGCGTGAGATTGCGCAACAGTGTGGGTAGTTTTTCAAGTGCGAGCATATTGGCACCGTCGCTTTTTGCAACTGCCGGATTTTGATGTGTCTCAATAAATAATCCGTCAGCACCGACAGCAATACCCGCGCGGGCCACTGTCTCTATCAGCTCAGGTCGACCACCAGTGACGCCTTCGCTGCGGTTGGGTTGTTGCAGCGAATTAGTTATATCGAGTATCACCGGACACTCCGATGTTTTCTGCATAACGGGTATACCTCTGTAATCGACAATGAGGTCGCCATAGCCGAAGCACACGCCGCGTTCTGTGACAGCAACTTCGTTGTTGCCTGCATCGCGCACTTTTTGCACTGCAAACTGCATCGACTCAGGAGAAAGAAATTGGCCTTTCTTAATATTAACAAATTTACCTGTCTTAGCAGCAGCTATAAGAATGTCGGTCTGGCGGCAGAGAAAAGCCGGAATCTGCAGAATATCTACATACTCTGCTGCCATTGCGGCTTCTTCAGCCGAATGAATGTCGGTGACGACCGGAATGCCGAATTCTCGTCGCACTTTAGCAAGAATTTTCAGTGCTTTTTCGTCGCCTATTCCTGTGAATGAGTCTATGCGCGAGCGGTTTGCCTTTCGGTAACTGCCTTTGAAAACGTAAGGAATACCAAGTTGCTCACACACATGGTGTGCCTTTGCGGCAATGTCAAGTGCCATTTCCTCGCCTTCTACGACGCATGGGCCGGCGAGCAGAAAAAAATTGTTTGTCGGTGATGACTTCAGGTATTGCGAGATATTCATAATCCTATAAATTTATGTGATTCATCGATGCATCATACATCGGTTTTTGGTTATTTAGAATTTAATTGATTGATGATGTGCACAGTGTCGCAAGCTACGAGTGCGGCTGTCTCGGTGCGCAACCGGTTATCGCCCATTGTCACAGGCACAAAGTCTGCTGCGAATGCACGCTCTATTTCTTCTGGCGAGAAATCTCCTTCAGGCCCTATCGCTATAGCGATGTCTCGCCCGGGTAGGCATTCACGGGCAAGCAGCTTTCGCTCGATTGTGCTGTCGCAGTAGCCGATAAAACGTTGATCGCAGTGTGTCATTGCCAGAAATTCGTTGAATGGCATCATGTTGTCAATGCGTGGCAAAGTTGCCTTCAACGATTGCTTCATCGCCGAGACTGCAATTTTTTCCAGTCGTTCCGTCTTTATTTCCTTGCGCCCGCTGCGACGGCATAGTAGGGTCACTATGCGGTTTTCTCCTATCTCGGTGAGCTTTTCAACGAGCCACGCCATGCGGTGGAGGTGTTTTGTCGGAGCTACCGCTACAGTAATTTCATAATTCCACACAGGAGGCATTGCCACGGTCTCAACAATCTCCACTGCCGTTGACTTAGGATTATCGTCGGCGAGCACGCAGCGATAACAGTAGCCTTTGCCGTCTACAATCTCCACTTCGTCGCCGGCGTGCATTCGCAGCACGCGGATACAATGCTTTGAGTCACTCTCTGGCAACCGGTGTTGCTCAAGTATGTCGGGCGAATAAAAGCGTATCACTTATTCTTCAGAGTTTTGGGTCTATCATGCCTTCAGGATCTTCCATCAGATGACCACGGCCTTTTTCTGCATTTTTCTCGGAGTATGGCTTCGCCGATGAATTATCGCGGAAGATGAGCAGGAACAGTACAGCTACAACCAAAGCATATCCGGCGAAAATAAGCCAGGAAGTGTGCCAGCCATCAATGTGTGCTTGTCCCGGAGCCTGTGAGTTGACAAACCGGTCGATGACGGCTTGAGCACCCAGTGTGCCTATCGTGGCACCGATGCCGTTGGTCATAAGCATAAACAGGCCTTGAGCACTTGAGCGGATTGAGGTGTCGGTGCGCTCGTTGACATACAGCGAACCTGATACATTAAAGAAGTCAAAAGCGATGCCATAGACAATCATCGATGCTATGAGCATCCACACACCTGATCCGGTGTTACCAATGCCGAAGAAGCCGAAGCGGAATACCCATGCAAGCATTGACATAAGCATTACAACCTTTATGCCAAAGCGTTTAAGGAAGAAGGGGATAAGCAATATACATAGCGTCTCGCTCATTTGCGACAGCGAGATAAGAGCATTGGCGTTTTGCACTCCCCAGTCGCTTGAATATTCGGCTACGCTGCCGAATGATTGGATAAACGGGTTTGCAAAACCATTGGTTATCTGCAGCGACACGCCAAGCAGCATTGAAAATATAAAGAACACTGCGAGATTGCGGTCTTTAAAGAGCGCAAAAGCTTTAAGCCCGAATGCGTCGGCAAGTGAGCCTGAAGAGTTGCGGTTGACAGGACATGCAGGCATGGTAAGCGAGTATGCTGCCATAACGAGGCTCAGCACACCCGATGTGAGCAACTGAGCGTATGTGTTCTGATATCCTGTGAAGTTTACAAACAACATTGAGCATATAAAGCCGACTGTGCCAAACACACGAATCGGCGGGAAGTGCTTGACAGTGTCAAGCCCGTATTTCTCTAAGGCAGTGTATGCCACTGAGTTTGCAAGACCGATGGTTGGCATGAAGAAGGCCACAGACATTGAATATAGTGTAAACAATGTGGCGAAGTCGGGCGAGCCTATACATGTCGAGGCATAATAGCCGGCTGCGAGCATAAACATGCCTGCCAGCAGATGGCACAGTGACAGCATCTTCTGAGCAGGAATCCATCGGTCTGCGGCTATACCCACAATTGCAGGCATAAACATTGATACTATACCCTGGATGGCGTAGAACCAACCGATTTCGCCGGCCATGCCGACTTTAAACAGATAGCTGCCGAGTGATGTGAGGTAGGCTCCCCACACGGCAAACTCAATGAAGTTGAGTAGCGCCAGGCGCGTCTTGATGTGATTCATTGCAAGAAATTATAAGCTTTATGATATGATATTCAAGGTTATCCAATCTGTAGCGTGGCTTTTTGTTTGTTACTCTCCGCGTTTGCGTCTAAGCACTTCGCTCACTCGGGCAGCTTCTTCATAGTTCTCTTCTTCTATGAGTCTTGCCAGTTTGCGCTCAAGTTCTTCCACTGCCAGATTCTCTATTTTTGGCTCGAAAGTGGAATCAGAGGTTGCCGGTGCATTTGCTCTGCGATATGTTTTGGGCGAGTTTTGCTCATCCTCGGCCTCACTCATGTCGGAGGCTATATCCACGTCATTTTCCACCTCGTTGCCCGGGTCTTCGCTCACAAATCCCACGTCTTCAAGTATCTTGCGGGTAGTATATATCGGCGTGTGAGTGCGGATTGCTATTGCTATTGCATCGCTTGTGCGGCTGTCGAGCACTATAGTACGGTCGCCGTCGCTGAATGTGAGTTCGGCCGAGAAGATGCCCGACTCAAATTTATAGATGAACACATCGCGTAGTGTCACTCCAAAGGCATGGGCAAACGACACAAAAAGGTCGTGTGTCATGGGGCGAGGCGGAATGATGCCCTCCATCTTTATTGCTATAGATTGAGCCTCCGAACTGCCTATTATTATCGGCAGGCGATAGGGCCCGTTTTCCTGAGCAAGTATCAAGGCGTATGCGTCGGCGTGTATTTGATTGAAAGAAATGCCGAGCACTCGCAGTCTCACTCTCTCGGCTGATGTATTGTCGTCTTGCATTGGTGTCAATTGTGGGGTGATTATAGCACTACATTTTGTCCGGTGATGATGGCGCTTCCGTGGCAGATGCGGCCGGTGCTGTCATATATTACGGCAAACTGACCCGGAGCAATTCCCTGCACCGGGCGCTCGCTGTCGATAACATATTCCGAGTCGTGAAGATGTATCAGTTTACCGGGGATAAGATCCGGAGTGTGGCGGTTTTTAAATAATACCTCCATCGTATTTGTGTCCGAAGGCATAGGGTTGCGTGTTATCCAATGCATTTCGTCGGTGTGGATAACCTTGCCATATTGTTTGTCGGTGTCGTAGCCATTGGATACATAGATGACGTTGTCACGCACATTTTTCTTAACGACATACCATGGTCCGCCGCTTAGCCCCAGACCCTTGCGTTGACCGATAGTGTGGAACCAAAATCCCTTGTGTTCGCCAATCTTACGGCCGGTTTCTATCTCAATGATAGGACCTTTGCGTTCACCAAGATGACGGCGTATGAAGTCATTATAATTTATTTTTCCAAGAAAGCAGATGCCTTGCGAGTCTTTGCGCAGAGCATTTGGCAGGGCTGCTTCACGGGCTATGCGGCGCACCTCGGCTTTAGGCAGGTCTCCGATAGGAAACATCACGTGGCTGAGCTGCTTGTAGTCGATGCGTGCAAGAAAGTCTGTTTGGTCTTTCACTGGGTCGGGTGCTGTGCCAAGATATATCAACCCATCATCACCGATAATAGTTGTGGCATAATGCCCGGTAGCAGTCTTGTCGAATTCGTGTCCCCAGCGCTGCTCAAAGTAGCCGAATTTTATGACCCTGTTGCACATGATATCGGGGTTAGGCGTGAGCCCGGCTTTTACGGTGCGCAAGGCATACTCCATTACATTTTCCCAATATTCCTCGTGCAGCGACACGACTTCAAATGGTAGTCCGTAGTTGCGCGCTATAAGAGTACACATTTCAATGTCTTCCTCAGCCGCACAGTCGCCTTCGTCGGTATCAAGACCTATGCGGATATAAAATAGGTGTATGTCGTGGCCTTGTTCCACCAGTCGGTGCACGGCAACTGCCGAGTCTACACCGCCGGATATGAGCATTGCTATTTTCATAGGTTCATTTTGTTATACAACTTCAGAATTGTCTCAGTGGGTCATGACATGGTTTTGAAACGAGTTGATAATATCATCTACCGAAAAATTCTTGCCCAACACCTTGAATTTGCGGTTGATATATACTATCTCTGGCAGTACGCTAAGGTCATATAACTCTTTTGCTTCGTCGCAACGTACAGTCACCCAGTTCTCGGGAGCACCGGCTGCCCACGACTGCCATTTGTCGTTGTCTGCCGCAGTGTGAATGTTGATGATGTGCAGACGTTGGTCTGCTATCATTTTGTTAAGAGCATAGTCTGCCGATAGACGCAGTCGAGCCATGTTGCTGCCGTTGTCGGTGTCCAATGTAAAGACTAACAGCATCATCGGTGCGCTGTGCGCCGACAGCGTGCTTGTTGTGCCGTCGGGGTGCTCAAGTGTCATGTCGCTTACTCTGGCGCCGATTTGAGTATTGGCTATTATGCGGGCTTCACGGGCAAAGGGCTCGCGATCGGCAGCTGGAATTTTCTTGTTGTCTGCAACGGCCTGGGCAAATGGGAGGTAAAGCTCTTCGCTTACATACTCGGCTGTGTCCGACATCAGATATCCCTTGGCCATATTAGCAAGGGCTAACGTATGTTTGGGGTTCTTCTTGACCTTTGCGATAAGTTCATCAATAGCCATGTGTGCCGTGTCGGCGGTGGCGTAGGGCATAAAAGATAGAAAATCACCGACCGCAGCGTTCATCTTTGGATATGACGAAAAAGCGTTTTTAAAGTTACATCTGTCCCAGAAATGCGTTATCAGGTAGTTGCATCGCTCGTGGAGGGTGGTGATCCTGTCGGGCACGGTGGGATAGGGGAAAAATCGGCCGGATGCGACTCCGTCGTCTGCCGAAACTGCCATAAATGTGGTGCAGTAGGCAAGCAATATAATGCATAAATATTTTTTCATAGGAGATTCTGTATTGGTATATGACAAAAATTGCAAAATGCCGTTTTGGCACATAGTTTGCACTACAAAGTTAAGTAAATGAGCCGACACAAACAAAACTTTATCCCTGCTCTATTGTTAAAGTTAATAAAGAGCCTCGACAGAGGGAAATGATAACGTTATACTATTGATATATGAATTTCAACAATTTTACCATCAAGTCGCAGGAAGCCATCCAGAAGGCTGTTGAACTCACCCGTGCCTCGGGCCAGCAGGCAATTGAGCCTGTGCATTTGCTCAAGGCTGTGGTTGAGGAGGGCGACTCGCTAGTGAAGTTTATCTTCCAGAAAGTAGGCGCCAACATAAACATTCTGATGCCGCAGATTGACAAGGAAATAGCATCCCTGCCAAAAGTTTCCGGCAGTGAACCATATTTGAGCCGCACATCCAACGATGTGTTGCAGAAAGCTCTTGATATCGCTAAGAATGGTGGTGACGAGTATGTCACTCTTGAAGCTCTGCTCATGGCTTTGTTTGAGATCAACTCTCCGGCTGCGACTATCTTAAAGGATGCCGGGTTGAGCGCTAAAGAACTTAAGGCTGCCATCGACGAACTTCGCAAGGGCAAGAAAGCCACAGATCAGAGCGCAGAAGATACTTACAATGCATTGAGTAAGTATGCCATTAACCTCAATGAACGTGCTCGTCAGGGCAAACTCGACCCAGTCATTGGCCGCGATGATGAAATACGTCGTGTGCTGCAGATTTTGAGCCGACGCACCAAGAATAATCCTATGCTTATAGGTGAACCTGGTACGGGTAAAACCGCTATTGCCGAAGGCCTTGCACAGCGCATTGTGCGTGGTGATGTGCCCGAGAACCTGCGCACCAAGCAGATTTTCTCACTTGATATGGGTGCATTGGTTGCCGGTGCCAAATACAAGGGCGAGTTTGAGGAGCGTCTTAAAGCTATCGTTAATGAGGTTACTCAGAGCGACGGCGAGATTATTCTCTTCATCGATGAAATTCACACTCTTGTGGGTGCCGGTAAGGGTGAGGGTGCCATGGATGCTGCAAATATTCTCAAGCCTGCGCTTGCTCGTGGTGAGTTGCGCAGCATTGGCGCGACAACTCTCGATGAGTATCAGAAATATTTTGAGAAAGACAAGGCTCTTGAGCGTC
>CAZAME010000008.1:0-31345 GCA_964486445.1 uncultured Bacteroides sp. | reverse complement strand
CTCGATTCGCCCCGAGGATCTTGAGGTCGGCCGAAACTACATAACCGACAAGCAGGAAACCATGGTGCGCGGCCGCGACGGCAACGACTATCCTGCTGTATGGTATCAGTTCAAGATACCCTTGAGCGACTATGAGCGCAAAGTAGGCTCGATCAACGACCTGTCGACCGTGCGCTTCGCCCGCATGTTCCTCACCGGATTCAAGCAAGTGACTCACCTGCGTTTCGCCACACTCGAACTCGTGCGAGGAGAGTGGCGCCCCTATCAGTTCAACCTCAACAACCGCGGCGACACTCCTGCCGACGGTCAGCTCGACATATCGGTAGTCAACATCGAGGAGAATGCATCGCGCACACCTGTCAACTATGTTCTTCCCCCGGGCGTAACCCGCATTCAGGATCCGGGGCAATCTCAGGCCGTGCAGCTCAACGAGCAATCTATGTCGCTCAAAGTCACCGACCTAAACGCCGGTGATGCTCGTGCCGTGTATCGCAATACACAGCACGACCTGCGCAACTATAAGCGCATGCAGATGCACGTTCACGCCGAGGCTCTCATTGATGATAAAACCGATCTGCACTCAGGTGACCTGTCGCTGTTCATAAGACTCGGCACCGACGTTAAGAATAACTACTATGAATATTCAGTGCCGCTGACACTCACCCCTCCCGGCCGCTATGGCGACTCGCCCTCGCAGCGCGAGATTGTATGGCCTGAGAATAACTACATCAACTTCAGCCTGCAGCAGTTTGTGCAACTCAAGCGCCAGCGCAACCGCGACAAGGCCGATGAGACCTCAGGTGTAGGCTACGGCGTGCTCTACACAGGTCGCGACTCCGACAACGAGCGCAACACAATAGCTGTGCTCGGCAACCCGTCGCTCTCTGACGTGCGCGTGATGCTCATAGGCATCCGCAACAACGCGTCCACTACAAAAGATGGCACTGTGTGGGTAAACGAGTTAAAAGTAACTGACTTTGATGCCGACGGCGGTTGGGCTCTGAAAAGCAACGTAAACCTTATGATGTCTGACATAGCGCAGGTGAACTTCGGCGCACACATCGAGACTGCCGGCTTCGGCGGTGTTGACCAGGCCCTCAACGACCGACGCATGGATGACTATCAGCAATATACCGTGGCCGTGCAGGCCGATCTCGGCCGCTTCGTGCCTGAAAAGCTAAAACTACGCGCTCCAATATACTACTCTGTCACCAAACAGAAAGTAACACCAAAATACAACCCCCTCGATCAAGACGTGCTTCTAAAAGATGCTCTTGACGAGGCACCCACCAAGCACGACCGCGACTCTATCGAGGCCTTCGCTGTAGAGCGACTGTCAATCAGCAACTTCTCTCTGAGCGGTCTCAACTTCGGTGTATCGAGTCCGACGCCCAAGCCCTGGGATCCTGCCAACTTCACGTTGAGCTACTCATTCAACAAGCAGACGCGCATGGACCCAAACACCGAGTATGAGTACACCAACGACTACCGAGGATCGTTCCAATACAGCTACACGCCCTACGTGAAAGGCTTGCGCCCCTTCGGCTGGATAAAATCCAACAGCAAGAATCTCAAATTCTTCAAGGAATGGGAGATCAACTACCTGCCGACCAACATATCCTTCATGACCAACATGTCGAGATATTATTATGAGCAGCAGACCCGATCGCAGATCGATGAAATGTTCCGCCTGCCGGTGTCAGTGAGCAAAAACTTCCTTTGGGACCGCCAACTTGCCGTGACCTGGAATCTCACACGCCAGCTGCAGCTCACCTTCAACTCCAACACACAGGCGCGCATCGAAGAACCGGTCGGAGCAGTCAACCGCAAGCTGTTCCCCGAGAAATACCGCGACTGGAAGGACACCGTATGGCAGAGTATCCTGTCAATGGGTACGCCCTGGCATTATAACCAGTCGTTCTCGGCAACATACAAAGCGCCCTTCAACCGCATACCTGTTCTCGACTATCTCAGTGGACAGGTAAGCTATACATCGAGCTACCGCTGGGATCGCGGTGCCACCATCGACGGGCAGAAACTCGGCAACACCATCAATAATCAAGGCGCATGGACAGTAGACGGGCGTCTGAACTTTGAAAACATCTATAACAAATTTAAATACACCCGCGAGGTGCACAAGCGCTTCTCGGGCAAGACCAATGCAACCAAGCGCAAGCCCAAACGCTTTGAGCGAGCCATGGCCCTGAAGCCCGACACATCGCTAATCATCAAGCATAACCTGCGCACAAAACTTGTGAAGGTGTCGGCTATTGACCCCGACGGCAAGACAGTGAAACTGCGCACGCGCATAATCGATGCCAACTCAGTGGAAATTCTCGACCGGGGAGAAACCAACCTGAAGTTCACTGTGCTCGAGCTGCTCAAGGAGGAGAAAAACATCTGGCGCGAGATAGGCGAGTATGCCACACGATTTGTGATGTCGCCACGCCAGTTGTCGGTGCGCTTGCGCAACACAAGTTCATTATCTCTGCCGCTCTTCGCTCCGAATATCGGCAACATCTTCGGCCAGACAAACAGTTACGGCCCCATGTCGCCGGGTCTTGACTTTGCATTCGGCTTCACCGACCGCTCTTATATCGACAAGGCACTCGACCGCGGCTGGCTCATCACCGACGACGGACAGAGTTCGCCCGCAGTGTGGAGCCGCGCTAAGGAAGTCAATATCGAGTTGTCACTCGAGTTGTTCAAGGGCTTCAAGGTGCAGCTTACAAGCAACCGCACCGACAACCGCACCGAGCAAGTGCAATTTATGTATGCCGGGATGCCCTCAACCCGCTCCGGCACATTCACCATGACGCATTGCGCCATCCTCACCTCGCTGCGCACGCCTAAAGCCGGCAACGGATATCAGAGCGACGCATTCGACGCCTTCCTCAAGAACATACCCATCGTGCGCGACCGCGTGGAAGCAAAATATGCAGGTCTGTCATACCCGTCGACAGGCTTCCTGGCCAACAGTCCGCACGCAGGCAAGCCATTTGACCCGGAGGTCGGCACCATACAGCCCACAAGCAGCGATGTGCTCATCCCTGCCTTCATGGCCGGCTACTCAGGCCGCAGTGCCAAGAAAATATTCCTTAACCCCTTCCCGTCGCTACGCTATGTTCTCCCCAACTGGCGCATAACCTACGATGGCCTCATCAACATCGGCAATCTCAAGAATATATTCAAGTCGTTCACCATCAACCATGCATACCAGTGCACCTACTCGGTAGGCAATTACAGTTCATATCTCAACTGGGCCACTGCCGACGGCAACCTGGGCTTCACTCTCGACGAACTCACAGGTCAGCCCATACCCTCATCGCCCTATAATATTTCATCGGTAGCTATAACCGAGCGCTTTGCTCCGCTCATCGGCTTCTCGGCAACAATGAAAAACGGTGTCACATTCAATGCCGAATACCGCGATGCGCGCACACTCACGCTCAACACCGCTGCCGGACAGGTTGTGGAGTCAACCAACAAAGGCATCACCGTTGGTGCGGGATACAAGATTGTCGGATTCAACACGTTCTTGAAAATGCGTGGATCTGAAAACGGTGTGAGCAACGACCTAACCCTGCATGCCGACATGTCGATAGTGCACAACCAGGCACTTATCCGCCGCATAGAATCGGCCTACACACAGGCCACAGCAGGCTCACGCACCCTCAACATCAACTTCACGGCCTCATACATCATGAGCAAACGCCTCACGTTGGCAGCCTACTTCGAGCATCAGGTGAATACTCCAATCGTCACGACCTCGGCCTACCCCACCACCAACACTTCCTACGGCATACAGCTCAACCTCTCGCTTGCACGATGACACGCGAGCGGATGCCAAACCCCACGCGAGCTATCACCACCGACATCAGCGGACACAGTATATTAAAGAAGCAATAAGGCAAATACTGCAGTGTTGCCACCCCGAGTACTGCCGACTGTGTGAGACCGCATGAGTTCCAGGGAATGAGCACCGACGTCACCGACACCGAATCCTCACAAGTGCGACTAAGCAGTCTGGGCTCGAGATTGAAACGACGATATACACTGCGATACATATTGCCGGTGATGATCAGCGACAGATACTGGTCGGCAGTGCAGGCGTTGAGGACAAGACCGCTACCAACGGTGGCTCCGACAATCGACGTGCGACGGCTTAATGCACGGGTGAAAGCCGATGCGATCACCGAAAGCATGCCGGTGCCTATCATTACGGCGCCAAACACCATGGCCGACAGCACAAGCCACACAGTTGGTAGCATGCCGGTGATGCCAGATGTAGAGACCAGATCGTCGAGATGTCCATGCCCAGTGTGCAATTCACTGTCGGTCCACAACACACGCCACATCGCCACAGCTTTGTCTGCGAATGTTACGGCTCCGTCGGTGATGCGCGCAACAATTTCGGGCTGGAAAATAAATATAGCAATGAATCCCATTATGGCACTGGCAAGCATAGTCACCAATGTAGGCACACGGCGCGCTATCAGAACACCTGTGCATAGCGGCACAATGAGCACCCATGGGGTAATGCTAAAGGTAGCATGCAATGAGTCGGTAAGTTCAGACGTTGTAGACGTATATCCTGCCGGCTGATAAAAAAGACCTATGGCAAGAAAAGCCACAAGTGCCAACACCAGAGCCGGCACAGTGGTGAACATCATATATCGTATGTGCTCAAACAGATCTACACCACAACTCGACGATGTCACAACTGTCGTGTCGCTAAGGGGCGACATCTTGTCGCCGAAATAAGCGCCGGATATTATTGCTCCGGCTGTAATGGCAGGATTATAGCCCAATACGTCGCCCATGCCCATGAATGCCACACCTATCGTGGCAATCGTTGACCACGAACTGCCAGTGAGCACCGACACCATGCCACACACTGAGCATGCTATAACAAGAAAAAATGTAGGATGTATGACCGACAGACCATAACAGATGAGAGTGGGAACTACACCACTCAACATCCACGTCGCCGACACGAGAGCTATTGAAATGAGTATGGGCACAGCCGGAAGCACCTGGCGGGCACTGCGCAGATAGCCGGTGCGCATGCTGCGCCGTGTGACACTACCGCTTAGCAATGCAGCAATCACAGCCACGACTGATGCGCCGATAAGAGCAAACGGACTGGCAGTGGAAATAGCATCAACGCCAAAGAACAATATTATGGCTATCAGAGCACACAGTAGAATAATCACAGGGAGGGCGGCGACAATTGCCGAGGGCCGACGTGTGCCGGCCGCAGGAAGGGATATCTTCAATTTCGTCAGTAATATAGAAATCATCCGGCACTCACTGCCGGCGTAATACAATAATTATATGTAAATGCAAAACCTATGCAAAGTTACAAAATTTAGACGTAATCCGGTCTCTATGCCGTCACTTATTAGCTAAAAATCACACGCGATGACACCTTTTTGCTAAAATTATCGGATGCTTATATCTAAAAGAAAAACTGATTGCAATTATTTTCTATATCTTTGCATTGTAAAGACTCTTGAATACCACCTTATGGACTTTAAACACCCCGACAAGCGCATGATGCGCGTGATTGTGATATTTGTGGCGGCACTGTTGCTGCTCCCTTGGGCTGGCAACACTCACTTCAACACCAAGGGCGAACCTCGCGAGGCCATTGTGGCTGTGTCAATGCTGCAGAGCGGTGACTGGATTTTGCCGGAAAGCTATGGCGAAGATATCCCATACAAACCACCAATGCTTGCCTGGTGTATAGCCGGAGCATCGGCATTGCTCAACGACGGCCATGTGAGCGAATACACCTCGCGTCTGCCATCGGCATTAGCGGCTATTGCACTTGTAGTCATGACATTCAACTGGGTTGCCCGACGCCGTGACACGGCCACTGCCGCACTCACTGCCATGGTGACACTCACGGCTTTCGAGGTATTCCGCAACGCAGCAATCTGCCGGGTGGATATGTTGCTCACATTTTTCATGGTCGGGGCGATAGTGCTCCTTGACACCGAGGGACTACCACGGCGTAAAGCTGTGCTAAACACTCTTGCGGCCGTGGTGTTTATGGGTTTGGCGACACTGACAAAAGGCCCGGTCGGAGCCCTACTGGCATGTCTAATCGTGGGAATCTGGCGACTGCTTTGCGGCCGAAATTTCTTCAAGACCGTGGCTGTACTCACAACCTGCGCCATCGGAGCCTTTGCTATTGCCACGGTGTGGTATTACGCAGCATATTTGCGTGGAGGTGATAGCTTCCTGTCACTGGCCCTCGAAGAAAATATTGGCCGACTCACCGGCACAATGACTTATGACTCTCATCTCAACCCATGGTGGTATAATATAATGTGTGTGCTCTATGGCATGCTCCCCTACACCATCGTGGTTCTATGTGCAGCCGTGCCACTCTATCGCCGGCGTGGCAACATGAGTCTGCGCCACATGGGCCCCGACTCGATGCTGGCACTCTGCGCAGCAGTGCTCACCATAGGCTTCTATTGCATCCCGGCAAGCAAACGCAGCTCCTACCTCCTACCGGCCTACCCCTTCATGGCCCTCGGTGTGGTGCTTATATTCAACCGCTTGCAAACCTACAAATCGGCTATACCAAAGGGATTCGCCCGTTTTGTCGGTATTCTGGCTGTAACATCCACCGTAGCCGTTATTGTGCTGCGATGCGGTGTGGCCTCTGTACTACCGGCAAAGACAGTAGCCGCTATGGGCAATCTCGCCACCGGACATATAGCTTGGTGGCAATGGATAATGATAGTGCTCCCGGCAATGTCTGTCTATGCTGTGCGTAAGCTATGGCCGGGAACATCGCCCGCAGTCCGCAGCGTCATCTACATGGTCAGCATCTACTCGGCATTCCTAAGCACATGGCAGCCTCTGTTGCTCAACGGTCGCAGCAATATAGGTGATGCACAAGACATAGCAGCGATGACCTCCGACGACAAGTATGTTTACTCTTATATGGGCGATGATCCCTATATCCGCTATTATTCAGTGAACTTCTATCTTGATGACCGCATGCGCCGCATCGATAGCCACACTCCCTCAGACAGCAGTCTGCTGCTTGTCAATGCCAAGCTGCTTGAAAACGCAAAAAACTTCCTCCCCGCCGGCTCAACAGTGGAGCCAACTGAGAAGAAGTTTATATCTTGCGACAAGCGTCGCGACACTGTCTCTGTCTACAGAGTGTATTTGAATCCGAACTGCAGCATACCCTGAACACCAAAACCAAGTTCGGCATACATAGACCAATTCTTGCCGATCGCAGCTTCAGCACCAAAGGGTACTGCCTGGAAGGCGAAATAATTCTTATTGTATGCGTCATTGCCTCTGGGCTGCATGTGAGAGATCTCGCAACCCATGCCGGCGTGAGCATAGAGGGTGACGATAGATGTGCGCCAATAGCGGTAGCGCAGATTCATAAGGATGCCGTGATAGCTGATGTTGCTGTGCTGAGCTCCGTCGGTGGTGGTGCTTGAGAATGTATATGACGGACCTATTGAAATATCTTTGGTGAGGTGGAAATCTACTCCCACATTAAGTGCGCCCCACGCATTGTTGACTTTACTCCATCCGTCGTGCATGTTACTTGCATCCATCTGAGTATATCCGCCATAACTTGCCATAATATCTACAGTGCGGGCCTGGGCATATCCAGTCGCGCCAAATAAAGCTGCTAATGCAATGATGATTTTACCGAGTGCTTTCATAAACATAGTGAGTTGAAGTGGTGAATTGAATAATCGAATAACACCTGTAAAACACCGGCACAGCAGCTAATGTTCATCCTCATAAAAATAAAATAGAGGGCGCCATCACGGAGCCCTCTATTTTATTACACATAGTACTTAATGTTAGATTTGTATGTCTATTCCAAATATTTATATGAAAAGCTCTTTATTACTTTCTTTATGGTGTTGTTTATGGTATTTCGTGGTTACGTGTAGTCAACGAGATTGGTTGTTATTTCGGACTACAAATTTACGTCTTTGATTCTGCAAATGCAATAGGAAGGCCCGACATAAGCCTTGGCCTGGAAATTTCTATTGTAAACTCCGATTTTGGTTAAAGCACGTTTAAGAATGCCCATAATGCCATAAAAATACAGAAAGTGCCGTTGAAAACAGCACTTTCGCTTGCATTTTGCTATTATCTTAAAAAATATTAACGCCTCAATATAGTATATACGTACCCAAAGGTTCGGCATAACCATGCAGCACACCGTCGGTCACAGTGAAGATTGCTCCGGAAGCTTTGTCGGCATATTCGCCGTCGGGAAGCACCACATGCATCGCAACTTCCTGCTGAGACTGCGAGAAGTTTACAAGAGCAACACCCTTGTCACCTCGGCCCACAAGAGCAAGCGCGCCGCCATCGGCATATTCAATATACTCCGGTTCGCCCGACATTGCCTTTCTAAACTTGTTGGCAGCCACAACAGCCGGATGCTTGAACTCATCATTGCCGCGAGCACCTATACGGTTATTTCCCCAATAGTTGCTGCGGGTGCTCCCTGCAGGTCTGCTGAAGAACAAGGGATAGCCGTGCTGGCGAGCTGTGAGGAACACATATCCGGCACGCACCTGCTCGTCGGTCAGGCCGGCGCTCTCATGCTCGTTGGCGTATGTGTCATGGCTCTCAACCCAAGTGATCAGGCGGTCGGGCGTAGCCGAATGATGATAATTGTCTAAGTCGGTCGTTGCAACACCATTCTCAAGAGCTTGGCGCAGCGCGTGGCCATATCCCGACGCCGTTACACGCATCAGGGCTGCATACTCGTCTTCCTTGACATTGCGGTCCTGAAGCACCTCGCCATATATAAACAAGGAATCAGCCGGAATAGACATCGTCAGCCCTTTGACTGCACTCTTGCCGAGGGCTATATCCCAGAAATCATTTTTCTCAGCTTTCGGATCCACCGGATCTGAGGGTAAGCCAATATGCTTGGCGGTGTCGTAGCGGAAACCACGTGCTCCCAACGCAAGCAGATCATTGACATACTGAAGATAGTAGTGCTGAAAGTCAGGATTCTCTGTGTTTACGTCAGGCAGACCACCCATAGCATAGGTTGTGCACTGGAGGCGATCATTATAGTCCATGACATCCGTGAATCCGTTGGCATGAAACAGATTATCGTGTCCGCCTACAGCCGAGTCAAGAGCCGGTAACACAGCTGTATGATCGACAGCTGTGTGATTAGGCAGAACGTCTACAATGACACCAACGCCATATTTTGCAGCAGAGTCACACATCGCCTTGAAGGCTGCGCGGTCGCCGAGCAAATGATTCCCGACCTTCCAGTCGATAGGTTGATAATAATAATACCATTTACCTGCTACAGAGTCGCCTTCTTGACTATAAAGTGCCATACCGCCACCTTCGCCAACAAAACATGTGTTGGCCGGAGAAGTCTGCACGTATGCATAACCGGCTGCAGCAATATCAGCCATATTGGCGGCAATTGTGTCGAAACTCCATGACCATGCATGGAGAATCACGTCGTCGTCAGTGGGCTCAGCCACTGTGTGCTTGTCGGCTCCGCATGACATGACCGCACCAACGCAGCCAAGTGCCAGCAATGACAATCCAAAAGTCTTCATTGATTTTTCAAGGGTTAAGATTAATAATATCTGTTGAATAACGATGTAAGTATGTCGGTAAGTTTACCGATTCTATATTGCGAAATTAATATTTAACCAAGTTTTCAAATCATAATAAACATTTATTAACTCATAAAAACACAATTACACATATAATATTTACTTTCTTTGCGATAAGAAAAAATACCATGCACTTGCGCAACAAATAAAATTACCAATCATATTACCAAATCCTCGCTATGCGTAAATTATTATTTTATGCAGTAATATCGGTTGTGGCGGCCATCAGTGCCTTCACAACTCAAGCTGCCGAGGCGCTCACTCTGACTTTTAGCCGCACGGGTACAGCCGCATCCGGTGTCACAGTCAATGCCTCCGGCCTTAGTGGTGTCACAGCCACCCTTGTTTCATCATCACACAGTTTCAAAGCTACCAACGGTGCCAATACTGCATCAATTCTTTGTCCGAACATCAATGGCAGTACCCGCCCTACAATCACTCTGCAGTTTTCTATTTCGGGGTTACCTTCATCATTCTCGCTGAGTGCACTTGGGCTAAATATCCATGCACTCAATGTCAATGATGAATATCAGGCACACAATGACAACCGTTCACGTCAATATAATGTAGCAGCAAGCATCAACGGCTCAACCTTTGGCACACTCACAAACTTTGATATAGCAGCGGGAGTCAATACATCGGGCACTCGCAACAAAGTGTGGACTATTGATGGCACATCAGCCGTAACTGCCACCTCTCCTCTAACCCTCACTCTCACCATCACAGCAGGAACGACCAACGAGGGATGCTTCTTCGGATTGTCGGCCATAACTTTTAACACCGACGGCACCACACCCGATCCTGAGCCTGATGAAAACTGCTACCTTATTAAATGGAAAGCCAATACCTCAGACTACATGCAGCAGCTTGGCGATAAGTTTGTTGTAGGAGACTACGCTGTGACCTCTTCATGCTTTTGGGATCTTGTGCCCACCGGCAAGACCAACTGCTACTATGTGCGCAACATCGCCACTGGCATGTATATCGGGTCGTGCAACATGGAGCCGGGCTCGTCGTCAAAAGTTTATGCATCGGCCACACCCGTTGAATATTATATTGGTAAAACGTCGGGAACATCGGCAGAAATCAGAGGTTGTGTATGGATGTCATCGACCGACTGTGCCGGATATAGTTACGAATCAGGAGCCCGCGCACTTAACAAAGATGGCGCAAGCTCCGACATCATTACCTGGCAGAATGGCACATCACGCGTAGGGTCTTACTGGACACTCGTGCCGACCAAGAATCTCTATGAGCATCGCCCCTTCACACCGGCGCCTGCAATTGGGCAAGCCTCTTATTTCTATTATCTGCAAAACACCGACGGCAAAGCGCTCACCACCTCGCTCACTTGGGCAGACCGCAATGCTGTCGACTCGCAGAAGTGGTATTTCGTTGGTGTGTCGGCTGCAGCCGGCGGATATCAGATTATTTCCGCAGCAGACAACACACCGGCCTTCGAAGGTCGTCGATTCACTCTAACATCAGGCGAAACTGCGGGCTATTTCCGCCTTACTGATTCAGACGGAAATATCTTATCAGTCGATGGCAAAGACGAGTTCTTCTTCTCGCCTTTCCGTATACACAGCAAGTTTGCCCTTGATGCCCAGATATATACCATACCTTGCGGCACACTTGGCGACACATATATCACTGGCCTTACCGTGTCGACTCCCGCTCATCTGCGCGACCTGCATTATCCCATGGCAGTGAAGTCGGACTCTGAAATCACATATCCTGTCGCCGGAAAGCCGTCGGGCCGCTACAATATGCTGAGTAATGACTATGCCATCGTCACACCCGGAAAGTGTGACATCGCCATCACTCTCAATCAGTCGCCGGCAGCCACCACCCGAGTATTCGTTTACTTTGATTGGAACCGCGACGGCGTCTTTGAGGACATGCACGAAGTCTCTGCAGCACAAAACATACACACCACGGTTGATGTGCCGGCAAGCGCTGCCTCCGGACAGTCGCGCATGCGCGTGCGCATCACCGACAACGGCCTCTTTGATGCCGACGATGATGTCAACGGTCAGGTTCTCGACCTCTTTGTGCGCAACGTTCCCACCGACGCTACTGTCTATAACCCCATTGTGGGTGTAAATGCCGCCAACCGAGGCACTGCCACTTACGACGAGGCCACACATACAGCATCAGCCACAGCCGTCGGCACTGCAACCTTCCTCTACTGGGCTGAGGATAAAAGAGTGCATTCACTTGACAGCGAGTGCGTCATAGAGCCTTCGGCCACACAGCGCAAGTTCACAGCTGTATTTTCGCCCAATCTCGACGAAACCGTAGGCATCAGTAATATTATCCCCGACACCACCGACCCAGCCGCAAAAATACACACCGACGGTCGCGTGATAAAAGTGTTGTCTGACAACGCCGTTGCCCACATCTATGTCTTTGCTCTCGACGGCACACTCGCAGCCCGCAACAGCGGCGCCGACTATCTGATCGCCGATAATATTGCAACAGGCATCTATATCGTAAAGGCCGTCACCGTCTCAGGCACAGCTTCGGCTAAAATCATCATCCGTTAAACATAACCAATCTGAAATATGAATAGCAAACTACTGTTTTGCAGTCTTGGAGCTGTAGCCGCTACTGCCAATGCAAACGCCGCATCTGACTCCAAACCAAACATTCTCTATATAATGTGCGATGATATGGGCTACGGCGACCTCGGATGCTACGGTCAGAAACTCATCGCCACCCCGCGCATCGACCGCATGGCCTCCGAGGGCATGCGCTTCACCCAGGCCTACTCCGGCAGCCCGGTGTCGGCTCCGGCCAGAGCCACTTTCATGACAGGGCAGCACACAGGTCACACCGAAGTCAGAGGCAACAAAGAATACTGGAATGCCGGCAATCTCAATCAGAAATACGGCAACAACACCGACTACTCCCTTGTCGGTCAGCACCCCTACGCCTCCGACCATGTAATCATCCCAGAAATCCTCAAGGCCAACGGCTACACGACCGGTATGTTCGGCAAATGGGCCGGCGGATATGAAGGCTCGGTTTCTACCCCCGACAAACGTGGCATTGATGAATACTACGGCTACATCTGCCAGTTTCAGGCACACCTCTATTATCCGAATTTCCTCAACGAATACAGCCGCTCGCGTGGCGACCAGAGCGTGCGCCGCGTTGTCCTCGAAGATAATATAAAATATGGCATGTATGGCGACTCCTATCTTAACCGCACTCAGTATTCAGCCGATCTCATACATCAGAAGGCCATGGATTGGCTGCGCAATCAGTCGGCCGACCAGCCTTTCTTAGGCATTTTCACCTATACACTGCCACATGCCGAACTTATACAGCCCGAAGACGATATTTATCTGGCTTATAAAGATAAATTCTGCGAGTGTGAAGAGCATATCTATGTAGGCGATCAGGGCTCGCGCTATAATCCCACTGACCATGCACATGCACAGTTTGCCGGCATGATCACCCGCCTCGACCAACAGGTTGGTGAGATTCTCGACCTGCTTGAAGAAAAAGGACTTGCCGATAATACTATCGTAATCTTCACCTCAGACAACGGCCCCCACGAAGAAGGCGGCGCTGACCAGCCCTTCTTCAACCGCGACGGACTGTTGCAAGGCATGAAGCGATCTACATACGAAGGAGGTATACGCATCCCCTTCATTGTGCGCTGGCCCGGCAAAGTTGCCGCAGGCGTGGACAACGACCATATCTTTGCATTCTATGATCTTATGGCCACATTCTGCGACTTCGCCGGCATAGAGGATTATGAGACAAAATACCGCAACGGAGCCAACGACTACTTCGACGGCATATCAATCTACCCGACACTCACTGGCACAGGTGAGCAGCAACAGCACGAATATCTCTACTGGGAGTTCACCGAGACCAATATGCTCGGTGTGAGAATGGGCGACTGGAAACTCGTTGTCAAAGACGGCAATTGCAAGCTATATGACCTCGCCACAGATATTCATGAAGATCACGACGTGGCAGCCCAATACCCCGACATCGTCAACCGCATGAAGCAGATATGCCGCACGGCTCACACCAACAGCACACTCTTCCCAGTGACCTTGCCCTGATGCACGGCACGCACAAAGGTTTGGATAGTAGGGCGAAAATCGCTAAATTTGCATGTTTAATGTATTTAGCGATTCCAACGTGACTTCAATAAAAAAATTAGCTATAATAGGAGCCACCGGAAGCATTGGCCTGCAGACTCTTGACATTGTAGAGCGTCATCCCGAGCTTTATCAAGCACGTGTGCTGGCGGCAGGCTCGAATGTCGACCGGCTTGTGCAACTGGCTCTGCATCACCGCCCGGCATGCGCCATAATTGCCGACGAGAATCTTCTGCCTCAGTTGCAGCAACGTCTCGCCGGCAGTGGCATTTTTGCGGCAGCAGGCGAAAAAGCACTCTGCGAGGCTGTGTGCTCCGATGACATTGACATGGTAGTCAATGCAACAGTCGGCTACAGTGGCCTGGCGCCCACGCTCGCAGCAATTAAGGCCGACAAAGACATTGCCTTAGCCAACAAAGAGACTCTTGTAGTGGCCGGTGAGCTTGTATATGCATGCCTGGCAGAACACCCGGCAGCGCATCTTTATCCAATTGACTCTGAGCACTCCGCTATCTGGCAGTGCCTGCAAGGCGAGAATATCGACGACGTCGAGCGCCTCATAATCACTGCTTCGGGCGGCCCATTCCGCACAACTCCGGCCTCGGCTCTGCCCGCCATGACCGCCCGCGAGGCACTCAAACATCCATGCTGGAGCATGGGCGCCAAAATCACCATCGACTCAGCCACAATGCTCAACAAGGCATTTGAGATCATTGAGGCCAGATGGCTTTTTGACATGCCTGCTTCGCGTATAGTGCCAATAGTGCACCCGCAGTCTATTGTTCATTCCATGGTGGCCTTTGTCGACGGATCTGTAAAAGCTCAATTGGGCTGCCCCGATATGCGCATGCCTATTTCCTACGCCTTAGGATGCTCTGAGCGTCTGCCCGGTGCAGAGAGTGCGCTGCCTTTAGACCGCATAGCAAGCCTCACTTTCGAACAGCCCGATTACGACAAATTTCCCTGCCTGGGGCTTGCATATCGTGCGCTCGAGGAGGGTGGCAACACTGCCTGCATCATCAACGCAGCCAACGAAGTGGCTGTAGCCGCTTTCCTGCGCGACGACATAAGATTCACGCACATCTATGAGCTTATCGCCGATGCCCTGTGCAATATACCACACATATCGACTCCTGCCTACGGCGACTATGTTCTCACAGACGCCGAGACGCGAGCATTCACAGCCGAAGCGGCATCCCGACTTTCTACGAATCTACATAAATAACTAATATTCAACCATCAAGATCATAAACTTTGGAAGCATTCCTTATAAAAGCCCTGCAGCTCATCGTGGCATTATCGCTACTTGTGGTGATACACGAGTTCGGCCACTATATTTTTGCCCGCATGTTTGGCATCAAGGTCGAGAAGTTCTATCTTTTCTTCAATCCCTGGTTCTCCTTGGCAAAATGGAAGCCCAAGGCTCCAGAAAAACGCAAACGCAACGCCGACGGATCGGAACGTGCATCGTGGCGCGACACTCAATATGGCATAGGCTGGCTGCCGCTTGGCGGTTATGTAAAAATCGCCGGCATGATAGACGAGTCTATGGACACCGAGCAGATGGCCGCCGAGCCCCAACCATGGGAGTTCCGCAGCAAACCGGCATGGCAACGCCTGATGGTGATGCTCGCCGGCGTGATCTTCAACTTTATACTCGCTATAGTCATCTATGCCGGCATTGCCCTCTATTGGGGTGAGAAAGTCATTCCTGCCGATAAAGCTACCGAAGGCATGGATTATGCCCCCGGGCTGGTTGATGCCGGATTCCGCAACGGCGACATCATGCTCTCTATCAACGGCAAACCTATTGACGTGGCTAAAAACACCGTGCTGTGGGATATCATACAAGACGGCGCAACAGTGAGTGTGCTCCGCAACCACACCGACACGATAGATATCGTAGTGCCCGAGGGCACCACATCGCGCGTCATTGCCGATAAATCAATCCCCGTGGCATACCGCTTCCCAACAATCGTCAGCGATGTTGTGGCTGAGCCTGCTCTCTCTGCCGGTCTGCTTAAAGACGACCGCATTGTGAAAATCGGCACTGACACCACACCCGCTTACTCCGACATGGTTGCAGCACTGCAGAAATACGCCGGCAAGCCCACTACTGTCACTGTGCTGCGAGCCGATTCCACCGCAACACTTGCTCTGACACCCACTGCCACCGGCAAACTTGGTTTCCACTATGTGTCACCGCTCGAAATATATCCCACCGAAGTGCGCGAATACTCTCTGCTCGAGTCTGTGCCACGAGGTTGGGAACTCGGTGTCGACCAGCTCACTATGTATGTCAGCTCGCTCAAACAAGTCTTCACAAAAGATGGAGCTGAACAGGTAGGCGGCTTCGGCGCAATAGGCAATATGTTCCCCGACGAGTGGAACTGGCTGTCCTTCTGGAATATCACGGCCTTCCTGTCGGTCATTCTTGCTTTCATGAATGTGCTGCCTATCCCGGCCCTCGACGGCGGCCATGTGCTCTTCCTCCTCTATGAAATTATCACGCGCCGCAAGCCGTCGGATAAATTCTTGGAATACGCTCAGATGGCCGGCATGGCATTCTTGCTGCTGTTGCTCGTCTACGCCAACGGCAACGACCTATACCGCTGGATATTCAAATAAAACGCAATACTATACGCTGTATGTATCCTATCATAAAACTGCGCAGGGGCAAAGAAGAGTCACTGCTGCGATTTCATCCCTGGGTGTTCTCCGGCGCTATCGACTCCCTGCCCGACGGCCTTGAAGAAGGTGATGTCGTGTCGGTTACAGATAGCCGCGGCAACCTCATAGGCACCGGTCACTACCAGATAGGCAGTATCACTGTGCGCATGCTTGATTTTGCCGACACAATTATCGATGAGGCATTTTTCGCCACCCGTCTCGCCGAAGCCTTGCGTCTGCGCATAGCCCTTGGCGTCATTCGCCCCGATAACAATGCCTATCGTCTTGTGCACGGCGAAGGTGACTTTCTGCCCGGTCTTGTTGTAGACATCTATGGCAACACGGCTGTCATGCAGGCCCACTCGCCCGGCATGCACTTTGCCCGCGACATTATTGCCCGGGCATTGGTCAATATGCCGGATGCCGGCATCCGCAACGTCTACTATAAATCAGAGACTACTCTCCCATATAAGGCGCACCTCGACCCTCAGAACGACTACATCATCGGCGCATACGACGGAGACACTGCTGTAGAAAATGGTCTGAAATTCCGCATCGACTGGCTCAAAGGTCAGAAAACCGGCTTTTTTGTTGACCAGCGCGACAACCGCAGTCTGCTTGAGCACTATGCAAAAGGGCGCCGCTTGCTCAATATGTTCTGCTACACGGGAGGATTCTCGGTCTATGCCATGCGCGGCGGTGCTACCACGGTTCACTCCGTTGATTCATCGGCAAAAGCAGTGTCGCTCACTGAGGCCAACATAGCCCTAAACTTCCCCGACGATACGCGTCATAAAGCATTTGCCGAAGACGCCTTCAAATTTCTCGACAATATGCAGCCCGATAGTTATGACCTGATAATTCTCGACCCTCCGGCTTTTGCAAAGCACCGCTCGGCCCTGCGCAATGCCCTGCGAGGATATCAGCGCATCAATGCCCGCGCTTTTGAGAAGATTGCCCCGGGCGGCATTGTCTTCACTTTCTCATGCTCTCAGGCCGTAAGCAAAGAGCAGTTCCGCCTTGCCGTTTTCTCGGCAGCAGCACAGGCCGGCCGCCGAGTGCGCATCCTGCATCAGCTCACTCAGCCAGCCGACCACCCTATCAACATCTATCACCCTGAGGGCGAGTATCTCAAGGGGCTGATACTATATGTAGAATAGACCACTACACAGCCAAATATACATCAACTATAATATGAAGTTCACAAAATCCACTATCTGCGCCGCCGCTCTGTCGGTGCTCGCATCATGCTCGTCAATGAACAAGACTGAAAACCCCGACAGCGACTTCGACTACACAGTCGATCGTTTTGCCGACATTGAGGTACTCCGCTACAAGGTGCCCGACTTCGACAAACTCACTCTTCAGCAGAAGAAACTCGTCTACTATCTAACCGAAGCAGCCCTTTGGGGTCGCGATATCCTGTGGGACCAGAATTGCAAGTACAATCTGCCCATCCGCAACCTCATCGAAGCTGTTTATACCAACTACGACGGCGACAAAGACAACGCCGACTATGTGGCCCTCACTACTTATCTCAAGCAGATATGGTTTGGCAACGGCATCCATCACCACTATTCGATGGACAAGTTCACTCCCGGATTCAGCCGCGATTTCCTGCTCGCTGAGATTGCAAAGCTTCCCGAGCAGAATCTCCCTGACAACACCGACACACTTGTGGAGGTAATATTCAACCCCGAAATCATGGCCAAGCGCGTCAATCAGGCCGCTAATGCCGACCTTATCCTTACATCGGCCAACAACTTCTATGAAGGCGTCACACAGGATGAAGTCGAGGCTTACTACAACGCACTCAAAGACACCACCGACCTCACCCCAATTTCCTGGGGTCTCAACACCCGCGTTGTCAAGAAAGACGGCAAGGTGCAGGAAGAAGTATACCGCCTCGGCGGGGTCTACTCCGATGCAATCGAGCACATTGTCGAGAATCTGCGCAAGGCTTCGGAATATGCAGAAAACGACCAGCAGAAGGCTGTTATCAACAGTCTCATCGACTACTACACCACAGGCGATCTCAAGACATTCGACGACTACTCTATTCTATGGGCCGAGGACACTGCTTCGCAGGTTGACTTCATTAACGGCTTCATCGAAAGCTACGGCGATCCTCTGGGCATGACCGGCTCATGGGAGTCTATCGTTAACTTCAAGAATATTCCTGCAAGCCACCGCACTGAAGTCATCAGCGAAAATGCACAGTGGTTTGAAGACCACTCGCCCGTCGATCCCCGCTTCCGCAAAGAAAAGGTGAAAGGCGTGTCGGCCAAGGTCATCACTGCCGCCATATTGGCCGGTGACGCTTATCCGGCTACTCCCATTGGCATCAACCTGCCTAACGCCAACTGGATCCGCGCCGCTCATGGCTCTAAATCAGTAACTCTCGAAAACATCACCCAGGCCTACGACGAAGCATCGCACGGCAATGGCTTCAACGAAGAGTTTGTCATCGACGATGAGACCGCCAAACTCCTTGACGATTATCTCTTTATCACCGACAATCTCCACACCGACCTTCACGAATGTCTCGGTCACGGTTCGGGCAAGGTGCTCCCCGGCGTAAGCCGTGACGCTCTCAAGGCTCACGGCTCGACTATCGAGGAGACCCGTGCCGACCTCTTCGCCCTCTACTATCTTGCTGATCCCAAACTCGTTGAGCTTGGTCTACTTGACAATGCCGATGCATACAAAGCCGAATACTACAAATATATCCTCAACGGTCTTATGACTCAACTCATGCGCATCGAGCCTGGCAAGGATATCGAAGAAGCCCACATGCGCAACCGTCAGCTCATCGCTGCCTGGGCATTTGAGCACGGGGCAAAAGACAAGGTTATTGAGTTTGTTAAGAAAGACGGCAAGACATACATCCGCATCAATGACTACAAGGCCCTGCGCAACCTCTTCGGCGAACTCCTTGCCGAGATTCAGCGCATCAAGAGCGAAGGTGATTATCAGGCAGGCGCCGACCTTGTTGAAAAATATGCCGTCAAAGTCAACCCCGAGCTTCACAAAGAAGTGCTCGAGCGCTACTCTCACCTCAACATTGCTCCCTACAAGGGCTTCGTCAATCCGCGCTACACACCTGTCCTCGACGACAAGGGTGAAATCATCGACATCACTGTCAGCTATGACGAAGAATATCCCGAGCAGATGCTCCGCTATTCAAACAACTATTCGGCACTGAAATAAATGACATCCGATTTTTTCAAAAACCGTCGCACGGTGCGCGCTTACGACAAAGCGCGCACCGTCTCCGACGCCGAACTCAATGACATGCTTGAGGCTGCATTCCGCGCCCCTACGACAGGAAATATGCAACTCTATAGCGTGATAATCACCCGCTCTGAGGATGGCAAAAAGGCTCTTGCCCCGGCACACTTCAATCAGCCGCAGGTCACAGGGTGCGATGTAGTGCTCACCTTCTGCGCCGACTTTAACCGATTTGAGCACTGGTGCCGAATCAACAACGCGCAGCCCGGCTACAACAACTTCCAGTCGTTCATGACAGCAGTGCTCGACACCGCCCTTGTTGCGCAGCAATTCTGCACAATTGCCGAAAGCCGCGGGTTGGGATGCTGCTACCTTGGCACAACCACCTACAATACTCCTGACATCGCTGCCACACTACGACTACCTGATCGTGTAGTACCTGTGACAACCATTACCGTAGGTTATCCCGCAGGCGAAGCTCCCCTCTCCGACCGTCTGCCTGCCGACGCCATGATGCACCGCGGGCATTATCGCGATTATACCGACGAGGTAATCAGGAGTTACTATGCCGAAAAAGAGGCTCTGCCGGAGTCAGCAAAATATATCGCCGAAAACTCCAAGGAGACTCTTGCCCAAGTCTTCACCGACGTGCGCTATCCCCGCAACAACAACGAGTATTTCTCAAAAATCTATCTCGACTTCATCATAAAACAGGGATACAAAATTTAGTTGCATCCCCAATAATCACCTTTTAGATTCCAGTCATACCGAGCGCAGCGAAGTTAAGAGACGTGCATATAATGGCATTGCCTGCTCCACACAGATCAGCATCAGGCTTCATACTATACACGTCTTTACCTTATACTTTTTATATGGAGCCTATAAAAATTCTCCAGTTAACTCATTTAATATATCAAAAACATTCACTATATTTGCATCTGAATTAATGCGCAATAATTCAAGACATTGTTAACAAAAGGCGTTATGCCCATCATCTTGTACTAGAGAAGCGTCGGAAACTTACTCACGAATGCAAGAAGTTGGCTTAACTGTCTCCGCGTCATATGGCGTGGAGCTGTTTATTCCACATCTGCATTCAAAGGTAATCCGACCACCTTCTAGTTAAGGCGTGGCATAGCAGTCCACGCCTAATTTTATTTATCTTGGTCAATCGGGCTGCATGACCTCATATTCAGTACAAAGTAATGAAAAAGCTAATATCTATTGTGGTCGCAGTATTTTGCTATAGCTTAGCATTTGCGGCATATCCTGATCTTCAAGACATAACGTTAACAAGTCCAGATGGAACTACGTTAGACTTCTATGCTAATAGAAGCAATCAAGTTATTTACCACTCACCAGGAACAGATTATGTTCGAAATGGCACGTTCTATGTCGGATCAACAATAAGTTCACAGAATGGATACGTCGAAGCAAAGTTTTCAATCGAACTCTCTTTCAGCGAAGGACTTAGAACATATAGTGGTACGATATATTATCGTCAATCCGATGGGCTTGTATCTTATGCATCACTGATGGGTACAACATTTAGATCTTCACGACAAGTCGTAACTCCAAGAGGGCGAAGATAAGAAGACTAATTAAACTAAGAGACTGCAGTTCAATATAATTGATGCAGTCTCTTTATGTATGCATTAAAAACTTAACCTCTACCCAAGCATGCGGAAGAATTCTTCGCGCAAGGTTGCATCGGCTGCGAAGTCACCGCAATAGTCGATTGTTGTAGTGGCCGAGTCCTGTTTTTCAACACCTCGCATCTTCATGCACAAGTGCTCGCCGGTGCACACAACAATCACGCCCTTGGCATGAAGGGTGCGTGCCACCGCCTCGCATATTTCGGCGGTAAGCCGCTCCTGCACCTGCAGGCGGCGAGCAAACACATTCACCACACGGGCAAGTTTGCTTAGACCAATCATAGCCCCGTCGGGGATGTAACCGATAGACACCTTACCGAAGAACGGCAGGATATGGTGCTCGCACATCGAATAAAACTCGATATCCTTGACAACAACCATGCGCGAGCCGGCATATTCAAAAATTGCCTGCGACAGCACATCCTCGCCTTTCTGCCTGTATCCCTGAGTGATAAAGTCGAGTGCCTTGGCTGCACGCACAGGGGTCTTGAGTAAGCCCTCGCGATCGGGGTCCTCGCCTATCAGACGCAATATTTCCCGGATGTGGCCGGCAATAAGGCTTACGCGATTATCATCTGTGTCAACGGTAATTTTTTCCAAGACTATAATATGAATGAGGTTGTTTTAGGTTTATTCTATATGCCGAATCAGAGGCAAGTGATTCAGTCGACGTTTATGCGATCTTTAACAACGCGCATTTCCTTGCCGTAGGCAGGGAGAACCTGACGCATCTGCTGCACGGCGTCTTCGGCCTGCGATCGCGAGCGGAAATCGCCCACACGCACTCGCCAATAGGGCGACTGAAAAACGACGTATGCCTGATACTCCGGGAAATGCGAGCGAATTGCCGATGCACGTCGCTCAGCCTCAGCTCTGGCGGTGCGCTGGTTGTTGTCGCTGTATATCTGCACTCGATAGCCCACCGATCGCTGCGCCGGCTTGCGCGTAGTCACCGACTCGGTGTCGTCGGATTTTTGTTCATCAGTCGCTTCGTTACCGCCCGGTGAAGCCATAAGTTGAGCGGCAAGACCGTCGGGAAGCACCACCACCACTGTTGAAAGCGAATCACTGGTGACACGCGTGAGCAGTGTGTTGTCATCGGCAGCCAATGCTGCTATCGGAAGCAACATCATAGGCAATGCCTGCAAACGCAGGCGATGGAGCAGAAATTTTGTCGACATAATATCCGGTATATATTATCAAGGCTACAAAAATACAAAAAATGTATCTTTGCAGCCTTGTTTATTGTTAAAAACTTTCTTAACGTGTGCTCACGCCAATCAGAAAGCGTTGACAATACCCATGAACGATGCACAATCGAGAGCGGCACCGCCAATGAGACCACCGTCTACGTCGGGCTTAGCGAAGAGTTCAGCAGCGTTAGAGGGCTTGCAGCTGCCACCGTAGAGGATAGAGGTGTTGTCAGCAACTTCCTTGCCATACTTCTCGGCAATGGTTGCACGGATGTGGGCGTGCATATCCTCTGCCTGGTCGGCTGTAGCAGTCTTGCCGGTGCCGATAGCCCAAACGGGCTCGTAAGCGAGGATGATCTTGCCGAAGTCTTCAGCAGAGAGATTGAAGAGGCCTTCTTCGATCTGCTTCTTCACAACATCGTTGTATGTGCCGTTTTCGCGCTCCTCAAGAACCTCACCGATGCAGAAGATGGGAGTCAGGCCGTTTTCAAGAGCAAGAGCTACCTTCTCGCGGAGAGTCTCAGAAGTCTCGCCGTAGTACTGGCGACGCTCGCTGTGACCGAGGATCACATACTTAGCGCCGGTTGATGCTACCATAGCAGCCGAAACCTCACCGGTGTAAGCACCCTTAGCGTGATCGGCACAGTTTTCTGCACCGAGACCAAGCTTGGCAGGATCAATTACAGCGTTGACAGGAGCAAGGTGTGTGAAAGGCACGCAGATGATGACATCGCAGTTGGGGGTAACACCCTTGAGGGCCTCATTTACTTCTTCGGCAAGCTTTACGCCTTCAGGAAGAGTGGTATTCATCTTCCAGTTGCCGGCAACAATGTTTTTTCTCATTTCTTTAAAGAATATATGATTATATATGTGTTTTGACCGTGTGGTGCGGTGCACCTCTATCATTGTGCAAAGTTACGCCTTTTTACAGTCACTTGCAATATTAGCCATGGCAAAATCGCCAATAACACAAGTGCGCAGACATACAGTGTAGACAGACTCCACAGCCATCTGTCGCTGTTGATTGCCAGACGCCCCAGAGGATAGTTACGTGAAAAATTGGCGGAGTCAAGATAGTCTGTTGGCAATGATGAAACATTGAGCTTCCACCGGATACGGCCCGAGGTCAGATACACCAGCGCGATTTCTCCTCGGGCAAGTTCCTTGATAGATGTGTCTTCGGCCTCGAGTACCTGCAAGCCGCTGCCAATGTGGTTGCGCCAGTCGCCGTCGCGGTCACCGGCTAGCACCACAGTCATCCTGCCACCGATGCTCTCCATTGCTTTCTCAAATGTGCGTATAAGGTGCGCGCGAGAGTAGCCTATTGATGAGGCATCGGGGATAAGCACCAACAACTGGTCGCCGTCGGTGTCAATAGCTTCATCTGAGACATCGTCGCCATATTCGTCATAAAAGGCAATCCCAGCGGGAACCGATGACTTTGTCGACGACACTCGGTCTACGTAAGTCCAGCTGTCGTCGGGCAGTGAGTCAGCATGAAATGTAGCATGCACTCCGTCTTTTTCGTAAATAAAACTCACCTCGTCGGCGGCATCATCACCCTCTGCGGTATCTGTAGCCAGAGAAGTCCCCACGGGATAAGGGCGGAAGTCTATCAGCGGTTGATAGTTATATCCTATAAATGCCAGAGTAAAGGCGTAGGCAATGCTCAGCACACAGGCAATCCACTGGAATGCCGGGCGCACAACTGCTGCGCCTTGTTTATTCCACACTGCCAAGGTTATTACCAAAGCAGTGAGCACAATATTCTTTGCAAACGTGGCACCGTTGGAGATAACCAGCATATCGCCAAAGCATCCGCAGTCTGACACAGGGTCGGCTATCCATATATACAACGTCAGGGGCAGCATCACGCTCATCACAGCGATAAGCAACCACGTCACTACTCTGCGGTAGCACCCCAGCAGCAGCATGACACCAATGACAAACTCCACCACTGCTAAGGAGAACGCAGCTGTGATGTCAAACACATACACTGGCGTCATGCCCCATGCACTCACGTAATCCTCGATTTTGAAAAGCGTGCCTGCCGGATCAATGCACTTGGCAAAACCCGACAATACGAAGGTGACACCCACAATGATGCGAGCGAACCAAACCGTGCATGTGCGAAGTCTCTGTCGTGTAAGGTCTGTCATGCTATCGTTGATCAGTCGGCCTTTTCAGTAAGTTTTATTATGGCAAACATCGCATAATTGATGATGTCCATATAATTTGAATCGACGCCTTCCGACACCTCTGTATGACCGTCGTGGTCCTCGATCTCCTTGCAGCGCTCAATTTTCGTGAGAATAAGGTCGGCAAACGACAGCACCCGCATCCAACGCCATGCTTCGTCGTAGTCGTGATTCTTGGCCTGGAGCAAAGCGCGCGCCTGAGCTGCGCAGTTGTCATAGAGCTCTATGGCACGTGCATTGGTGATATCCTTGCTATCAGCAAATCCGAGCGACAGCTGTATCATGCCGACTATGCCATAGTTGACAAGGGCGACAAACTCGGGCAGGATGCCTTCGCCCACCAGGCTCTTGCCTTTTATCTGTAAAGAGCGGATGCGGCGGGCCTTGATGAGCAACTGATCGGTGACTGCCTGCGGGCGCAGCAAGCGCCACGAGGGCCCATAATCAGCAAGTTTTTTTACAAAAATATCACGGCAACGGCCGAGGGCCTCATCATATTGAGCATTTGTATCCTGCATGTCGGTGTAATAGATTGATATTTACTGCCGCAAAGTTACACATTATTATATAATAATACAAGACTCCACTCTGCCGGTCGTGTGCCTTGGCGAGAGTGGAGTCTTGTATTATTAGCTATTATGCCGGCGGATATTATTCCTGACCGAGTTTATAGTTTACGTTGCTGAGCAGTTTCTCGATCTGATCCTGCAGATGGTCATCGTTTGTGATAGAAGCTGCTTTCTCCAGCATAGCCTTTGACTCCTTATACATGGGGATAAGCTGCTCTTTATAAACTCGACCGTAATCGGCCTGCGAGGTTGCATCTTCAAGACGCATGCCCTTGTTGTAGATAGCGCGGGCATAGTCATAAAGGCCATTGGCATAATTGCCGTCGCTCTCTACTGACTTCTTGTAAGACTCAAGTGCATCATCCGACTTGTCCTGATACTCCTGGAGATAGCCTTTCACACGCCAGAGTTCGGCATTTGCGGGTTCCTTAGCCAGAGCCTCATTGATCAATCGGTCGGCATTGTTGTAGTCGCCCTTGCGGTTGTAGACGTTGATGATGTTGATCAGATATGAGTTGTCGCCTTCGCCATAAATGGGCATAGCCTTCTCGCAGACAAGCACGATAGTGTCGAGACGGTCAAGCTGAGAAGCTACAGACAGAGCATAGTCATAAACCTGCTTCTTGGCGGGGCCGACATTCATTGTCTCAATAAACTTGTCAAGAGCACCGGGATAGTCCTGCAGCTGGAAGCATGCGATAGCCTGGTTGAAGATGAAGTCCTGAAGGGTAGTGTCGGCAGGAGCCTGAATGTGCTTTGCAAAGCGTGCATCACGGGCAAGATCGGTGTATGCCTTCCAGGAGTTGAGAGCGCCCTTGTAGTTCTGAGCATTCCAGTAGGTGCCGGCTGCGGTGAGGAAGTCATTGAAGTGACCGGCTACAGTGTTAATGACATTCTTTGAATATTTGGTTTTAACCTTGCCCTTGGGGTCAATGATAGTGTCGAGAGCAATAGCCTGCATCATATAGTCATAGCCACCCAGCAGAGCGTCAGACATAACGATATCGTCGACAGGCATGCCCAGCTGCTTCTTGCCGAAGTCTGAGTCATACTGATCGAAACCGGCTTTGCCGACAACATAACGGGGATATGCGTCATTGGCAGTCTCGGGATCGGTGAATGCGGGCTGCATCTGCTTGGCAGCCTCTACATAGTTGTTCTTGGTGTTGCGCTCCACTTCCTTGACTAACTTTGTCTGGGCAGAGGCGCCAAGCCCGAAGGCAAGGCAAAGACCTAAGATTACAGTTTTTTTCATAAGGGTGTGATACTGTTTAGAAAATAAGTATGTTTTGTATTTCTTTTCTCGTTTTTGAGTCGCTTATTCTTCGGCCGGAGCTTCGTTGTCATCGACTTCGTTGCCGGTAATATCTACATCGTCGTCGGCAAGGGGAGCCTCAAGCTCAGTGCCCTCTACTTCCTCCGAGACCTCCTCAGGGTCAGTTGCGGTGGAGCAAACCGATGCAATAACGTCGTTGCGCTTCTCGAGGTTGATGAGTCTGACACCTTGTGTAGCACGACCCTGCACTCGGATATCAGCAACGCGGATGCGAAGTGTGATGCCGCTGCGATTGATAATAACAAGGTCGTTTTCGTCGTTGACGCTCTTTATAGCCACAAGTTCACCGGTCTTGTCGGTGACATTGATGGTCTTGACGCCCTTGCCACCACGGTTTGTCACGCGATAATCTTCGAGGGGCGAACGCTTGCCAAAGCCGTTGGCGCTCACCACGAGCACATCGTTGGTTGTGTCGGGAGCCATGCAGATCATGCCCACCACTTCGTCATCGGGTGAAGCAAGAGTCATGCCACGCACACCGGTCGACACACGGCCCATTTCGCGCACTGCACTTTCGTGGAAGCGGATGGCGCGGCCACTGCGGTTAGCCATAATGATCTCGCTGTTGCCATCGGTGAGCTCTACACCCACGAGCTGGTCGTCTTCGCGGATGATGATAGCCTTCTTACCCTTTGTGGGAGCGTTGACATACTGGCTGAGAGGTGTCTTCTTGATAACACCTGACTTGGTGGCAAACACAAGATTATGGGTGTTGGCAAACTCTTCGTCTTTGATGCCCTTGATGGGTATAACGGCATTAATGGCGTCATCGGGCGCAATTTCAAGCAGATTCTGAATCGCGCGGCCCTTGGAGTTCTTGGTGCCGGGAGTGAGTTCATACACCTTCATGCGGTAATATATGCCCTTCTTGGTGAAGAATAGCAGGTCATTGTGCATTGATGCCGGATATATATACTCGATGAAGTCTTCGTCGCGGGTGTCGCTGCCCTTGGCGCCTACACCACCACGGTTTTGTGCACGGAATTCGCTCAGCGGAGTGCGCTTGATGTAGCCCATGTGCGATATGGTGATTATCATGTCGTCATCGGCATAAAAGTCTTCATCAGCAAAATTGCCGGCGGTGTAGTTGATTTCGGTCTTGCGCGGGTCGGCATATTTGTCCTTGATCTCGCGGAGTTCGTCTTTGATAAGATTCCAGCACACAGTCTCGTCGGTAAGGATGAGTTGCAGGCGGGCGATCTCGGCCATAACTTCGTCGTATGCAGCCTGCAGTTTCTCCATTTCCAGGCCGGTGAGCTGTCGGAGCTGCATAGCCAGAATGGCATTGCACTGAACTTCGGTGAGCGAGAAGCGCTCTGTGAGCCGTTCGCGGGCAAGGGCTGTATCCTTTGACGAGCGTATGATATGGATGACTTCGTCAATGTGATCCACAGCTATTAGCAAGCCTTCGAGAATGTGGGCACGCTCCTGTGCCTTGCCAAGCTCAAAGCGTGTGCGACGTATCACCACTTCATGACGATGATTGATGAAGTGTTGCAACAGTTGCTTGAGGTTCAACAGCTCTGGGCGACCGTCAACAAGAGCCACATTGTTTACGGAGAATGACGACTGCAGCTGAGTCATCTTAAACAGCTTGTTAAGAACGACATTTGAGTTGGCGTCGCTCTTGAGCTGAATAACTATGCGCATGCCCTGATAGTCGCTCTCGTCGTTGAGGTCGGCAATGCCGTCGAGTTTTTTCTCATTGACAAGTTGGGCGATATATTTTATAAGCTCGGCCTTGTTGACGTTATAGGGAATCTCATGCACGATAATGCATTCGTGGTTGTCAACCTGCTCGATGTCGGCTTTGGCACGGATAACGATGCGGCCACGACCTGTCTCGTATGCATCTTTCACACCCTGATAGCCATAGATGATACCACCGGTGGGGAAATCGGGAGCCTTGATGATCTTGGTGAGTTCGGCAATAGACATCTCAGGATTGTCGATCAGCGCGATAGTGGCGTCGATAGACTCGCCGAGGTTATGGGTAGGCATGTTTGTAGCCATACCCACGGCAATACCCGACGCACCGTTGACGAGCAGGTTGGGGAAACGGGTGGGAAGCACAAGAGGCTCCTTGCGTGTATTGTCGAAGTTTGGCTGGAAGTCAACAGCATCGCTGTCAAGGTCACGGAGCATTTCCTCGCCCATCTTGCGCAGGCGCACCTCGGTGTATCGCATAGCAGCCGGCGAGTCGCCGTCAATGCTGCCGAAGTTACCGTGGCCCTCAACAAGAGTGCAGCGCATTGCCCAGTCCTGGGTCAGACGCACGAGAGTGCCATAAATAGAGGCATCGCCATGAGGGTGATACTTACCGATAACTTCACCCACGGCAGTTGCCGACTTCTTGAGCGGCTTGTCGGAGGTGTTGCCCATATCGTTCATTGCAAAAAGCACACGCCGGTGCACGGGCTTGAGGCCGTCGCGCACATCAGGCAGCGCTCGCGACACTATGACAGACATTGAGTAGTCGATATATGCCGACTTCATTTCATTCTCAATGTTTATCTTGATAATGCGGTCTTCTTCTAACATTTTTATCGTCTTGATATTTAAAAACAATGAGCCCCGCAGCAAGTTAGCGCCGGGTGATAATCCACCGGCACAGACTCACACCTGAAGATTGGCGGCTATACCACCCTTCAGTCTAAATGCTGTCGGTTTTCAACCTACAAAGGTAATAATTTTTTTGATAATAATAACCGTCGGAATGAACCATCAGCTCATTTTTTTATTTATAATAATAGATTCATCACCGCCGAACTCTTTTGGCACAGTTATTGCATGTAATATTTACAGGTCATGAGCGTTATATATTTCTAATCAGACTCTGACACTACTGACACAAGATAATTCTTCACTTTAACATGGATATAAGATTCACAAAAGAAGTTGCCACTGTCCTTGACGGCAGCCGTCAGGAGGCAGTCCGCCACAACAACACGGTAATCTCTCCGGCACATCTGCTGCTGGCGCTGATGCGCGACATGAACTCCGACACCTTCAAACTTGTGGAGCGTGCCGCCGGCAATGCCTCGGCCTATGAGCTCCAGCAAGTGCTTGACAATGAATTATATGAAGTGGGTGCCGCTGCCGGACAAACACCGTCGGTCGACGATCTCACAAACCGCATTCTCAAACTCAGTGCCCTCGAAGCACGTATGCTCAAGCAGTCGGCCGTAGCACCTGTGCATCTGCTGCTGGCTATATTCCACAACAGCGAAGTGCTCGCCATGGACTTCATAAAGCCTTTTACGCGCGCAGGCGTCGACTACGCCACTCTGCTGCGCTTGTCGGCTGACACTCCGGTGGCAGGAGCAAATTTCGACGATGCAGACCCCGATGAAGACGAAGGCGCACCCGCCGGCGGAAGCGGAGCACCGCGCAGTGACAGTCGCAGCCAAGGTCCGGCTCAGCGCCCGAGCAGCCGCCAGAACGCCGGACATGACACGCCTCTGCTTGATAAATTCGGCAATGACATGACCCGTGCTGCCGAAGAAAATCGCCTCGACCCTGTCGTTGGCCGTGAGGTGGAAATAGAGCGTGTTGCCCAGATTCTGAGCCGCCGAAAGAAGAACAACCCTGTGCTGATAGGCGAGCCCGGCGTAGGTAAATCGGCGATCGTGGAAGGCCTTGCCCTGCGCATCGTGCAGCGAAAGGTGTCGCGCATCCTCTTTGGCAAGCGCGTCGTGTCGCTCGATATGGCCTCGCTTGTGGCAGGCACAAAATATCGCGGCGAATTTGAAGAGCGCATAAAAGGCATCCTCAACGAACTGGCCAAGAATAAAGACATAATCCTATTCATCGACGAAATACACACCATCGTCGGCGCAGGTAATGCAGCAGGCAGCATGGATGCCGCCAATCTGCTTAAACCAGCTTTGGCTCGCGGCGAAATACAATGTATCGGCGCTACTACGCTCGACGAATACCGCAAGAATATCGAGAAAGACGGTGCCCTTGAACGTCGCTTCCAGAAAGTAATGGTTGAGCCAACTACGGCTGAGGAAACTTTAGTGATACTCAATAATATAAAAGACAAATATGAGCGTCACCACAATGTGGTTTACACCCCCGATGCTCTCGAAGCATGCGTAAAGCTCACCGACCGTTATGTGAGCGACCGCAATTTCCCCGACAAGGCTATTGACGCCATGGATGAGGCCGGCTCGCGTATACACATAACCAATATCGTAGTTCCAAAAGAAATCGAGCAGCTCGAAGCCGACATAGAGGAAGCTACACGCCGCAAGCTTGAAGCAGCCAAAGCCCAGAACTTCGAGAGCGCTGCTTCTTTCCGTGACCGCGCACAACAGCTCACCGAACAGCTCGAGAAGGCTAAAGCCGAGTGGGAGGAGCGCGTCAGCGGTTCGCCCGAGACAGTCGACACCGACAAAGTTGCAGAAGTCGTGGCTATGATGACCGGCGTGCCGGTCCAGCGTATAGCTCAGGCCGAGGGCAAACGCCTGCGTGAAATGGCTCCGGCACTCAAAGCGGCCATCATCGGTCAGGACAACGCTATCGACAAGATTGTCAAGGCCATCCAGCGCAATCGCATCGGTCTGAAAGACCCCAACAAGCCCATAGGCACGTTCATGTTCCTCGGCCCGACAGGTGTGGGCAAGACACATCTTGCCAAGAAGCTTGCCGAATATCTCTTTGACTCGGCCGATACTCTGGTGCGCATCGACATGAGCGAAT
>CAZAME010000007.1:0-32474 GCA_964486445.1 uncultured Bacteroides sp. | reverse complement strand
ATGTAAATTTTCCAGATTTAATTAACCCAAATAACTTGTCTAAAAGTCATGTTTGTGATATGTCGTGCTTTGTCTTTCTGTTTCTTACTACAACGGATTTGTGTTTATTCATCGCAAATTAAACAATAATTTCCGACGTATGCAAATCCATATCTCAAGAGCAAAACACGCCCCTATTGACAATGGACAGAACGACGTTGTCTTCTCACCATAATCACATCGAGCCCCAATCGTTTTTTGTATAATTATGAGAGTTGTTGTACTTTTGTTATCCTACTTCAATAATCATAATATGACGAACAAACTATTAAAAATGCTCCTTGTGAGCGTGCTCTCCATGAGTGCTCTGTTTTCCTATGGGCAGTGCAAAGAAAAAATAAAAGATTTCTACGTCGCATATATGCAAAACGTTGAGAACAACGAAGGGGCAAATGTAGAGTTAATGAAAAATCACATGTCTCCTGAGCTAATTGCGAAACTCGCGGACTACACAACTCAATATGATGCAGATGCTGTCATTCATGCACAGGATGTTTCTCAATACGGCATAAGGTCTCTTACAGTGCTGCCTTTAGAGAGTGACGACACGTATATGGTTAAATACAAATGGTCTCCCGATAGTGATGACACTTTCATTGTGGTTAAAGCAGTAGTAACCAACGAAAAACTCTCATTCTTAGATATATTTCCTATCGGTACTGACTATTAAGGTAAAAGTTTCAAAAGACATAAATAACTTGCCAGTCTTTTCAGCATAGTGGGTTTTACCGTACTTTTATAGTGCGTTAAAGCCCATTTTCTATGCAGACAATTTTAAGCTCAAATGAAACGTCATTAATGACCTCAAACGCGACTTCCCATGTAGCTTCACTCATGAAAACGCTTTAGTAATTTTCTGGAACACATAGATCTAAAAAAATTTTTAAGGTAAGTGTAACTTTTAGGGGCAATTTTGCACCTAACGTTACAAAACATCAAGAAAATGGGAAGTCCACCAAAAACAAGCCGGGAGTTTGCATCTTTTGTCAAAGAACATTCCCGCATCATAAACAAGGTCTGCTGGGCCTATGCGACCTTGAAAGTGCCATACGAGGATTTACGTCAGGAAATCCTTACCAACCTTTGGTTGGGGTTAGAGCAATTCAAGGGGGAGAGCAAGCTATCTACATGGGTGTATCGTGTTGCTGTAAACTCAGCTTTAATGGCTATACGCAATTACAGACCGAACGTTAAAACTCTGCCATTTGAAATCTCGGTTGTCGATATTTCTTCTGAAACTGATGATAACAAGGCCGAACAACTTACAGCTCTCCACGAACTGATAAACCGACTTCTTCCGATTGAAAAAGCGATTATCCTTTTATGGCTTGATGAATACTCCTATGAGGAAATCGGAGAAATTATCGGCATAGAACGAAATAACGTGGCTACGAAAATTCACAGGATTAAAAACAAACTTATCTCAAAATCTAAATATGAACTTTGACGAACTCAAAAAAAGTATGACAACCCTCGACGACGTACTCGCTCAAAAGAGCAGTGAGCCAATAAAACTCAACTCCAAGACATGCAACTCTGCGCAGAAAAAAATCATGCGATCTTATCGCCATGGAGCGTTCTCAACCTTGATTTTTGCAATCGTATTTCCTCTCGCATGGAGATCTGGTTTTGGAAATGACGTGTTCACAATTGGAATAAAGATTTTCCTTGAAGCTTTTATGGTAGTAACAACCATCTGGTATTCACATCTATACCTCAGAACGAAGAAGATCAATATACTCACAGGAGCACCTGCTCAAATAATGAAGCAAGTTGCATCATTACGCTTCTATGCACTGACAGGAGAAATAGTCCTCGGCATGGCCTGCGCTGTACTGTTCACTTTATTTCTCTCAAATCTTTGGGTTGTGGGTCGATACCGCTTTTGGATTGTTGTCGCTGCAATAATCATTTTCATCATACTTTTAACAACTGTATACTTACCCCGTAGCATCAAACAATTCCGAGATTTAACTGCAACTGAATAACACAAAAAAGCACCTTGGCATGCCAAGGTGCTTTTTTGTGTATCGAAGTTATTATGAATACCGCTTATTATATTATACCACGGAGCTCGTTGATGTCGCTAACACCGTGGCGGTGCATATAGTCGGCTATTTCATCAACAGTTTTCACAGACACGGCGGGATCGACAAAGTTGGCTGTGCCAATCTGCACTGCTGTTGCGCCGGCCATTATAAACTCCAGAGCATCGTGGCCACATGATATGCCACCAAGACCGATAACTGGAATAGACACAGCCTTTGCAACCTGCCACACCATGCGCACTGCCACGGGCCGCACTGCAGGCCCCGACAAACCGCCGGTGACAGTTGACAGATAGGGACGGCGATGCTCCACATCCACCGCCATGCCCATCAGTGTATTTATCAACGACACAGAGTCGGCACCCTCGGCCTCCACGGCACGGGCTATATCGGCAATCGATGTCACATTAGGCGACAGTTTCACTATCAGAGTGCGGGGAAAAGCCTCGCGCACCGCATGAGTCACTTCGGCAGCCCCTTCGCAGGTGGTACCAAATGCCATGCCACCCTGCTTCACATTCGGGCACGATATATTCACCTCAATTGCATGAATCTTGTCGAGCGCGGCGAGTTTTTCGCACACTGCCACATAATCAGCAATCTTTGCCCCCGACACATTCACAAGCACCTCAGTGTCAAGATCCTTGATGCGGGGATATATATGCTCGATAAAGTAGTCGACACCCTTGTTCTGCAAGCCCACGGCATTGAGCATGCCCGACGGTGTCTCATGCATACGCGGATATGGGTTGCCTTCGCGCGGCTCAAGTGTAGTGCCCTTGACGATGATGCCGCCCAAACGGCTAAGATCAATAAGATCAGCGAACTCTTCGCCGTAACCAAATGTGCCGGAAGCAGTGAGCACCGGATTCTTCAACTCGAGAGAGCCTATTTTCACTCCAAGATTCACCATAGCAGTCTATCGATATTAAATACTGGGCCCTCGGTGCATACACACAGATGACCTTCAACCGTTTTTTCAACACAGCACAGACATGCACCAAGACCACAGGCCATCTCGTTCTCGAGCGACACTTCGCAGGCCACAGCCTTTTCGCGAGCCACTCGGGCCACAGCCTTCATCATGGGCATTGGGCCACAGCAATAGATAATGTCGGCATCACCCTCAGTGATTGCAGGATTCTGTGTGACAACTCCAGGAGTGCCGGCAGAGCCGTCATCGGTCGACAGACTCACTTTGCCTACTCTCTCAAACTCATCGAGAAGCAACAGATCAGCCTTGCTACGCGCGCCGAGCAGAAAGTGAACGTCGGCACCAGCCTGCTTGAGCACACGGCCAAGATAAAGCAGCGGCGCTACGCCTACACCTCCACCGACAAGCAGAGTGCGCTTGCCCGCAGCATCATCACACGAGAATCCGTGCCCCAAGGGAAGAAGCAAATTGAGTCGGCGACCCGGCTGCAATTCAACCAAAGCATGGGTTCCCGCACCGGCGTCGCGCACAAGCAGCCACAGGCAGCCTTCGTCATCGACATTGCACACCGATATTGGTCTACGCAAGTAGGTAGTCTTTGAGTCGGGGACTTCCACTTGCACAAACTGCCCGGGCATCATCGCCGGCAACGACACCGATTTGTCGGCAGGCGACAGCTTCAACAGGGCATAATTACTGCTGAGTCTCTCTGCCGAGACTACAGTCAGGTCCATGAGCTGTTTCATTCTATTGTGGGTTGAGTTTCTTTATTATCTTCATTATCTTCCGAAGGCTCGGAGACTTCAGCACGCTCAACAGGTTCACTGACAGCAGGTGCCACAGCTTTGCGCGTGCGGCGTTTCTCGCCGGGCACTTGCTCCTCGCTGTTGATAAGCTCAGCCCAGCCTTCGGGCTCGTTAAATACATCAAGGGGATCTATGGGCCTCAAATGCTCATACCACTTGAAGCCCTGCAGATAATACTGCGATTTGCGAGCCAGGAACAAAGGCGTGCCCGTAGTGTTGTTCTCGGGCCACAGCTTCATGCGCACGAGCTCGCGATTCACAAAATCGGCCGAAAGAAAGCTCGACTCTATCATGAAGAGCTTGTTGTATGTCGAGTCGTTCTCCATAGGCAGATATATCGACTGCACATTGCCGCTCACGTCAAGATGAGTGAGCTCGCCGTCGGTAAAATATGCTTTCATATCCTTGCCGCTCATCTGCTGATAGAACTCCTCGGCCACATGTTCAGCCGTAAATCCGCTCTGAGGCAGACGCGCCCAGTCGATTGTAGAGTCATTGAGGTGCACCTGTATCTCGCGGCCAAATATCTGTCGCTCGCCGCTCCACACCACCGGATGCACAAACATATACAATGTAGTGTCGCGGCTCTCAAAGCGCATCGAGTCGCAGATGCCTTGCATATCGGTGCGATAGAACCGCACTCTGGGATATGCAACAAGTACATTTGTGGTGTCAACACGCACAATCTCCGGGGTGCCGGCTATCGTGTCGGGCTCTATGCGTATCGTATCAAACATTCTGAAAGTCTGTATCTGACGACCATGAAGATACAGTGTATCGGCCTGCGAATACTCCATAGCCAGGGCATGGCCTGTGACATAAGAGCTGTCAGTGCGCTCGTTGTAGAATCCGTAATCGCCCTCAAGGCGCGACTTCTTGGCTGAGTCAATCAACACCATACTTCCCCAGGCCTCACCATAACCGAGATTGCGGTTATAGAAAAGAGTATCGCCAACGATGATATTGTTATTTGAGGTCTTCACCATCGAGCGGTCATAAAGGTCAGCAATATTGGTCTCTGTGTTGTAAGTGCCATTGGTCGTGTATATAGTAGCACGTGCATTCACCACCTGCGACGCACTGAAAAGCTCCGCCACATGTGTGTCGGTGTTGTAATATAGCGTGTCGGTATAGATGTCGAGCGTGTCCTTGTCGCCGCGTGCATTAAGGTGCACATTCTGATAGAAATTTGCCTCCTTTGTCGAGGGCACATACTCGCCTTCGAGCGAAGTCAGGCGGTTTTTAGCATCTGTGAGAGCACCACCTACATTATAATACCCTAAGTCTATGCCTAAGTCATAGACAAAGACCGGTGTTTTAAGCATAACATCGCGATTTATCAAGCGCACAGAGTCGACACCATTGGCATAGAGATATGCAATTTCAGCCGGGCCGTTATAGTTGAGTTCATCAGCATAGATAAACAGCGTGTCACCCTGCTCCATACGCACATTCGAGAACGCATCCATCGACTCGGTGTCGGGGAAATAGTGCGCACTGTCGCAGAACATGAGCATGGCACCTTTAGAAAATCTCACATCACCACGCAGGATGATAAAAGTGTCATTGAGCTTCTCCATCACATCGGCATGCTCGATGAAGACTCGCTGACCGCTGTTGCGGTCGGCCCGAGGTATCTGTGGCCTTATATCGGGGCGGCGTTGACGCGCCGACTGTGGCACAGCCTGCATAAACAAAGGCAGCAGTGCCGACACAATCAATGCCGCAGCCGACAAGCGTCGGAGGCGGCATCGCATTGTTTTTTTTCTGGTTTTCACTGTCATGCTCGCGCGGGCAAATTATTTCTGAGCCTTGATCCAGCCATCGTGCTCAAAGGTGCAGTTGCGCCAGCCTTCTTCAACTCGCACGTATGTATTCTTGATTTTCTTGGCAAGCCAGTCCTTGATGATTTTGGTTCGCTGCGACTCTTCATACATATCCTTTATCTGCTGATAGTCGTCGGCAAGATTAGCCTTATGGGCGTCAATGCGGTTGGTGAGACGCACCACCGCAACAATGTCGCGGCTGCTCTTGGGGTCTTTCATCACAAAGGCGTTGCTCACCTGGCCCACCTCGAGTTTCGACACTGTGCGGGCTATTTCCTGAGGCAATTGCGACATCTCGAATCGGGTTGTGCCGTTCTGCTGGTTCACCATCACACCGTTGCTATAACGCGTATCCTTGTCTTGCGAAATATAGCGGGCTGCTTCGCCAAATGTCATTTCATTTTTGTCGAGCACGGCAGTGCGCAGCGAGTCAAGACGATTAACTGCATCAATGAGGTCTTTTCCGGCCAACTTCGGGCGCAAGAGGATATGGCGTGGATTGATGCGGTCGCCTCGCTTCTCGATGAGCTGAATGATATGATAGCCATACTCGGTCTCCACAATCTTCGACACCTTCTTGGGGTCATTGAGGTTAAAGGCAACAGCCGCATACTCGGGTACCAGCTGTCCACGGCCCATGAAGCCGATCTCGCCACCATTACGCGACTCAGGGGCCTCGCTATAAAGGATAGCAAGTGTGGAGAAGTCACTCTCACCACGGGTAACCCTGTCGGAGTACTCGCGCAGACGCGCCTTGACGTCTTCTATCTCCTGGCGCGGAATTACAGGATTGAGCGTTATCAGCTGCACCTCAACCTGCATGGGCACATAAGGCACCGAGTCGGCAGGGAGCTTATCGAAGAAGCGACGCACGTCTGATGGTGTGACCTTGAGGTTATCTGTGAGTTTGCGCTGTACTTCGCCGACACGATACTGATTGCGCATGTTGGTCGACAGTTGCTCACGAATTTCCGGGAAAGAGCGGTGAAACATCTGCTCAAGCTTTTCACGAGAGCCAAGATTGGCAATCATATAGATGATGCGCGAGTCAACGGCCTGCTGCACCTGCGACTCCGACACTTCTACAGTATCGAGATCGGCCTGATGCAGAAAAAGCTTTTCTATAGCCATCTGCTCGGGAATCACGCAGTAAGGGTCGCCGTTGATGGGCTGGCGCTCTTGCTGCAAAGCCATGTACTGCTCCTCAATTTCTGATTTATATATAGGCTCGTCGCCCACAACCCATGCCACCTCTTCAGCGACATTGTCTATAGCCATTGCTGCCAGGGCTGCCGAGGCAGCCACCATAGCCGAAAGAATGATGCGATTCTTCACTTTTTTAAAGTATTGGTCTTTAGATGGCAAAGTTATAAAAAAATACCCGTCGGCGGTCTATAATAAATGTTAACCGCGCGACGGATATATATTTATACTTTCATGAAAGGCTTATTTGCCTGCAGCAGACTTCACCTTCTTGAGCACCTTCTTGTTTATTTTCACAGGATATTTCTTGTGAAGCTCATCGAGCCACTCGGCTTCAAGACGGGCTTGATAGTCGGTAGTGACAGCTCCACGCACATCGGCCATTGACTCGGGAGCATCAATCATGCGTCCACGCCATGGCGAGAATGCCACCCACTTGCTCTTGCCGGCAGCTTTCGGGCGACCGAAGACAACATGGTCTACAATCTTGTTGTCTCCCTTGGCGTTGAGCACACGTTCTACCTTGACTTCCTTGCCAAACTTTGCCCGCAGATCACGTGCCACAGAGTCGGCGGTGATGTCGGCCGGCATGCTTTCTGCCAAGGCCATCGCAGCAGTGAGCACAGAGTCTGAGGTAGCCGAGATAATGTAGCCTTTATAGCGGGGCTTCTCCCAGGTATATTTACCACGGTTTTCTTCAAAATATGCCTCGAGGGCGTCATTGTCGGCCGAAGCCTTGTCCCACACACGGGCATTACTCATCTCAAAGAGCAGCATGCCGTCGCGATACTCATTGAGCAGATTGCGATATGCGGGATGTTTCTTCTCCATTTCATCGAGATATTTGTCGTATGCTTCTTCAGAAGTTGCCGTGTTATATGCCTTCTGCAGGCTGTCGATAAAAGCTGTGCGCAGAGCTGCAGTGCGACCATCGTTGTCAAAGCGCGCAAGCAGATTGCCGCGGAGAGAGTCGAGAGGCTGCACACCTCGCTCGTCTTCCTTATAAATAATATGGTAGCCAAAATCTGTCTCAAACGGGCGGGAGATCTCACCTGGCTTCATTGCGAAACTGATGCTGTCGAAAGGCTGCACCATGCGGCCCTGTCCAAACCATCCGAGCGAACCTCCATTGCGGGCAGATCCGGGATCTTGTGACTCACGGGCGGCCACCTCGGCAAAATCGGCACCGGCCACAAGCACATCATAGATCGAGTCGATCTGACGACGGGCCTGCTCCTTCTGATCATCGGGAAGCATCTTGGTGAGTTTGAGAATATGCGATGCTTTGACTTCTCCCTTGGCAGGCTGACGGTCGTCGACACGGATAATGTGGAAGCCAACGCCAGAGTTCACAACAGGAGAATACTCACCGACTGCGGTGGCATACATGACCTCCTCAAACGGAGGCGGTGTAGCACCGGCAGCAACAAGCCCCATACGACCTCCGTAACGGGCCGATGCCTTGTCAATCGAGTATTTCTCGGCAGCCTCGTCAAAGGTAATTTCACCTGCCACGATAGCGGTGCGCAGGCTGTCGAGCACTCGGGGAGCATCAGGATCTACCATCATAATATGACTTGCCCATACGTTTTCGCCAATACGGGCATATACATCTTGCACAAGCTTCTCAAGGGCAGCTGAATCTATCAAATAAGGTTCGCCGAGCTGACGACGATACTGTGTAAATTCGCTGCGGAAAGCCGGTGTGGTGTCAAGGCGGGCGGCCTCTGCCTCGGCAACCTTAAGCTTGAAGTTTACAAACATGTCGAGATATTCCTCTACAGGCTGTGCTTCAGGCTGCTGACTGTTACTCTTGTTATAGAGATATTCAAACTCCGACAGGGGCACATCCTTGCCGTTGATAGTGAGCAGTGTAGGGTCATCTTTCGCTGCACCTGATGCAATCGGGGCGATGGCACACATCACTGTCAATGCCGCTATGAGCTTTTTCATCTTATTGATTTTACAAAGAACTATGATTCTGTATTTCTATTTTTGTATGCTTATGTGATGTTAACGCATGAAGTGGCGACTTTATTGTATGACACCTCATCATAAAAAACGACTTGAGGATACTCACCGGCGTAAGGGGCCTGTGAATATCCTCAGTTTGTCATGCGATGCAGTTATTATTTCTTACTGATGAGCTGCACTGTAGTTGGGCGCTTCAGAGGTGATTGCCACGTCATGGGGGTGACTCTCGAGCACACCTGCGTTTGTAATGCGTGTAAACTTGGCCTTGTGGAGTGCGTCGATATCAGGAGCACCGCAATAGCCCATGCCTGAGCGCAGACCTCCGAGCATCTGATAGACAACTTCATAGAGTGAACCCTTGAATGGCACTCGCGCCGCGATGCCTTCGGGCACAAGTTTCTTGGTGTCGGTTTCGCCAGCCTGGAAATAGCGGTCTTTCGATCCTTTCTCCATAGCCTCGAGTGAACCCATGCCGCGATAAGCCTTATACTTACGGCCATTGAAAATGATGGTATCACCGGGAGATTCCTCAACACCGGCAAGCATACCGCCGAGCATCACTGAGTGCGCACCTGCAGCAAGTGCCTTGACGATATCACCGGAATAACGTATACCACCATCTGCAATCAGGGGCACATCGGTGTCGGCAAGAGCCTTGGCTACGTCGTAGACAGCCGACAACTGAGGCACACCGACACCGGCAATCACACGGGTTGTGCAGATGGAGCCCGGGCCAATGCCGACCTTCACACCATCGGCACCATTTTCCACAAGATATTTGGCAGCCTCGCCGGTGGCGATATTACCGACAACTACGTCGATATGCGGATATTTTTCCTTCACTGCGCGCAACACACCGATCACACCTTTTGAGTGACCGTGAGCTGTGTCGATGACAAGGGCGTCTACCCCGGCAGCAACAAGTGCATCAGCACGCTGCATAGAGTCAGCGGTGACACCGATACCGGCAGCCACGCGCAGACGACCACGCGCATCCTTGCATGCATTGGGTTTGTCTTTAGCCTTGGTTATATCTTTATATGTGACAAGGCCAATCAGGCGATTCTCCGAGTCGACAACAGGAAGTTTCTCAATCTTATAACGCTGAAGAATCTCTGCAGCTTCCTCAAGATTGGTTGACTGAGTGGTAGTGACAAGGTTCTCTGAGGTCATAACCTCGCGCACGGGGCGGCGCAGGTCGCGTTCAAAGCGCAGGTCGCGGTTGGTGACGATGCCCACAAGCTTGCGGTTATCATCGACAACAGGTATGCCACCAATATGAAATTCCTTCATCATGGCCAACGCGTCGGCCACAGTGGCGTCGCGGTGAATGGTCACGGGGTCATAGATCATGCCATTCTCAGCACGCTTGACTGCATGCACCTGACGGGCCTGTTCTTCAATCGACATATTTTTGTGGATAACGCCGATGCCACCCTCGCGAGCAATGGCTATGGCAAGCTGAGCCTCGGTGACTGTGTCCATAGCGGCTGACACAATCGGCACATTGAGGGTGATGTTGCGCGAAAAACGTGTTGTGAGTTTCACATCGCGCGGAAGCACTTCTGAATAAGCGGGAATGAGCAGGACATCGTCAAAGGTGAGTCCGTCCATTTTTACTCGGTCTGCAATAAATGACATATTAACTTCTGTGAGGCGTTAAAAATTTATTGCCTGCAAAGTTACTGAATTTTCTTGACAAATTGCTCATCGCAACCTCCACTTTTTACCTTCAAATTAAGATTTAGGTCTGCAGAAGGTGAAAAAATACCGTTTTTTCACTACATTTGCACCTATGACACGCCAAGAATTCGAAAAACTGCTTGAAATCAATGCCCGCCGCACCTCCACCGTGCGAGCTCGCGCTCACAAGGCTCACAGTCTGGTCAACCAGCACTACGACCGCACTCACCCCTACGGTCTCCACCTCGATATGGTTGCCCGCAACGTTATGGACTATGGGCACCTCGTGCTCACTGACCCTGAAGAACTACCGGCTCTGATTTTTGCAGCATATTTCCATGACGCAATAGAAGACGCCCGCCTGTCATACAACGACATGCTGCAACTCGCAGGTGTGCTTGTCGGCGACAAATACAAAGTACTTGCTACAGAAATTATATATGCCCTCACAAACGAGAAAGGGCGCACACGCGCCGAGCGCGCCAATGAGGCATATTATGCCGGCATACGCACAACTCCATACGCTCCTTTCGTGAAGCTTGCCGACCGACTCGCCAATGCTACTTATTCACGCACGATGGCGCACAAAAGCACCGACTCACACCGAATGGTGAGTGTCTATTCGCGCGAACTGCCCCATTTTCTTGAAGCAATCACAGATGATGCTGCCACAGACCCGCGGCTGCACCTGCCTGTCGACATGGTAAACAGACTCAAAGGTCTGCTTGACATCAATTTATAACGGCTAAGCCGCCCTGCGACGTCTCTTTGTAAAGCGATGGTATATCGTGACCGGTCTGCTTCATAACCGACACTATGCGGTCGAAGCTCACAGAATGTCGGCCATCAGAGAATGACGCATATAGATTGGCGTCAAGCGCGCGAGCAGCCGCATAAGCATTGCGCTCAATGCAGGGAATCTGCACAAGGCCGCAAACGGGGTCACATGTGAGCCCCAGGTGGTGCTCAAGCCCCATTTCTGCCGAATATTCTATCTGCGCGGGAGTCCCGCCGAAAAGCTGCGAGGCAGCTGCGGCGGCCATTGCGCACGCAACTCCTACCTCACCCTGACAACCCACCTCGGCACCTGACACCGATGCGTTATATTTGACTACATTACCAAACAATCCGGCGGTGGCAAGAGCACGCAGAATGCGTCGCTCAGAAAAGCCTTTAGAGGTATATAGATGATATAGTACTGCCGGCATGACACCACATGAGCCACATGTGGGAGCCGTGACGATCTTGCCACCGGCAGCATTCTCCTCCGACACAGCAAGCGCGTAAGCGTAGACAAGCCCTCGACTCTTTAGGCTCTGATTATGCCCTGAGGCATGCATATAATATGCCACAGCTTTGCGGCGTACACCGAGGCCGCCGGGCAACACTCCTTCTTCTTCAATGCCACGCTCCACCGCATCTTTCATAGTCTGCCAGACTTCCCGCAGGTAATCCCACACGGCTTCGCCCTCGCACTGCTCTACATATTCCCAGTATGACAATCCGGTCTGTTCACACCACATCTGTATCTCGCGTATCGTGGTCTTGTCATAAACCTTCGTTGCCGGAGTGCGGGCTTCGCCTTCGCGCAATATGTCGCCACCGCCTATACTATAATATGTCTCGGCGGCGATAACATTGTCATTGCCGTCAAGCGCCTCAAACTTCATGCCATTGGGGTGAAAAGGCAGAAAAACCTCGGGGCACCACAAGATTGCTGTCGGAGCATCGCCGGTGAGTTCTTCGAGAATAGCTTTGTCAGTCAGGTGTCCCTTGCCTGTAGCTGCAAGTGAACCATAGAGTGTGACTCGGCGCTTTGCTGCTCCCGGAGTGGCAGCAAGAAACATCTGCGCTGCCTTGCGCGGACCCATTGTGTGTGATGAAGAAGGCCCGAGACCAATTTTGTATAGTTGAGTTATCGATTCCATTGTGCTATATAGATGTTATAATTGCGGTGGATTCAAAAAAGATGACCAAAGATATAGGTTTTCAGCGACTTTTTCTGAATTTAAGTGTTACTTTTGTAGTACGAACTTTAAAAAAGACACAATAATTATGTATATAGCATCGGCAAAACGCAAAGAAAATATATCGGAATACCTGCTCTACATGTGGCAGATCGAAGATATAATACGAGCAAATGATCTGGATATAGACAAAATACGCGCCAATGTCATCGAACGGTCGGGGCTCGATGCAGCCCAGCAAACTCAGATGGTCGAGTGGTATGAGTCGCTTATCGACATGATGCGCCGCGAAGGTGTCACCAAGAAAGGACATCTGCAGCTCAACAAAAACGTCATCATAAACATGGTGCAACTGCACAACGCACTGCTCAAGGATCCAGAATTTCCTGACTACACTGCCGAGTTCTACAAAACATTGCCCTACATCGTAGAGCTGCGCTCGCGTGCCGGAGAAGACAAAGCCGGAGAAATAGAAACCTGTTTTACAGCTCTTTATGGCATGCTCATGCTGCGATTGCAGAAGAAAGAAGTATCTAAAGACACTGCCGATGCAGTCGCACAGATAGCTCGCTTCATTGCAATGCTCACCCGCTACTTCCACCTCGACGAGCAAGACAAACTCTTCAAACCCAAAGAGTGACACTCGAGAGAAACCGTAAATTTGCATTTTTGATGCAGAAGAAATTTGTGGTTAAATTTTTGTTGTAGCCGAGCAGATATATGGCGCTTTTTTCTTACTTTTGCATGAGCGAGCTTCGGCATCGCTGTTAACCATATTTCATACCAAGCCAATGTTATTGTCTATGACAGGGTTCGGCAAGGCTGTAGCCACGCCGGGCAACAAGAAGATAACCGTAGAAATAAAGTCGCTGAACTCAAAACAGCTTGACCTCGCTGCGCGTATACCATCGATATATCGTGAAAAAGAACTTGAGCTACGCAACCTCGTGGCCGAGCGTCTGGGTCGTGGCAAGGTCGACATGATAGTGTCGGTGGAGACTACTGCTGCCGCAGCATCTGCATCGCTCAATGTGGCTGCAATGGCTGACTATAAGAATCAGATATGCCACGCAGCCGAGCAACTCGGCATCGCCCAGCCTGCCGATTGGTATTCGGTACTCCTCCGTTTCCCCGATGTTCTCCACTCCGACACCACTCCTGATGTCGATGACGAAGAGTTTGCGGCTCTGCGCGATGCCACATGCCGCGCTCTTGATGCCCTCACCGAGCATCGCCGCGCCGAGGGTTGCCGACTTGAATCATTCTTTACCGAGCGCATCGATGCAATCGGCAGCCTTCTTGCAGAAGTTCCCCGTTTCGAAAACGAGCGTATCGAAAAAATTCGCCAGCGTATAACCGATAACCTCAGCTCCATCGCCCAGGCCGACATAGACCGCGGGCGCCTTGAGCAGGAGATGATATTTTATATAGAGAAACTCGATATAAACGAGGAAAAACAACGTCTGGCACAGCACCTCACATATTTCATGGAGACCATGGCCGACAGCACACCGGGTCAAGGGAAAAAACTCGGATTCATTTCGCAGGAAATGGGGCGCGAGATCAACACTCTCGGGTCTAAAAGCAATCACGCCGAAATGCAGATTCTGGTTGTGCGCATGAAAGACGCTCTTGAGCAAATCAAAGAACAAGTACTCAACGTATTATAATATCACCACCCTATGAGCGACAGCAAAGGCAAAATAATAGTAGTGTCGGCGCCCTCTGGCAGCGGCAAATCCACAATCATCAACCGCATTATTGACGACGGCGACATTGATCTGCGCTTCTCTATATCGGCCACCAACCGTGCACCACGTGCCGGCGAAGTGCATGGTGTGCACTACTACTTCATGACTACCGAGGAATTTCGCGATGCCATAGCTAAGGGTGAATTTGTGGAGTGGGAACAGGTCTATCCTGGCCGATACTACGGCACACTGCGCGAGCAGGTTCTCAAGGCTGCCGACAGCGGTCACAACGTCATCCTCGACATTGATGTCAAGGGCGCTCTGTCGGTCAAAGATATATTCGGTGAGCGGGCACTCACCATTTTCATCAAGGCCCCATCAATAGAGGCTTTGCGCGAGCGCCTTGTTGCACGCGGCACTGATGCCGCCGATGTCATCGCCGAGCGGCTGGCAAAGGCTGAATATGAGCTTAGCTTCGCACCTAAAATGGATGCTGTGGTCGTCAACTCAGACCTTGATGAAGCCGTAGCCCAGACACGCCGCCTAATCACAGAATTCATAGCCCGCTAACCGGCAACCTCATCTGCATTGTCATGGCTGTTGTTGCCCTAATGGGAGGCTCTTACAACCCCGTGCACATTGGCCACGCCATGGTAGCTCAGTATGTGGCACTCACATGCAGCGACATTGACCGGGTGGAAATGATGCTCTCACCTCTGAACCCACTCAAGACAACTGCATCGCGGCCGGCATCTGACATCGACCGACTTGCCATGCTGAAGCTTGTGTGTGAAGCATCCGGCGGCATCATTGGTCTGAACACAACCGAACTGTCGATGCCACGCCCATGCTACACTATCGACACTCTCAATCGTCTTGCTGCCGAGAATCCACAAAACAGCTACCGATTAATAATAGGCTCTGACAACTGGAACGATTTCCACCGCTGGCGCGCAGCCGACGAAATCATCAGTCGCTTCGGGCTTATTGTCTACCCACGGCCGGGATATCCTGTGAAAGAGGTGCCGGCTGCCTTGAGTGAGCAAGTGCGTATTGTCGATGCACCCACTGTTGACGTGTCGTCGACCATGCTGCGCCACATGCTTGCCACCGGTCGGCAAGTGAACTTTTTCCTGCCTCCGGGAGTATATGAATATATCATCGCCAATGGGCTTTATAGCTCGCAAGACGATGAGACATGCAATTAAATATACATCAAATAATCAGCCAACAATGAACGAATCAAGCTCTCTTCGCCCCAACACGCTCGCCTTCATAGCTCTGTGTAATGAATATTGTGTAGCTGTGCAGGACGCGCGCAATATAGCTCAGGAAGACCGCCTGCAGTTTATCGATACTATACTGCGCCTGTTGCCACGCATATACATCTGCGCCACCGACCTCAACGCCACCGACGATAGTGACCTTGATGCTGAAGAAGATGTGTATATCGACGGTGCTCTCGACGAAGACTACTACGACACCGTGCGACGCTATGTTGAAAATCTCATCGGCGAAGACGACACTTATCTCGAAGTTTTCCATGAAGATATGAAGTATTCCGACACCCCAATTGCCGCATCTGTAAGCGAGGGCATTGCCGATCTGTTTCAGGTCTTCTATAACTTCCTCGAAACCGTGCGCGACGCTACCGACAACATCATCAACGGTGCTGTCGTCACTATGTCTGAAGACTTCCGCTCATACTGGAGCACCATACTTTGCAACCTCCTGCGCGCCGTGAACCACATCAGATACAACGATTGAAAACCAACCATCTCCGTTATGCACACTACCGCTATACCCGCTGAGGTCTGCTCTCTGATGCAGTTTCTCGACAATTCACCAGTGAACTTCTATGCCTGCAAAAGCGTAAAAGACGCTCTCACAGCAGCCGGATACACTGAATATAAAGCAGCCGACGCCTGGCAAATAACTCCCGGCACAAAGGGCTTCATAACAAAAAACGACTCTGCTATCTTTGCCTTCATCGCCGGTAACCGACCGGAGGCCGGATTCCGCATAATATCGGCTCATAGCGACTCTCCATGTTTCCGCATAAAGCCTCATCCCGAAATGCTCACCGAGGGTGGCATACTCAAACTTAACACAGAGGTCTATGGCGGCCCGATACTATATACGTGGTTCGACCGCCCTCTGTCAATAGCCGGCAGAGTGTTGTTGCGCACTGACAATCCACTGCAACCTCTTACACGACTGATACGCATCAATCGGCCACTGCTCACTATTCCGCATCTTGCCATACACTTCAACCGGGCCGTGAACGAAGGCAACCCACTATCGCGCCAAAAAGATATGCTGCCTGTGCTTGCGCGCCTCAACAAAGATGTCAATGCCGATGGCTTTGTGCTACACCTTGTTGCCGAGCATCTGGGAGTCAATGCGGCCGACATCATCGATTGCGATCTGAGCCTTTATGACACAACCCCAGCAGGAGTACTCGGTGCCGACAACGAATTTATATGCTCGGGGCGTCTTGATGACCTGTCGATGGTGCACGCCGCCCTCTCGGCACTGCTCAATGCCGAGTCCACGCCATGCGACGCCACACGAGTCATTGCTATCTTCGACAATGAAGAAACCGGCTCAGGCACCAAGCAGGGAGCCGCGTCACCGGTGCTCGAGCATCTGTTGCGACGCATCTGCTCATGCCTCGGCGGCAACGAGCAAGATTTCTTCCGCTCTATCGACAACTCCTTCATGATTTCGGCCGACAACGCCCACGCCCTGCATCCCAATTATCCCGAGAAACAGGATCCCACAAATCACCCTATCCCAGGCAACGGCCCGGTAGTGAAAATCAATGCGAACTGCAAGTATATGACCGACGCACAATCAGCTGCCGTGTTCAGCGAAATTTGCCGCAAAGCCGGTGTGCCCTGCCAGTACTTTGTCAATCACAGCGACGTGGCCGGCGGATCCACCTTAGGCAATATACTTACCTCGCAGATCGACCTGCGCGGTGTCGACATGGGCGCAGCCATCTGGGCTATGCACTCGGTGCGCGAAACAGCATCTGTAATAGACCACGTTTACACAATACGAGCTTTCTCAGAGTTCTTCACAATCTGAGAAAGCTCGCTTGAAGATATCATATCAACAGCCTCCGACGACGAAAATCGCGGAGGCTATTGTTTTTTATTCAAAAATGTGTTTGAGCTTAGAGAAGATACGTTTCTTCTCATCTTCGCTCGGGTTAATGTTGGGCGAGTTTCGCAAGGTCTCGATTGCCTCCTTCTCCTTGTCTGTGAGATTCTCAGGAATGTAGACCATGACATTGACAAGTTCGTCGCCGGTGCCATAGCCTTCGGTGGAAGGCAGACCTTTACCGCGCAGGCGAAGCACCTTACCGGGCTGAGTGCCTGCAGCGATCTTCAGTCGGGCACGACCACTGATTGTGGGCACCTCGACACTGCCACCAAGCATTGCGGTGGGCAGGTCAAGCAGGAGGTTATATATAACATCATTACCGTCACGAATAAGTTCAGGATGCTTTACCTCCTCTATCACCACAAGCAGATCGCCGTTGATGCCGCCGCCACGCGGAGCATTACCACTGCCTTTGACTGTGAGTGTCATGCCGTCGGAGACTCCGGCGGGAATTGTGAATGACACCGTGCGGTCTTCCTTAATTACACCTTCTCCGTGGCAATAGGTGCACTTCTCGGTGATAACCTTGCCTGTGCCCTCGCAAGTAGGACATGTGGCGGTCGACTGCATATCGCCCAAAATTGTGTGCTGCACCTGAGTGACAGTGCCTGTACCGTGGCAGGTGCTACATGTGGCAAATGCCACACCGTCGCGCGCACCGGTGCCCTTGCAGTGCTCGCACTTTACAAAGGTAGGTATCTTCAGCGTCTTGCTCACACCTTTTGCAATATCCTCGAGTGTAAGTTTCACCTTGATGCGCAGATCCGAGCCACGACGCTGGCGCTGAGCTCGCTGTCGGCCACCGGTGGCACTGCTGAAGCCGCCGAAACCGCCGAAGCCACCACCACCAAAGATATCACCGAACTGCGAGAAGATGTCTTCCATCGACATGCCGCCGCCATAGAAGCCACCGCCGCTACCGCCGCCGAACCCCTGCGGGCCCATACTGTGACCAAACTGGTCATACTTGGCGCGCTTGTCGTCGTCGCTGAGAACATCGTATGCCTCAGCTGCCTCCTTAAATTTCTCGACTGCCTCTTGGTCGCCAGGATTCTTGTCGGGGTGATATTTGATAGCCAGCTTGCGATAGGCCTTTTTCAGCTCGTCTTTGGTAGCATTCTTGCTCACACCGAGCACTTCATAGTAGTCTCTTTTATTCTCCATTGTAGTAGGCCGAATTTTTTATATTCTTGATTATTCGCCCACTACCACCTTTGCGTGGCGGAGCACTTTGTCGTTGATAGTATAACCTTTCTGAGTTGTATCGATAATCTTACCCTTGAGCTCGGGCGACGGTGCGGGGATTGTGGCGATAGCCTCGTGCAAGTCGGCATCGAAGTCATTACCTGTGGTCTCCATGGCCTTCACACCGTTTGACTCAAGATATTTCACAAACTTATTGTAGATGAGTTCCATACCCTCGCGCACAGCCTCGGCGTTATCAGTTGCCTTGGTGGCCTCGAGACCGCGCTCAAAGTCGTCGAGAATAGGCAGCAGACCTGCCATGACTTTCTCAGCACCATTGCGCAGTAACTCGGCCTTCTCCTTCTGCACACGCTTGCGAAAGTTATCGAAGTCGGCCATCAGGAACATATATTCTTTTTTCTCCTTCTCCAAAGCTGCCTGCGTAGCCTCAAGCTGCTGTGCAAGAGCCTGGGCGGCATCTGCATTTTCGTCGGCGTCAACAGGCTCTCCGTCGACATATTCCACCTCCACATCGTCGATGTCGGGGGTATTGACCTCTGCCGTGGCCTGCTGATCTTCGAGGTCGCGGATCTTATCTGTTTCGTTGGCTGATGTTTCCATACGTGTATATTGTTTCTTTTTATTTTTATTCTTCCACATATCCTTAATACTTTTTACAGCAAAAACATTGCCAAAACCACTCGGGTTGCGGCCTTGTCACAATATATAACAAAAAAATAACGCCAATCGTTTGCTCAACCAAGCACAGAGGCAAAAGTGCAGCAGCCGGGGAAGACCTCTCCAAGTAGTTCTGCCAATTTGTCAGCGTGTATCTCGGTGGCATCATAGAGCGCGAAAACCGATGAACCGCTGCCAGACATTGCCACATACAGAGGCTTGGGAAGACGCTCATTTACACATAGACGGCTCTTTATATCAGATATTTCAGGATAACGGGTAAAAACGCTTTTCTCAAAAGCATTGACAACACGCATTACACTGTCTCCGGCCGGAAATACCGTCATGACTTCAGCAAGACTACCCGAAGGTAGGCATGGTGTGACCCCGGCGTAGGCATCGCGAGTGGGCACCGACACAGGTGGCTTCACCACACCGACAACCATGCCCTTGAGTGCAGGCACATCTACCTCAGTCATGTCTGTGCCAGTGCCCGTGCAAAGCATAGGTCGGTCGTAGATAAAAAACGGACAGTCGGCACCGATGCTCCCCGCAATCGCAGCCAACTGCTTTTGTGTCAATCCCAGTGAGAACAAGTCGTTGAGTGCCACTAAGGTAAAGGCAGCATCGGCAGAACCTCCGCCCAACCCGGCTCCATCAGGAATAATCTTACGCAAATATATATCAGCAGCCGGGAGTTCCGGCACTTCAGCACGCAAGGCATTATAAGCCTTCATGACAAGATTTTTTTCCGGCGGATATTCTACGGCATTACCCGTAACCGTGAGCGTAGTGTGCTCTCCCTCAGCAGGGACAACTTCAAGCACATCGTGCCAAGGAAGTGGATACATCACAGTCGCAATATCGTGATAACCGTCGGGGCGCCTGCGCAGTATGTCGAGGCCAATATTGATTTTGGCGTTGGGAAAAACTATCATTTCACGTAAATCTGGGAATTTTCATATTTTGCTACAGTAACCTCTGTGCCGTTCTCCACAAAACCCGAGAGAGCCACTGCATCATACACCTCACCATCTATGAGCACCTTGCCCGACGGGCGCATATCAGTAACCGTGATGCCCTTGGCTCCTATTTTTGCAGCCGGTGTCATGTCTACGCCAACGTAGCCGTCGGCAATGAGTTGCGCGCGCTCAAGCTCTATGCCTGTGCGCACAAATCGCGGACTGAACTTCGATGACAACCACCACACAAGTGCAATCGCCACCACCAAGGCTATCATAAATATCATGCATGCGTATGCAATATCGTGGATAGTGATGCCAATGATGGACTCTTTCTGCACAAGAGCCATAATTATTGAGCCGGCTATGCCTATGACACCGGCAATGCCGGCCACACCAAAGCCCGGGAAAACAAATACTTCCAGAGCCAAAAGCACTATACCTGCAATAAACACCAGTATCACCCACCCCGACACCACACCGGTGACACACATTGGCAGGAAGTAAAGCACGGCGGCAATCAGAGCGGCTGCGGCTGGGAAGCCCAATCCGGGAGTCTTGATTTCCATGACTATGCCGCCTATAATAAGCATGATGAGCACGCCCTGCACAACTGCACTGCTGAGGAAGCCAAGCAACTTGTTGGTAAGCGTCGGGGTATAGCGCTCTATTTCGGCACCTGCATAACCAAGTTTATCAAGCACCTGCGAAAGCGAGGTGCAAGTGCCATCGCTGTACTTCCATTTAAGAGCCTCTTCCGGAGTAAACGTGAGAACCTTTGTACTGTCAATAAGTCCGGGCACAATTATCCGGTGATCCACCATGGCCTCAGCGATAAGTGGATTGCGACGCCACTGCATGGTCGAGTCGGCGGTGTCAAAGTATTTGCCGTGGGCCTCAGCAGTCGAACGCATGAGCGAGCGCATATAGCTCTGATATTTGTCGGGCATTGCCTCGCCTGTGCCGTCGACGACAGTGGCGGCTCCCATGCTTGATCCCGGCGACATATACACGCTGTCGCAAGCAAGAGCTATGAGCGCACCGGCCGATGCTGCATTATGGTCGATGTATGCAACAGTCGGTATCGGACAGCGCAACAAAGCGGTGCGAATAGAGTCGGCATCCTGCACGGCGCCACCATAGGTATTAAGATCAAGCACAAACAGATCGGCACGTTTTTCGCGCGCCTCCGACAGGGCATCGCGAGTATATAGCCATGTTATAGGCCCTATCTCCTCGCCCAGCGAGAGCACATACACAAGTTTTTCAGCAGCAAATGATGTTATCGCTGTAAACAGCAGGCCAAAAACTGCTGCAAATCTTGAAAATTTCATGATCATATCGTTCATATAGATGATTGATGCTTTTTGCGCGGGGTGAGGAAGCCCGGAAGCACCACCAGACCGGCAACGAGATATATGTAATAGCTGACAATGCGCCACAGCAGCGCAAGCACAAGTGCCACGCCTGCCGAACCCACAAGGTCGCTATAATATTCCGTGAAAATCCATTCGCTCAAGCCACTGCCTCCGGGCGTAGGACTCACAATAAGCACTACCCAGATGACAAACTGGCGGCAAAAGACTGTAATCTGTGGCACATGTGGGGCAAAGCCTGCCATCAGGGCATTGACCACAAGGAAGCGTGAGCACCACGATATCGCCGTGGCTGCAAAAACCTTTATCCACCACGTCATCCGTCGCCCTCGCAAGTCTACAGATGTAGCCATAAGATTATCGGTCATGCGCACTGTCGCAGCTTGCCACCTGCGCAGCTTGCCCTTGCTCATAATCCACAGCAGAAAACTGCGCACTGCCTGCGGGCGCACAAATATACCGGTGAAGAGCAAGGCTGTCCATAAAACAAGCCCGACGTACACAAGCCAGAATGCTATGCGTATTCCTTCACCGAAACCGGTGGGAGTAAAGCCAAAGAGCGCACCGTCAGGCATCAGGAGGCATATCACCGGACAGGCAAGGACAAAAAACAACTCGTCGAGAAATAAGGTAGTCATTGTGAGTATGGCAGCGCGGCCCATCGATATGCCCTCATGGTTAAGATAGACCATGCCAATGGCACTTCCACCCACAGCAGTGGGCGTGATAGCCGAGGTAAACTCACACATCATGTCGACTCTTATGGCATTGCCCCATGACAGGTCGCCGCCAGCAAGTGTCTTGAACCGCCACGATAATCCGAAGTCGCGCCCTGCCATGCACAGCCAAGCCAGAACAACAGCCCACACCGTGCTCTGTGTCCACTCCACCGAATGCCATGTTTCGGCAGTGAAATCATGGCGGAACAACAGCCAGAAGACGCCCCCGCCAATAAGCACTGGAAGGAGCACACGAAGCAGTGTGCCTGAAATATTTTTTCCGGCCGGTGTCATCAATTATCAGTCGTTGGTGAGAGCAATGATGAATTCTTCAGTAGCGCTCACCGGATCGGAGGCTTCGGCTATGGCATTGCCTACAGCCACTCCACTGAAACCGGCAGCTTTTATTACGGGGATATCATATACATTAATATCACCGCAGGCCACGATGGGCATTTCATTGCCGGCAGCACGCACCGAGGCTATAAGCTCTGCTGCGCGCTCCATGCTCATTGTCGGCGGCAACGACACATAGTCAATGTCGGCCGCACGGGCAGCATCTATTTCAGCAAGTGTTGCCAGTTCTACGCCAACCACGGCCTCTGGCCCAAGCATTTCGCGGACCTCCGAAGCTCGCTTCACACCGCCACCAGTGAGGTGCACACCATGCACACCCATTTCGCGGGCTTCCTCAGGCATATTCTCAAAAATCAAGAAGGCCGATGCATCGCGGCACATTGCCACAAGATCATCGCCCACCTCGCGGAGATAGTCGGTAGAGTAGCCCTCCGGCATACGTAGCTGTATCCATGTGCATCCACCTTCTATAGCCATCTGAGCCTGTTCGGGCTGAGAATATTTTTCGCCTTGAGCGCATATAAATTGCAACATATCTTATTATTCTTTATATTTACGCAAAGTTAATGATTATCGCAATCATTAACAAATCGGGTGTGATGATTGTTATAAGTAAAACACACCTCGCTTCGGCTTAAAAAAGAAAGGACAAGGGTTATGAAAAAGATTAAGACCGACATATTCAACATCGAGACCGTAAAACGGCCGCCTTTTGCCGGCGCCCTGCTGGTTGCTCAACCATTTCTCGACGAAAGCTACTTCAATCATGCTGTCGCCGCTATTGTGCAATACTCTCCTCAAGACGGTGCATTGGGCATGGTTCTCAATAATCTCACGGCATATCGCATGCCCGACATTCTGCCCTCGGTGGTGCGCAATGACTTTACTGAATCAATTCCGGTTTTTCTCGGAGGACCGGTGGGCACCGACCGCCTTTTCTACATCCACACCCTCGGCCCCGACATCATTGCCGGCTCAGCTGAATTTGCACCCGGGCTATATGCGGGAGGCGACTTCAACGATGTCCTCAACTATATCAACTCGGGCTACCCTGTCGACGGTTGCATACGCTTCATGATTGGCTATTGCGGATGGAGCAGCGGTCAGCTAGAGAGCGAACTCGACGAGAACTCATGGGCTGTGGCCGACATGCTGTCGCCTGCCGACGCGGTGCTCAGAGATGCCGACGACGCCTATTGGCACAAGGTCGTGAGCCGCATGGGTGCCCACTACCGCAACTGGCAGTATTTCCCCCAGAATACACAATCAAACTGATACGAAATACACATACCTGAAAACGCCACACGCACCGACAACGCTTCAATAAAAAGCGCCCGGTGCGTGTGAATATTTTTGAATGTGCAGATTGTTTTACTGCAAGGCCAGAGTACGGCTGCTCTCAGCAAGGATGCGATAAGCCTGCACACCTGCGTCGCTGAGTTCTACGACCATGTCACTGCCGCCTGCGGGAGAAGCCACGCGCACATGGGTGTCGTCGACATACGTAAACAGCGGATAAGTCTGCTCATCGATTGTAGCGCTCCAGCTCTTATCGGCCTCGTCAAAGTCAAGACGCACCTGCGAACCGTCGTTGCAGCTGACAATGGTGTAGCCGGTGGCATCGCACTTCACAAGATACTTGCCATCGTTGCCGTCGATGACACGTGTGCCCTCCGCTACAGGATTATCACCGCTCCAGAATTCTATACTGTTGAGCACAAGCACATCAGCAAGAGCGGAGACTTCATACACGGGTAATACCCAGAAAGCAAAGAACACCAGTTCGTTTGCAAACTTCGGACCTATGCCCTGATTCCATGTCAGCAGTTTGTTGGTGAGCTGAAAGCTACCGATGCACGAGGTAAACAGCATCGAGCCAGCCAATGCGGTGATGACCGCTACGCTCATAAATCTTTTTCTCATTTTTTTGAATACTATTATCGGTTATTCTGATTAATTTCTATATTATCAAGCTTTTATACGCCCGCGCACACGGTCATACAATCCCATGACATCTTTGACGTAGCGCACAGTCTCTGTGCCGCGGAAGTAGCCGTACTTGCAAACCGGGTCGTTGAAATACTCCGGTTTCGACTTCATCAGCAAAGCGCTCTCTACATTGTTATCCCATACCTGAGGATCCTTGCCGTATTTCCGGGCAAGCGCTATAGCATCGCGCACATGAGCTATTCCGCCATTGTATGCGGCCATGATAAATTTGCGTCTCTCAGCCGGGTCGGGAACATCGGCCTGAAGCGATCTATCGAGGAGATTATAAATCTTGGTTGCAAGTTTTATGCTCGTATCGGTGTCGGCCAAAGATCCGGCTGAAACCCCGAACTGTCGCGCGGTGCCAGGCATTATCTGCATAACTCCTCGTGCTCCGGCCCACGACACTACCGAGGGATTGAAGCGGCTCTCCACAAATCCCTGTGCGGCAAGCAGGCGCCAGTCTATGCCGGCCTCACGGGCATGCCGACGGAAGATATCATCAAAGGGCGACACCTTGCCATGACTGATGTCAAGGCTGAGTATCGACGACGGCTGACCTTTGCTCAACTCAAAATAGCGCTTGAGCAGGGCCGCATTCTCTTTGCGTGGCTCATCGAGAGCAAACCAGGCGTTTACCGAGTCGGCAAGCCACGCATTGTCTGGCGCTACACCCCACGACGCCTTCTGCGGGAAGCTTACCTCAAGACTGATATCAAGGTTCGGATAATATGTCTTATTGATGCGAGCAATGTCGCTGTCGACTATCGTGAGTGGAATCTCATTATCCGACACCATGGCAATGAGGTCTTCGGTGATGAGCGTGTCGCGGTCTATGGGATGAATATTGATGCCGCCGCCGAGATTTTCGTTGATATTTTCGAGTCGGTACTGATATTTTGAATCTTTCTCTACATAAACGTCCCTGCCCACAAGCTGAGTGACGTTATTGATCTTTTCATAGCCTCCACGCGGGGTCTTGGGCTGTACGAGCACCTGCGAGGTAAATGTCTCAGGCCCGCAGGGCACTATATGCTGCTTGTATTCGGCGGTGACCGGTATCTCGTATGCAAGCAGATCAACCTCGCCAGAGTCGAGCATGCGCACAAGAGTGCTAAGACTCGTTGCGACCCTCAGATCAAGCACTATGCCTTTGTCTCGGGCAAAGTCTTCGGCCAGACTATAGTCATAGCCCATAGGTTCGCCTCGATAGATGAAATATGATGTCGGACTATAGAGTGTACCTACACGCAAAGTATCGGGGAGGGGCTTCACCGAGTCGGCAGACTCTCTGTCACTGCCACCTCCGTGGGAGCATGAAGCAAAGCCGAGCACGGCAAGCGCCAACAGCACTGCCGTCATCGCACACATCTTCAACGACTCTCTCCGGCCGATCATAGGGCAACTATTGATTAGTATTCAAAGGTGCCTTCCTCTGATATGATTGTCAGTCGGTTGGCGGGTGCATCCTCCACGCGGCCCACAATGCGCGCCTCTATACCGAAACTCTCGGCAATTTCAATGACTTTTGCGGCATGCTCCGGCGAGAGATAGATCTCCATGCGGTGACCCATGTTGAAGACTTTATACATTTCTTTCCAGTCTGTTCCGCTCTCACGGGCTATCAGACGGAACAATGGAGGTATCGGGAACAGATTATCCTTTATTACATGCTTATTCTCCACAAAATGCATCACTTTGGTCTGAGCACCGCCCGAGCAGTGCACCATGCCATGTATATCCTTGCGCATGACATCAAGAATCGCCTTGATGACAGGAGCGTATGTGCGCGTGGGCGAAAGCACGAGTTTGCCGGCGTCAATGGGCGAACCCTCGACGTCGTCGGTAAGCTTAACCGAACCACAATATGCAAGATCGGCAGGCACTGCCGCATCATAACTCTCAGGATATTTCTCGGCTATATACTTGGCAAACACGTCGTGGCGGGCAGATGTAAGACCATTGCTGCCCATGCCGCCATTATAACCGCTCTCGTATGTTGCCTGACCATAAGATGCGAGGCCGACAATGACATCGCCACCACGAATATTGCCGTTGTCAATGACGTCGGAACGACGCATGCGGCAGGTCACTGTGCTGTCTACGATAATGGTGCGCACAAGGTCACCAACATCGGCTGTTTCACCACCTGTTGCATAAACCCCTACTCCCATGTCGCGCATCTGCGCAAGCAGTTCTTCGGTGCCGTTGATAATGGCTGAGATTACCTCGCCGGGCACAAGCATCTTGTTGCGTCCGATTGTCGACGACACAAGGATGTTGTCGGTGGCTCCAACACACAACAGATCATCGATATTCATAATCAGCGCATCCTGGGCTATACCCTTCCACACACTCAGATCGCCGGTCTCGCGCCAGTAGACGTAGGCAAGCGACGACTTTGTGCCGGCTCCATCGGCGTGCATGATGTTGCACCACTCGGGGTCGCCACCAAGTATATCGGGGATAATCTTACAGAATGCCTTGGGATACAAACCCTTGTCAACATTTTTAATAGCTGCGTGCACGTCTTCCTTAGAGGCCGACACACCGCGCATGATATAGCGTTCGGATGTCATAGCTGTTATGGTGATTTTATTTCTGCAAATTTAGCTTTTTTATCTCACCCGAGCAAACCCGATATCAGCAAATGCCTCAAATTATTGCGCCGCCTGTCGCGGATTGGCAATAACCTGCATGCGGCAGTTGCGGCAATCGAAGTCGAGACGCCAACGTCGGTTACCACGCGCGAGCCACAAAGGATCGGGCAGTCTGTCGGCACCACCCTCTTTAAGACACGCTCCCAACTCTCGCCGCAGACAATAGCGGCAGGTCATAACACGGAGTTCACCCTGAGGTAGTTGGTCGCGCACCTCCAATGCGGGCTCTATTGTAGTTGCGCCATGTTCGCAATAAAACTCATGCGCAAGAGTGTTGGCGACATTATCATGATATGTAAGCCCGGTGGCTACGGGCAACTGTGCTTCTTTCTGCTCAGAGCGGCGCAACTCGGGGCGGCGCGAAAGCAATCGTGACTCATCGAATGCCTCCACAGCTTTCCGGCGAAGCTTTGTGAGCAAAGACGCGGGTATAAACACTTCCTGCGGAACTCTGTCGTCAAGTGCGCGCAACTCATAACGGGTGTCGCCAAGTTTGCCGATATTCCTGAGTCGTGCGCCGGCTTCAGGGGTGCGGGCAAGCGGCAAGTCAACGACTTCATCGGTCGTGACTGTAGCAGTCACGCCATAATCGTCGGAAAGGCGCAAGACAAGTCGGCCGTCGGCCGTGAGCCACAGGCGCGCATCGCAGTCAATGACACGTCGGGCTGTGGTGGTGCGTGTCATGGAGGCCTCCCATTCATCGTCGTGATTGCGCCGCAATGTGGTGCCTGGCGGAATATCGACTTTACCGGCCGGATATATGACGTCGCCCTCTACGCGGTTCACACGAAAACCTCGGAAATCACCGTCGCGAGTAAACCAGCACAGGCCGTCGCCATTATGCAAAGTCACACCTTCGGCAATGCGTACTGATATGCCACCGCGTCGCGGGCCTTTGACCACGGCAACTTCCACTCCGCTGTCTTTCGGGGTGAGCATATTGGCAAGCGCACCTTTGCCCGGTGTGTGCTTAAGGAAATAGTCGGTATATCCGCGGTTGAAGCTTTTGTAAAGATCGGGGGTGAAATTTGTAGTTACGCGACCTTGCGATGCTCTGCAGAACTCCTCGCTGTTGGCAGCGATAAATTCATCAAGGGCTCGCGAATATGCAGCCACAACGTTTTTCACATATACTGTGTCTTTGAGCCGGCCCTCGATTTTAAACGATGAAACGCCGGCGCGAGCCATGTCTGCGAGATATCCAACGCGATTCATGTCGCGCAGCGATAACAAATGACGCTTTGCCATGACAGTATTGCCAAGTCCATCGACAAGGTCATAGCTCAGACGACACATCTGGGCACATGCTCCGCGGTTGGCACTGCGCCCTGTTGCTTGCAAACTCATCTGACAATCGCCACTGTAGCACACACATAGGGCACCGTGCACAAAGGCCTCAAGCGGTACACCGACGGCATGGTGTATATCCTTGATCTCCTCAAGTGTCAGCTCGCGAGCGAGCACAATCTGCGAAAACCCGACTTTCTCGAGAAAGCGGGCTTTGGCTACATCACGGGTGTCACACTGAGTGGAGGCATGGAGGCTAATGGGGGGAAGCGGCATGCGCAGAAGACTCATATCCTGCACAATAAGCGCATCGACTCCAGCGCGATAAAGCTCATGAACCATGCGGCACACTTCGTCTTTCTCCTCATCAGCAACAATGGTGTTGACCGTGACATAGACACGTGCGCCGAAACCATGCGCGTATGCACACACGCGGGCTATGTCGGCTATGGAGTTGGTGGCCGACGCTCGAGCACCATGCGCCGGCGCGCCGATATACACAGCATCGGCGCCATGGTCAATGGCAGCAATGGCTGTGTCGGCATCACGCGCCGGCGCAAGCAGTTCGAGTGGCTGTTTCATTTATCAGAAGGCAAGAATATAGCGCACGCGGGCATATTCCGACCAATCCTTATAACTAAGCGACAGAGGTTTGCGTTCTGATGGATCAAAGCAGTAATTCCACGCGGTCATATAGCTGGCGCCATCCTGACCTTCTGTGCTCGACCAGTAGCACCAATAGTCCATCAACTGGGCATCGAGCTTATCCATGCGGTCATTGATTATCTCGGCTACGGTATTTATAGGATTAGTGATGATGATATTTCCACTAATCTCGCCGGCGCACAGAAGCGAAAGTTCCTTGGGAGAAGGTACATACCAATCGCTTGATGTGCGTGGTGCGGGGACCTCACTACGGTAAGCCACGGCTTCAACAACAGGCTTCACAGGCCACTTGGCATTGGCTGCCGCAGCATTGAAGGCCTCGATTGCTTTGGTGTTGTTATATCCGCAGATTTTTTGGATTGGTGCAGTAGCCGAGTTCAACGACTGGGGAAGTGCATACTGAGGTGCATTTGCTTCAACCCAAGAGCTTATCGACTTGTTGTATGTGTCAATTTCGGGCTGCCAGGCGCACTTAACCTGATCAAGCGAAACCACAAGACCATGTGTACATTCGGGATGATCGGTGCGCAGAGCGGCATCGCTCTCGGTGGGGTCACCAAGCCAGAATATAACACCTATCACCGACTTGGCATTATTAATCTCTGTCGACCAAGTGCCGTCGGAGTAAAAATAGTCACCAATCTTAGGATCGTCGACAGGCTGAGTTACTGTCACCGTGCACTTGGCAGAAATCTCACCGGCTGTGGCTGTGATGACAGCGTCACCGGCTGCAAGGGCTTCAACTACGCCCTCGGCCGACACACTCGCGATTGTGGGTGCACTACTTGTCCATGTCACTGTGGGATCTTCGGCATCAGCAGGAAGCACGGTCGCAACGAGGGTGGCGTTTTCACCGACATTAAGATTTAAAGCACTGGGGGTGATTTCCACGCTCTCTACAAGGGGGCCAACAACAGTGAGGTGGCACACAGCCTTGCAATTACCTGCGGTAGCTGTAATCTCTGCTTCGCCCGCAGTAAGAGCTGCAACAACACCTTCGGCACTGACGGTTGCAACTTCAGGAGCCGAGCTGGTCCATACTACTGTGGCATCATCGGCATTCTCGGGAAGAACTGTTGCGTCGATCGTGGCACTCTCGCCTACACGCAGGTTAAGAGTGGTGGGATTCACTTCCACGCTCTCCACTTCCACAGGTTGCGGTGTGGGAGGCACTTCGGGTTCGTTCTCTTTATTATCGTCTGAGCAAGCCACAGCAAGCGTAGCAAGCACTGCAAAAGCGAGTGAATAGAATTTCTTTACGATCATCGTCTGAGGTGATTATTATGTTATATTTCTTTGTTTATCGAAGTGGGCAGTTTTTTAGAATGCCAGGACACAGCGCACTAACTGGTTATTTGAGGCTGATTTCTGCGACCCCATCACATTGCCTTTGTATGTAGAAACCTGATAGGCCTGATTTCTGTCCCACTCGGTGCTCGACCAGTAGTCGTAAGCCCAGTCGCTGCGACCCAGGGGCACTGCACCCTCTATCTCCTGAAGAGCTTCGTTAATAACAGCCTTGTTGAGCAGGCATTTGTCTTTGGCGACATTGTTGAAATCAAACACGTCGACATCATCATACTCGCCGTTGAGTAGCAAAGTAAGCTCTTTGGTCGACGGCAAGAACCATCCGCTCGACGACTCGGGTGCTGCCTCGCTCTGTCGATACTCATGCACCTTGGTTATCACAGGTAGAGCGTAGGCCGGATTGGCGTTATTAAACGCTTCCATAGCCTTAGTATTATTATATCCAAGAATGCTGTTGCGGCGCACATCTTCCATCCATGCCGACGAGATAACCTGATAATTGGGTGCGTGGGTCTGTATCCATGCACTAACTGTGCTGTTATATCCGGTGGGGTCAAGCTGCCATGCGCATGCGGTCATGTCGGCAAACGCAGCCACTACAAGACCATGTGTACATTCGGGGTGATCGGCTCGAAGCTGGGCGTCAGCAGTTGTGGGGTCTCCCACCCAGAACACAACACCAAGCACCGCGCGTGAGGTGCTGAGCACCGACGATGTCGTGCCGTCGGCATAATAATAGTCGCCTATCGCCACAGGCTTGACAACCTTCACTATACATTCTGCCGACACTTCACCGGCGGTTGCCTTGATTGTCACAGATCCGCGGGCAACACCGGAGACAACACCATTTTCGTCAACGGTGGCTATGCGTGTATCGGCACTCTCCCATTCTACAGGAATGTCAGCCGGGTCTACCGTAGCGACAAGCGTTATTGTCTGGCCTATGCCAACTTCGGCCTGTGTTCTGTCAAGGCTTATTACTACCTCAACAGGTGTAGGAGGTTCAGGGGGCGTAGGTGTCGGAGTCACAATAGGCTCATCTTCTTTATCATTCCCAGTTGAGCAGGCCACCATAAACGCAGTAGCCAATCCGATTAATAGTTTTTTGTAATCCATTTCAAGTACTTGTGTATAGATTGTATAAGATTTATATGCAGCAAAGATAAGCATTTTTTCTCGACAACGGTCAAAGCTATCCCGCTATTATTTATTTCAACGCGACAAACTACAAAATAATTGCCCTACAGAGCAAAAAAAGCGACAGAGACAATCTCCACAAAGGGATGACTGTCTCCGTCGTCTTATTTCGAAGCGCAGGTGGCGCTTATTATCAGCCTGCGAAGTAGGTATTCATGTTGCTCACTGATGTGAGGTCAAGAAGACCGCTGTAGAAGCAGCTCACGATACCGAGCAGAATGATACCTGCAACGGTGATCCACAGACCCAGACGCTCAGTGCAAGCACTGCGGAAGGTGGGTATGGGGCTATCGCTGCTGTTGATAAACATTGCTTTCACTACAAGCAGATAGTAGTAGAGTGAAATAATGGTGTTTATCAAAGCGATGAGCACCAGCACATAGATGGCGATTGAGCCTTGCTGCAATGCACCGGTGAAGATGAAGAATTTGCTAAAGAAGCCAGCAAAAGGAGGAATACCAGCCAGAGAGAACATAGCCAGCATCATGGCAAACGACAGACGCGGGTTGGTCTTGTAGAGGCCATTGTAGTCATCCATACTCAGGCGACCGGTTGCATTCTCGATGGCTCCGACAACGCCGAAGGCGGCGAGGTTAGAGAAAATATACACGAGGATGTAGAACAACAGCGAGGCTGCACCCACAGCATTCATGGCGATCACACCGAGCATGATATAGCCGGCCTGCGAGATTGACGAGAAGGCGAGGAAGCGCTTCATGTTGCGCTGACGCATTGCGAAGAGGTTACC
>CAZAME010000006.1:0-41196 GCA_964486445.1 uncultured Bacteroides sp. | reverse complement strand
GGCTGTAACCACACCCTGCGCGCTGCGATGCAGCACTTGGATGTGGCTACAGATCTGGTCGCCTCCAAGGAGGCTCTTGCAGCTACGCTGCGGGCGCTGCGCGGTGGGCTATGTGCGTGGGCGGGGCGGGTTCAGGGCGAGTCTTTGCAGACTCGTGGCGCGGGGTGATGCGCTATCCGGGCCTAACCTCGCTGCGCTCGGCAAGACCCGGTTATTTGAAGGGCAAGCCTTTCAGGCTTGTTGCGGCGGCGCCGTGTGGATCAGTCGTCGAGGAGGGATTTTTCTGACATTTTGCCGATGATATAGGTGGCGTCGGCGAGGGCTTGCGTTGGGTCGATGCCGTATTTGCCGACGAGCAGGTTGGCGGCGTCTTCAGTGGTGAAGTCCTTGCCTTTGAGCTCATTCCACAGCATGGCGGCCGAGGAGTTGAGGGTGATTATCTTGCCGAAGCTGTCGGCGTTGTTGCCTTCGGCCAAAACTATGTTCTGGCCCATGACGGTGCGCAGTGTGAAGCCTTTCTTGATTTTCATATTTGCTGTTTTGGGGTTGAGGTGTTGTCGGTGAGAGCTCTCATGCATGTGATGGCGGCGTCGGCGTCGGGGCGGCAGTGCATTTCGCAGCAGGGCACGGTGGCCACGAGGCGCTCTATGGTGTTGTGGCGGGTGTCGCGGAGGGCGTCGGTGAGGAAGGGGAGGTAGAAGACCGATGCGGTGAGCGATGCGTAGGCGGGCAGGGGGGCGAGGCGGCGCAGGGCGTTGTGCTTGTCGCGGACTATGCGCACGAAGGCGCCGATGGGGGCGGCGATGTTGCGGTAGCAGTGGGTTTTGCCGCTCCATGGCGAGCCGTAGGCCATGGCTGTGCCGTCGGGGGCGAAGCGTATCAGCGGGTTGTCGTCGTTGAAAAGTTCGGCGCCGGCTATGTTGTTGGTCCACAGGGCGGCGTGAGTGCTCTTGCCTGTGCCGCTCTTGCCTTGAAAGAGATATGCCTTGCCGTCGAAGATCACTGCCGAGGTGTGGATGAGCAGAGTGCCGTTGTGGCCTGTGGCGAGCATGTAGGCTATCATCAGGGCGTGGGTGATGAAGTAGGCGTCGTCGCTGTCGCCGTCGGGGGTGAGGGTTATGCAGGCCTTGTTGAGCTCGGGGGGAATATGCATCGACAGGCGCGGGGCGGCCTCGTTGATGTGGCGGAAGTCGAGGATGAGGGTGCCGTCGGGGAGGCGCGAGGCGCACGCTGTTATGAAGCCTATGCCGCCGAAGTGGGGCTGGTATATTGTCTCGGCGGCGCACACGGGCAGCTTGCCGACGATGATGTCGACTGCAAGCACGGGTGGGGTGGTGGTGTCGTCGTCGGTGGTCTCAAAGGGGCTGAAGTGCCAGTCGAGGGTCTGCCAGGCAGGGAGGTCTGCGGGCATCGACACGGTGAAGGCGTTTTGCGCCACTATGTATTTGTGGTTCATCTATCTTTTCTTGAATAATGACAGCAAACGGTTGCGCAGGCCGCGGGCGTGGCCGCGGAGACGGTAATAGATGCGTCGGGCGGGCCAGATGGCGGTCCAGAAGCGGGTGTAGCGCAGATAGGCGCGGTCGGTGACGGAGAACTGCCTGGCGCTGATGGCATGCCAGGGGCGGTAGCCCGATGTGCGGTGCACTTCGGCCACACGGCCTATGATGGCGTGGCGGTCTACGGTCTCTGTTGCCAGGCAGTTGTCGCCGCGGGTTATGTAGAGGCTCTCGGTGCCGTGGTGCTTGATCTCCACGAGCCGGTGCACTATATATGTCTTTTTGTCGGCGGTGGGCGAGGCGCTGAAGACAAGGATGTCGCCAATGGCGGGTTCGCCGTCGAGGGGTGTTATTGCCACAAAGTGCTGCCCGCCCCATATCAGGGGGCGCATGCTTTTGCCGATGGTGATGTTTGACAAGGCAAAGCCGGTTTTGTTGAGCAGCGAGATATCCATGTTTTTCTAATTCACGATTGGGGCGGAGAGGATGAGCCTATGGTGTGAATGTAAAAAACGCTGGCTAATATTAGTCAGCGTGATAGATTCTTTTTTTGAGCGGAAAGGTTAATCCCAAATGCTAGAGTCACCGTTACCGCCTGTCTCCTCAGGATCAACGGTTACATCGGGGTGCTCAGGGTCACCGGTTGCATAATTGAGGAACGAACCTTCGAGGACAAGTTCCAATTCTTCGAGATTGGGCTTTTCGTATTCGAATTTCATAATATATTTTGTTTTTTTTATTATTTATCAGGGTGTTATGAAATGATGTTTGTGATTAATAGGTTCGCTCCTATGTAATCGTGTGCAAAATTAAGACTATTTTTTCTTATAACAAAATAATTCTTGAAAAAGTTTGAAAGATTGAATGGTGATGTGGTGGGAGATGGAGTGGGTGGCGGTGTGGTCGCACCTAAAGGCGCTCCTGCCGGGGATGGAGGCTGCCACCACACCCAGCGCGCTGCGATGCAGCACTTGGATGTGGCTACAGATCCGGTCGCCTCCAAGGAGGCTCTTGCAGCTACGCTGCTGGCGCTGCGCGGTGGGCGGCTGGTGGGGAGGGTGCTGCGTGGCAGCCGTCTATGTCCGAGGGCCGAAGGTCCTCGCCTTTTATATAACCGGGTCTTGCCGAGCGCAAGCGAGGTTAGGCCCGGCAAGTGGGCCAGTATGTCCGAGTCTGTAAAGACTCGCCCTGAAACAAATATGCTATACACCTCATCGTCTGAGGCTGCAGCGCAGCCGCAGCCTCCCTGGAGGCGATAGGAATTTCTGCAATTTAAAATATATGATTTTGTTACCAATTAAGTAACTCAGGTCTTAGGAGAAAGTCAATCAAGCCAATAGTAACGATGCCATCCTCATTTCTTTTGGGTTTAATGTAATCCTTTACAACAATGATTTTTTTGAAAGAATCATCAATATTAAGCAGAGATGTAGATTCTTGACGTTCTTTTGCATCGGTAGGCATGATGAACGCGGATTGTATATAGTAGCGTTGACTACCTTGGTTTGCCACGAAATCCACTTCGTATTGCTTGCGTACGGTCTTCCCTTCTTTATTAGTTGTGCGATGTTCTACTATGCCAACATCGACCTGAAATCCGCGAATTCTGAGTTCATTATATATCACATTTTCCATAATGTGGTTTTCCTCTTGTTGTCTAAAATCTAAAATTGCATTACGAACACCGACATCAGAAAAATAGTACTTTGACAATGTATTAATATATTTCTTACCCTTAATATCATAGCGGATGGATTTTTCTGTTAAAAAGGATTCACAGATGTAAGTCAAGTAATTATCTATTGTTTTGTTGGATAGAGAAACATTCTTAAGGCTTCTAAAAGTATTAGCCAATTTGTTTGGATTAGTCGGTGAACCAATAGCCGATGCAATAATTTGAATCAATTCCTTTAGCTCGAGTTCACCTCTCAACCTATATCTATCAACAATATCGTTGATATAAACTGTAGAATATAGACCTTTAAGATACTCAATCTTTTTCTTTGGTGTTTCCAATGTTAAAACATGAGGTAACCCACCAAAAGTGTAATAATCGGTCCATGCTTCAACGGGATGTCTGGAGTCTATGGACATAAATTCTGCGAATGAGAGCGGGTAGACATGTATCTGGTCTCCTCTTCCTCTAAATTCTGTTATTATATCCGCCGACAGAAATCTGGAGTTGCTACCTGTTACGTAAACATCGGCGTTATTTATCTTGAGGTAGCTATTGAGCACATCTTCAAACTCCGGTACGAGCTGAACTTCATCAAGAAGTATATAATACATTTTATTGTCTACCATTTTAGAATCAATGTGGGCAAGCAATGCATCTGGGTCACGCAAGGAATTATTGCGTCGATCTTCTAAATCTACTTTTATGATGTGGTCGTCGGAGATACCCTGTTCTTTCAAATAATTATTAAACAGATTAAATAGCAAGAATGACTTGCCAGACCTCCGTAATCCTGTAATGATTTTTATTAAACCATTATGTTTGCTGGTAATAAGTTGATTTAGATAAGAATCGCGTTTAATAATCATAGTGTATTTCAATATAAAGACATTTATGTCAAATATGTGAAGTGTAAAAATAATATATTTATATTGTATCGGCAACGATTTACTCCAAAAAAATGGCATTTATGTCAATTATTGGGAGCTATGATAGGTTGGGCGCTCGGCATCTGCTGCGCGGTGGGCTATGTGCGTGGGCATGGCGGGTTCAGGGCGAGTCTTTGCAGACTCGGAGCGCCGGGGGCGGAGCTGTCCGGGCCTAACCTCGCTCACGCTCGGCAAGACCCGGTTATTTGGAGGGCAAGCCTTTCAGGCTTGTTGCGGTGGGCGGCTGGTGGTGAGGGTGCTACAGGCAGCAGTCTATATACGAGGGCCGAAGGTCCTCGCCTTTTATATAACCGGGTCTTGCCGAGCGTGAGCGAGGTTAGGCCCGGCGAGTGGCCCACGAATGTACGAGTCTGCAAAGACTCGCCTTGAAACAAATATGCTATACACCTCATCGTCTGTGGCTGCAGCGCAGCCGGAGCCTCCATGGAGGCGATAGGAATTGTGGCCCCGACCAAAGGCCGCATGGCGGTCGCAGGTCGGGGAGATATAATGCAAGAGGATGCGGCCCGTGGGGGTCGCATCCTCTCTGTATTGCTGATGTGTGGTTTGTGATCCCGAGGGGATTACTTAACCAGCACTTTCTTGCCGTTGACGATGTAGATGCCTTTCTGAACGCGTACTGAGGTGTTGCCTTCTACTACGTTGGCTACGGCTGCTACCTTGCCATCGATTGAGTAGATTTCTACCTTGCCGTAGTTGTGGTCGGCAGCGAACATGATTTCGCCCTGACCGCCGGCTACTTCAAATGCTGTAGCGTTGTCGGCCTTAACATCGTTGATACCTACTAATTCGCCGGTGATGTCGTTGCCGTATTCGTCAACAATGCCGATGCCTCTTTCTTCGATGAAATTGCTACCGCCAAAAGACTTTGTGGAGGGTGCAGATGCTGCGGATGCTACGGTTCCTACGACCATGCGGAAAGCAGGGAAGTTTGCACCAGCGGCAGCAGCCTGGAATTTATCTCCTGCCAAGCCATATACGAAGTTGGCGTTGGATTCACCGTTAAACTGGCCTCGGCTAACTTGTTTAAAGGTACCATAGCTCTTGCTATCGGTTGAGTTGCCGCTATCGCTAACGAGCTGCTTGGCGTTTGTCTTGCCAATGGTGGCTCTCACATTCTCGAATTTCACACCTTCAGAACCTTCTTTAATAATTAAGAGAGCGGGGGTATTTGCCTGGAGTGTGTTTGTCTCGTTGATCTTGGTGAACCAGAACTTTTCGGGAGTTACCTGGTCGTAGTTGCAGATAGCTGAGATGTCGGTTGAATAAGAGTAGCTCAATGTGAAGGGCAGACACACGGTGTTGTTGCCGGCTTTGAATGTGCGGTCGTATGAAATGTTTTCAGCCTGGATTTCTGCGGGGCTGTAGAAATCGGGTGATGCCTGCTTGCCGTCTACTGTTATCTTATCAACGATTACTACGTTCTCGCATGTGTTGTTGGTGCCGTAGTATACGTTGGTAAGGCCAAGGTTTTTAGCATCGCTGGTGGCAGACTGGGCGAATCGGTTAACAGGAAGTGCGAAGTTAGCAGCAGCATTGTCTGCGAAGACAACCATTTCGGTGCTGCCTTTTTCTTTAAGCTGTACGTACTTCTGAGAGGTAACGGGGGTGTCGCTCTCCAGGTTTGCGGGAACATCATAGATAGTGAGGTTCAACACCTTTGAGGGAGCGGCGGTGGCGGCGACGATCTTGCCGGTCTGGAAGTTTACGCCGTAATACTTGTTGTTGCGAAGGGCGTAGCCGAAAGCGCCGAAAGCGTCTTCGAGTTCGCTGCTGTTAAATTCGGTAGGAGTACCGCTTTCATTATAGATTTTGCCGTCACCATCCCAGCGGGCAACATCGGCAAAGGTTGCGTTTAAAAGATTTGAAGCGAATGTGCCGTTGATAGCAGCGTCATCTACGTGGCCAGAGAAGGCTTTGAAGAGTGAAGTCTGAGTGTTATCTTCGGTGGGGGTGATATTGACGTTGAAGATAGAGCCGTTAGCGTATATTGTGCCGGTGTAATTTTGGGTGATAGGCTCGGTGGCGTCGATGACTGATGCAGCAGGAAGAGTGATTTCGGTGTACTTATCCTGAGCTGCTGCAGTGGCGGCAGCATTAGCTTCTTTCTGAGCAGCTTCATAAGCGATATTGGCGCTATTGACATTAGCTTGTGCGTTATTGACAGCGATCTGAGCAGTTGCAACATCACTTTTAGCTTTATTCAGCGCTGTGGTTGCGGTGTTAACATTGTTCTGAGCAATTGTCTGTTCTTTTGTTGCGCTTGTAACAGCCTCGTCGGCAGCAGTCTTCTCGGCCTGAGCCTGAGCCTGAAGATAAGACAAATAATCGAGGTAGGATACTACTTCATTGTTAGCACCGATATAGTTGTTACCCTTGTCGTCTGAGGTAGCAAGGTATTTATCTCTGGTTGCTTTGTATCCGTCGATTTTACCTTGAAGAGTCTTAATCTGACCTTCAATAGAAGTTACATTGTTGTTAGCAGTTGTAAGCTGAGTTTGGAGAGGATCGTTTTTTTCGTTTGCTTCAAGTTCGGCTATTTCACCTTGGAGTGTTTCATTCTGCGAAGTCAAAGTCTCTACTTGAGCTGAATATTCGTTATAACTACCTTCATATTGCTCGTATAAGGCTTGGCTGCCGGGCTTAACAACCTTTTTATCTTTCTGATAATAACCATCTTGAGTCTCTAAACCAGAAAGGAAAGGTGGTATAAGGTCGAGCAACTCATCATAGGTTTTATTCTTGATTGTTGAAATTTTAGCCATTTGATTATTTGAATCAGGGCCAAAATAGTAATATACAGTCCATGTAGTAGCATTACCGTAGTTTGCTAGATTATCATTCAATAAATATTGGTTCCTAAAACCTTCCATATCTAAGGGAGTCCATCCAGATTCGTTCTTATAGTAATCGTTGAACGAAACGTTGAATTTCTTTACATTCTTAGTATTTGTTACGAATTGTATATAGATATATTTGGTAGTTCCGTCGTATGTTGCGTTTTCAAGTAAATTTCCATCATCATCTGAGTGATCACCACGCCACTCCATATAGTCTTCATAAGCCTTATTGAATGCGTTAGCTTCTGTCTCAGCCTCTACCAACCAATCAACAGGTGCATAATCAGTTAACGCATCCATCAATCCCTTGTATCGCGCTGCTTCTTTTTTCGCGGCTGGGATGTTTGTATCGTTGTTAGCGTCGATTGTGGCTTGCTTGGCAGCGATAACATCAGTATATTTTGTTTTGATCTTATTGTTTAAGTCAGTTACCGAGGCTTGTGCGGTAGCAAGGCTCTTTTCAAGAGTTGTCATTTCCTCCTGTGCCTTAGATAAGTCTCCGATAGCTTTATTATATGCGTTGTTACCGTTGGTATAATTTGTCTGAGCAGTGGTAAGTTCAGTGGCAGCTGTTGATTGGCGTTCTTCAGCAGAGGTTACTTTTCCATTAGCTACGCCAAGAGCATCATTGTAATCATCCAAAGTTTGTTGTGCCTCGCCCTGGGCTGTTTTTGCTTGCTTCAATTCTTCTTTAGCAGTTGTCAGGGTGGTATTTGCATCGGTCCATGCAACGGCGGCTGCACTTGTAGGATCAACAGTGCCGGTGACAGTAGCAGGGTTGTTCCAAGCTTTGACAAACTCAGCCCAAGTGATCGTGGAGTTGTCTTTGAGGGTCACAACCGGGCTCTTTCCTTCGGCAAAAGCCCAAACGCTTGTTGCGAGCAACAGCGCGGAGAGGGAGAATTTAGTAATCTTTTTGACCATAATTGAATAGTTACGATTAGTAAGATTTTAATATATTATTAAATTATTTTTTTCTTTTTATATATGGAGTTGTGAGAGTGTTAATTGTCAGGTTTATTGGGATGTCGTATGTGGTTGTTGGTTCAGTGATGTCTGTTTTTAGTTGAGTGAAGATGTTAATTTTCGCCAATTTCGCATAGTTAACGAAAATAATGCGCAAATATACGACAAGTATTCGAATTGACAAAGGTTCTGATGATAAAAGTTGTGGAGATGATAATGAAATTGGTTGTATTGGAGGTAGGGGAGGGGGGTGGGATGATGGTGTGGTCGCACCTAAAGGCGCTCCTGCCGGGGGAGGTGGCTGACACCACACCCTGCGCGCTGCTACGCGGCACTTGGATGTGGCTACAGATCCGGTCGCCTCCAAGGAGGCTCTTGCAGCTACGCTGCTGGTGCGGCGCGGTGGGGGAGGTGATAAGACAAATAGGACTGATAAGACTAATAAGCTTTGTGGCTGCGTGGCAGCCGGAGCCTCCTTGGAGGCGATAGGAACTGTAGCCCCGACCAATGGCCGCGTGGCGGTCGCAGGTCGGGGAGATTGGGTTGATACATATAATAGAGCGCCTTTAGGTGCGGGTACGTTGGCAGGGCGGGGCGGATTCAGGGCGAGTCTTTGCAGACTCGGGGCGCGGGGTGTGGTGCTGTCCGGGCCTAACTATTTACCTTAACATCGGCCATTTCAGGTCAATGAAGCTTGGAATGTGCTCATAATCCTCCAAATCTATGCTTTTTGACCTACTTTTGGAGGATTATAACGAGGTTTGATAGAATATTATTATTAATTTTGCAACTGAAAAATACCCTTCGTAACTGAACGGCTACGTGATAAGTGCGTAGCTCACAAGTGTAGGTTGCGCGGGTTATTTTTTTTGCCCTTTTGAGGCATTTCGGCACGGTGCAAAGGCTTTTTAATGATTATGGATGATGTTTGGATGGTGAACATGTTGCACTAATATCAGCTTAAAAAACTTGGCCTCAGAATATGTGATATTATCTTTTGAATAGTCTCCAAAAAGTCAACAGTTTGTTGACTTTTTTTGTAACCCATTGAGAATACAATTCTTATGTCATCTTCGAGCAGCCGCTATGCTTTGGGGTGGGTACGTTGGCAGGGCGGGGTGGATGGGGGAGTAGTAGATGTTATTCTACGGTTTGTGAATTCAAGATTGTTATAACATGTTTTTCCCTTTTTCTGTTAAACGGTATTTCTGCTCGGGGTGATTCGCTTGCTCAGGGTGTGTTTGTTCAACTAAATCATTTTTTAAGGCCGGATACAGATATGATTTCAGGAAATTGTCACGCCCTTTTAGAGATAGTTGTTTCATTATCTCTTTTACCGATAGTTCTTGTTCTCCTAAACATCTTATTATGGATAGAACTTGTCTTGTAAGTTGTCCTGAAGCTTGTACTGTAAGTTGTCCTGAAGCTTGTCCGGTTGTCTTACGACGGAATATAATTTTTACTTCATCAGTAGTTATTTGGAATTCAGGTTCCGGAAGGCCTACTTTTTGACATTCTTCAATCATGAGGTTTATGCCACGTCCCCAGCTTTCCAATACTTTTCGCACATATAGCGCATCTGCGATTAATGGATTGTGTGGCTTGGAGGCATGGTCGGTTTTAATTCTATACATATCCCAACCTAATGGAAATGAACCAGGATTTTCTATTTCTACGCGGTCGTCATAGATAGCAATGGCAACGGAACCTCCGGCATCACGGTAACTTCTATGACATAGACTATTTATAACACATTCTCTAATTGCCTTATACGGTATTTCCAATTGTTCGTTTCTTTCTAATGTGTCGGTTATACCGGATATTGAGAGGTGTTTGAACAGAAAAGACATTGCCGCATCAAGTAGTTGAAACACATTGCCATGGACACGCTGATTATCCATGAATACAGCCTTAGTTGTTCCTCTAAAGCGTGCAAGACGTAATAGATTTTGTGGGTAATGCGCCAACTTTCTTTTGGCGAATAAGACGGCAGCAGCATTTTTTAGCACCCCATTCTCAAAGATATTGAGTTTCTCGAGTATTACAGCTATATCGTTCCCGGTTGTTTCGGGTAAACGTCCGCATTCGATCCCCAAGCGGACTGTCTTATGTATTTCTTCTTCATCTAAATCTGTTAATTTCAGCTCGGGATTTGGGTAGGTTTCCCATCCATGATGGATTTCTTCTCGATGTATAAGAAGTTCATTATACTTTGATTGCGGCATTGGCGTGGTAATACTTTCGACACGCATATATGCTCGCCCTTTATAAGTATAAGGGCGCTTGAATCCGGCCTCTTTCACGCATAGGGCAATAATTTTCTTATCGCTGCCGGATAATGGAATATAGGATATTTGTACGTCTGGTGTAGGCTCAAGCCGATTGATCGCTTCGGCTATATCTCGTTTTGTTTTGTCGCTTACCTCCTGACCAATGGTTTTACCTTTGTCGGTCACACCGAACAGGACTACTCCTCCTTTTCCGTTAAGAAAAGCACAAAGTGTTTCCATACCGCGCTCCAACTGCCCGGTGGTTTCCTTGAACTCCAATTGGCCGTTTTCTTTCTCGGCTATCAACTGTTTTGCTATATCGAGGCTATCTATGATCATATTCAATTCATAACACATTTGCAAATGTAGCGTTTTTCGTTGGAATTGTGAGCAATAGTGGGTTATAAATCATTTAAATATTGAATGAAATTGATTGTATTAGAGGTAGTGGAGGGGAGGGGCGTGGATGATGGGGTGGTCGCACCTAAAGGCGCTCCTGTCGGGGGAGGGTGGCTGTAACCACACCCTGCGCGCTGCGATGCAGCACTTGGATGTGGCTACAGATCCGGTCGCCTCCAAGGAGGCTCTTGCAGCTACGCTGCTGGCGCTGCGCGGTGGGGGAGGTGATAAGACAAATAGGACTAATAAGACGAATAAGACTAATAAGCTTTGTGGCTGCGGGGCAGACGGAGCCTCCCTGGAGGCGATGGGAATTGTAGCCCCGACCAAAGGCCGCGTGGCGGTCGCAGGTCGGGGTGGGCGTGTCGGTGCATATATTAGAGCGCCTTTAGGTGCGGGTACGTTGGCAGGTGAGCATGGCTGATTCAGGGCGAGGACCTTCGGCCCTCGAGGCGCGGGGTGTGGTGCTGTCCGGGCCTAACCTCGCTTATGCTCGGCAAGACCCGGTTATCTGAAGGGCAAGGACCTTCGGTCCTTGTATTTTATTTGGTTGGTGGGGAGGGGCGTGGATGATGGGGTGGTCGCACCTAAAGGCGCTCCTGCGGGGGAGGGTGATGGGTCACCACACCCTGCGCGCCGCCACGCGGCACTTGGATGTGGCTACAGATCCGGTCGCCTCCAAGGAGGCTCTTGCAGCTACGCTGCGAGCGCGGCGAGGTGGGCTGCTGGCGGGCTGATTGAATTAGAAATTATGTCAGTGGGATTGGCAGTGAATCGGGGTGAATGGATGTCAGCGACATGTCTTAGCTTTTTTTCTGAAAATTTGGCATAGATTTTGCTTGTATATAATTGTTGTATATATAACTGCCACGGCGCACGGCTGTGTGTTGCGGCAAATACACAATGCAAAAAAACAAATTTAGATGTCACAGAATTATATAACAGATAATCTGCCCCGCGTGGAGCAATATCTGCGCAGCAACCGCCTGCGCGACGCTCTCTCTATGCTGCTGGCTATGAGCCGGCAGGCTTCAACCAATGCGATAGCCGACGCTGTGGAGCGCCTTGAGCAGGACTATGCCTATATGCTCGGCTATCTGGCAAAGGGTGTCGACGATCCGCAGCGCCGCGAGCTGCATGGTTCGCTAATCTCCAGGGCTTATCGCCTGCGCGACCGCCTCGAGCGGCACACTCTCGCCAAGGAGAAGCCCACGCTCTACTACGACGCTCTGCGCTACCGAGCGCGCATGCGTGGCTCTCTGCCGACTCTGTCGCAGCGCGTGGCCGACTACATGAAGGTGGTAGACAATCTCTCGCTGTTTAATATGGCTACGGGCGCGGCCGACGACACCGGCACCACGCAGCGCTATGTGGCTGAGGAAGATATATTCACGTATATATGGACAGTCTTCCCGCTCGAGGGCGATGATGCCGATGCTGTGCGCCGGCTGCTGACCGACACGGCTGTGCCGGCCGACTTCCGGCGCATGGTGGTGTCGGCGCTGATGATGGGTGAGCTGGAATTTCACGACGAGGAGCGCCTGCTCATGCTGGCCGATGTATATGCCGCCGACACCGACAACACCCTTGCGATAGAGGCGCTTACCGGATTGGTGCTGGGTCTGCATAAATATCGTCACCGCCCGTTGAGCCGGCGTCTGCAGGCTCGCCTCGAGGCGCTGACAGAGATGCCGTCGTGGCACTCCGACATCACTATGCTGCAGCTCGAGCTTATCAGGGCGCGCGACACTGAGCGCATCAACACCAAAATGCGCGACGAGGTTATCCCCCAGATGCTGAAAATGCGCCCCGACATTATGCGCAAGATTCAAGACATCAGCGAGGGTAATGCCGACGATGCCACGATAGACGAGAACCCCGAATGGGAGCGCATGATGGCCGACAGCGGCCTGCGCGACCGGCTGAAAGAGTTTGGCGAATTGCAGATGGAGGGCTCTGACGTGATGATGAGCACCTTCCTGCACCTGAAGACCTATCCGTTTTTCCGCGGGGTTGCCAACTGGTTCCGCCCCTTCAGCGCCGACTTCCCCGATGTGCGCGCTGTAATGGCCGATTCGCTGCCGGGAGCAATGGCTGACCTGCTGGAGCATGCCTCATTTTTCTGCGACAGTGACAAATATTCTTTTGTGCTCACTCTCGAGAAAATCCCCGAGGCACAGAAGCGCATGATGCTCAGTCAGATCGAGGCTCAGTCGGCTAACATAGCCGAAGCCGCGTCGGCAATGATGGCTGCCACCGACCGCCGCACGGCTGCCAACAACTATCTGCACAATATATATAGATTCTTCAAGCTATATCGCCGTCGCGGTGAGTTTTATGACCCGTTTGCCCGCCCGGTGAGTCTGCTGACGGTGCCTCTGTTAGCTCCTGTGTTTGTCGACGCGGCTCCGCTGAGGCTCATTGCCGAGCTATATATGCGCTTTCATGCCTACGAGGAGGCGCTCGAGGTCTTCCGCCGGCTGCTCGAGCACACTCCGCCGGCTGCCGAACTGTTTCAGAAGATAGGCTATTGCCTCGAGCGCACCGGTCATGCCGAAGAGGCGCTCACCAATTACAGGCAGGCTGAATTGTTCGACGCCCGCAGTGTGTGGACATTGCGGCGTCTGGCTGCGGTGTCGAAGCTCACGGGGCATCTTGATGACGCGGCCGAATACTATCGCCGGCTTGAGCAGATGCTGCCCGACGACAAGTCGGTGGCGCTCAATCTCGGCAACGTGTATGCCGAAATGGAGATGTACCCCGAAGCTGTGAAGCAGTATTATAAGGTGAACTTCCTCGATGAGCACTCTATGAAGCCAGTGCGCCCCCTGGCCTGGTGCCTGTTTCTCACGGGCGACTATCAGGCGGCGGCGCGCTTCTATGAGCGTATCCTCGCCGACAAGCCTACGGCCGACGATTATCTCAATCGCGGACATCTGGCATTGGCCTGCGGTGACTTGTCGGAGGCAATCGGCTATTATCGCCGGTCGGTGGAGGCTTCCGACGGCTCGATGGACACCTTCCTGGAGAAATTTGAGCAAGACAGACCCTATCTGCTGCGTGCCGGTGTAGACACCGACTCGCTGCCTATGCTTGCCGACGCTGTCTTTTACTCGCTCTGAGGCACGCGCATGAGACGCAGCCACTTGCAGTAGCCAAAAACGGCAATCACGGTGTAGGCGGCGTAGAGAGTGCCGTAGAGGGGGATGCCTTTGTAGAAATACAGATAGGTGCACACGGCGTCGACCACCATCCACACTAGCCATTGCTCGGCATATTTGCGAGCGAGCATCCACAAGCCTACTATCGAAAGGGCTGTGGTGAAGGCATCGGCCGTGGCTACGGTGCTGTCGGTGAAGTTTGTAAGCAGCCACCACAGCAGCCACCATAAAATTAAGGAACTGGCAAGGACCCCGGCCCACACACGCACTGATGCGTGTGTGATGGCGCGGGGTTTTCTTTTGCCCTTGTCGCGGTTGCCGCCGCGGGTCCACATCACGAAGCCATACACGGCTATCACCAGATAGTAGATGTTGATGGCGAAGTCGGCATACAGACCTTTGCTGTAGTATATCCACACCGACACTGCGGGCATCACCACCGAGGCGAGCCACACCTTTGCGTCGGCGCGGTATTCCCACCACAGATAAAGCAGACCTATGCAGAAGCCGAGGGCTTCGATGATGTTAAACGACATGGTTTTCTTGTAGAAGTGTTGATGATTGCAATTATCAGAATTTCAGTGCTATAGTGCCCATGACGTGTGTGGGTGCCTGGGCGGCGTAGCCAGCGTAGCGGTAGATGACCTTCTCGCCGCCGTCGACGTAGTAGCCTGCTCCGGCATAGCCGTTGTTGAAATAGCGGGCGTCGAAGAGGTTGTATATCGAGAAGCCGAGGTGCAGCTCCTTGATGCCGAAGTGGTTGCGCAGTGTGTAACCAAGATGCAGATTGGCAGTGAAGAAGTCGTTGAGCATAGCCTCGGCGCTGCGGGCATTGTTCATATACTGGCGACCTGTATATTGGCCGGTGAGCGATGCATCGAAGTTTCGCCAGGTGAAGTTAAAGGCATTGTTGAAGATCACCGAGGGCGAGAAGGCTATGGGGGTGTCGCCGCAGTCGATGGTTATCGGGTTGGTCCACTCGTCTTCGTAGATGTATTCCACGAAGTTTTTGATGCGGTTGCGCGAGAGGGTGAGATTCCACTGCCAGTCGAACCACTTGCAGGGCCTCAGGCCAGCTTGGAGCTCAATGCCGGCGCGATATGATTTGGGCACGTTGACACTCAGTGGATTGCCGGTGTCAGAGAGCTGACCGGTGGCTACGAGCTGATCTTTATAGAGCATGTAGTAGAGATTGATGCCGGCGCTGAAGATGCTGTGGCTGAATGTGTAGCCGAGCTCAAAATCGTTGAGATATTCGCTCTCGGGGCGGTGTGCGGCGTCGCCGTCGGTGAAGTTGTCGCGGGTAGGTTCTTTCTGCGCCACCGACCAAGAGGCAAACGCGCGGTGTGCGCCCTTGATGTAGTTGAGGCCGAGTTTGGGGTTGAAGAAATTCCAGTGACGGCAGACGTCGAGTTTAGCAGGAGCTTCGGTGTTCCAGTCCCAGTTGTCAGAGGCGCCGCGTATGGTGTAGCGTATGTGGCGTAGCTGCATGTCGGCAAAGGCCGAGAGCTCTGTTGTGATGTCGTAGTTGGCACGCAGATAAGTGTTAATGTCGGTCTTGCGGCCGCGGTTGTCGTAGTATTTCTGCAGCGGGTCGATGGGGCCGACGTAGTTGCGCACCCACTTCACCTCTCCGTAGTGATGACCGATGAAGGCTGTGGCCGACACGCCGAGCACCACGTTCCAGCGGTCGCGCAGATAGTTGAGGTTCACCTGACCGCCCCCAAAGGTATTTACGTTGTGCTTCAGGCGGATAAGGTCGCTTTTCTTCACGGTCTCGCCATCGGCGTTGACAAAGGGTTGCAACCCATACTCCACCAGTGTGCGCTTGGTTTTATACTGGTCATAATAGCCGTCGTCAAGAGTGAGATGCGCGGCGGCATTGAGGTGAAAGTAGCTGCCGAGGCGCTGATTGAGCAACAGCTGCAGGTGGTGCTGGATATAGTTGTCGTTCTGGTCGGGGTAGTATGCGCGTTTGCCCTCGGAGTCGGTGTATTCGCCGCAGGGATTGTAGCGGCGCCCGAATTCGCGCATCTGTTCTTTCGACGCATAGTCCCAGGCCATGTAGGTCTTTTCTTTGCCGCCGAAGGCCAGCAGGCGCAGCTGTGTGTTGGTGTCGGTGTAAGCGGCCTGGGTGAAGTAGCTCCACAGCTCGGATGAGGCGCGGTCGATGTAGCCGTCGGAGCCCAGTCGGCTCACACGGGCGTCGAAGCTCCAGTGCTCGCCCAGCAGGCCGGAGCCCACTCTCACTGTTGCGCGGTTGGTGTTGTATGATCCGAAGGCTCCTGATATTTCAGCGTAAGGAGTCTCGGAGGGTGCATCGGTGAGCATGTTGATGCTTGCGCCGAAAGCACCTGCGCCATTGGCCGAAGTGCCGGCTCCGCGCTGTATCTGCACATCGCGCAACGACGACACCAGGTCGGGCATGTTTACCCAATAGACGTTGTGGCTCTCGGGGTTGTTGATGGGGATGCCGTTGGCCATCACGTTGATGCGCGAACCATCGGTGCCACGCACGCGCATTGATGTGTAGCCTATGCCGCTGCCGGCATCTGATGTTGTTGTTACAGAGGGGGTTGATTGCAGCAGGTAGGTGATGTCGCGGCCATCGTTGTTTTTCGTGAGGTCGGCCTTCGACACGTTGGTGAAGGCTACCGGAGTCTTGATGTCAGCGCGGTTTGCAACCACTACTACTTGCTTGAGGGCTACCGACATGGTGTCGGTGTGCAGCTCCTCGGCGGCACAAACACTGCCGCATGCCGCTGCGAGCGCCAATTGCACTGCAGCCGCACGAAGAAGGTCATTCTTCATAAATAATACTTTTTCTCTACGCCGGTATTACCCGGATCAGGTTCAAAGGGTATAATCTCAGACCAGCCGCACCATGCACTCTTGCATCGACACGATAGCGCCGGACACCCCTAAAATAAAATTGATGTTCTCATCAAACCCGCAACCGGGTTTGCGGCAGCAAAGGTAGGTATTATTTGTTATAAATACAAATAGAACGACTTCACCCCGGCTGATGATGCAGCCGGGGTGAAGTGTAAGTGTCTATATATCCTGGTGTTATACCTGAGGGCCGGGATTCATGGAGGGAGCTGTGCCCACCGGAGCTGTAGAAGCGGGATAGGGCTTGGCTTCCCAGCCGAGTGCGCTTGCACCGAGCACAGCGGCGTCGGCTTCCTTGAGCTCGCTTAACAGCACTTTCACCTTGCCTTTGTAGAGCGAGAGCATGTTGCGGTCCATGGCTTCGCGCAGGGGCTTCAGCAGGAGTTCGCCCGACTTGGCGAGGCCACCGAAGAGGATGAATGCTGAGGGCGACGAGAAGACTGTCATGTCGGCCAGAGCTTCACCCAGGATTGTGCCGGTGTATTCAAAGATGTCTTTAGCGAGTTTGTCGCCTGAGACAGCTGCGTCATACACGTCTTTCGAGGTGATGTTTTCTGTGGGGATGTTGCGCAGCAGCGAGGGCTCGTTGCGCACTTCGAGGAACTCGCGGGCGGTGCGTGCTACGCCTGTTGCCGAGCAATAAGCCTCGAGGCAGCCTGTGCGGCCGCAACCGCAGAGACGGCCGTTGTTGCGCTTAACGATGATGTGGCCGAGCTCGCCGGCAAAACCGTCGTGACCGTAGACAAGCTGACCGTTGATGACGATGCCGCTGCCGACGCCTGTGCCCAGGGTGATCATGATGAAGTCTTTGATGCCGCGTGCTGCGCCGTAGGTCATTTCGCCGATGGCAGCTGCGTTGGCGTCGTTGGTGATTGCTACGGGTATGCCGAAGCGCTCGCTCACCATCTTAGCCAGAGGTATTGGGGCAGGCCATGGGAGATTTACACACTCGTCGATGTTGCCGGTGAAGTAGTTGGCGTTGGGGGCGCCGATGCCGATGCCGTGCACTTTGTCGACGGCGTCGTTTTCTTCGATGAGTTTCTGGGCTTCGTGGTGAAGCTCGTCGATATAGTCATCTACGAGATTGTGCTTGCGGGTTTTGATGGAGCCGCTGGCGATGACTACGCCGCGGGCGTCAACGAGGCCGAATACGGTGTTGGTACCACCGATGTCGATACCGAGAACGTAAGGTTTCATAACGTGTCTTGTCTTTATATTTTATGGTATTATAAGTATAAGCTATTTGATGCTCAAAGATAACAAAAAAGTGGCAACTTCGGGGTGCAATGCCGCTAAAATTTCACTTTTTTTATCCTTGCGACTTGGCGAAGGCTCCGCTGTCGAGTAAGTCGATGATGTCGTCGGGGTCGTTGATGATGTGGTCGGCATAACTGCGGCGCAGATCGCTGACCGGCCGGAAGCCCCAGCTGACGCCTACTGACTCTACGCAAGCCCGCCGCGCGGTCTCCATGTCTACGCCCGAATCGCCGACATAGAGCACCTCGGCCTTGGGTGTCGGGTGAGCCGACAATATGGCGAAGACAACCGAGGGGTCAGGCTTGACGGGGAAGTCGGGTTTCTGCCCCTCGACAGCCACCCACGGTATGTCGGGGAAGAAATGATGCACAAGTTTTGATGTGGCTTCCTGATATTTGTTTGAGGCCACGGCAAGGGCTATGCCGCGGGTGTTGAGTTCGCCGAGCAGTTCGGGGATGCCGTGGTATGGAGCTGTTGTGTCGGCGCAGTGCTCGTTGTAGTATTCGGTGAAATATCCTCGCAGGCGTTGCACCAACTCGGGCGAGCGGGCTTCTTCGGGCAGTGCACGCTCAATGAGTTTACTCACTCCGTTGCCCACGAAGTTTGGGTAGACTGAAGCTGCATGCTCGGGAAATCCGGCAGTGCGCAGTGCGTAGTTTGTGGCGTTGCCAAGGTCTTCGATGGTGTTGAGCAGTGTGCCGTCGAGGTCAAATATTACAAGTCGTTTCATTGCGGTTATGTTGTAGCTGTTGGGGGCTGAGAGTTGTTCAGAACGGATAGCCTACGGCGAAGTGGAAGGTTGCGTCGCGGCGCCAGCGCGGATGCAGCAGCGGCCACGGCTCCTGCCCGCGCGCCGGGTTGTGGGCTTTCATGCCCAGGTCGAGGCGCAGCAGGAAGTAGGTGAAGTCAAAGCGTATGCCCACACCGTAGGCTCCGGCGATTTCTTTATAGAAATTGCGCATGCGCATCAGTCCGCCGGGCTGATTTTCATAGTTGCGTATAGTCCACACATTGCCGGCGTCGACAAAGAGGGCGCTTTCGAGGACCCAGAAGAGCTTGGCGCGATACTCCATGCTCATAATCAACGATATGTCGCCGCACTGATTTATGAAATTGTCGACAGAGTTGCGGGCTTCGTAGCTGCCCGGCCCCAGCGAGCGCACACTCCAGCCGCGCACGCCGTTGGCGCCGCCTGCATAGAACCGCTTTTCGAAGGGTATCATGCTCGAGTTGCCGTAGGGGTAGCCGGCACCGGCGCCGGCCCGCATGGCCAGCGAACTGCGCTCCGACATGTTGATGGTGTAGGAATAGTCTATCTCGGCCTTGACATACTGGGCAAACTGAGTGCCGAAGATTTTGTATGCCTCGTCGTGCTTTGGCCTGTCGGTGAGCTTTGCGAAGGCATAAAGCACGTTGCCGGCGGTCTCCACCGATGCGCGCAGCGAGTAGATGGAGGGTTGCAGCAATTGGCGCGAAGTTGTTGACGGTGCTCGTCGGTTGGTGCGCGAGAAGGTGTAGCCCATGCGCATTATCAGGTGATCTTCGTAGCTGTATCTCACCAGCGGGTTTGCCGGGGCCACGCTGTTGATGAAGTCGATTGTGGAGTGGGGCAGATAGACATAATTGATGTCTATGAAGTCGAAGGTGTGGCGCATGAGCGTCTGGCGGGCCGTGCGGCGCGAGAATTTGTATTTCCATGCTGCGCCTGCAATGATGCGCGTGTACTCGGGTCGCTCCTGATAGTTGCCCGACAGCGAGAACTCGGTGTTGGCCTTCATGCGCTGTTTGAAACTCTTCGACAGGAAAGGCGCCTCAAATTTCGGGAAGGTTATAGATACCTCACCGGCTTGCTCAGTGTATCGGTCGTTGATGAGGCCGTTGAAGTTGCCCGACAGGCTTTCGTATGACGTGCGCAGCTTGGCAGTGAGAATCTGGCCGCCGCGGGCTATATTGCGGTGCTGATATGTGACGCCGAGACCAAAGCCGAGGTCGCCCTCAGAGTTTGTGCCCTCGAGTTCCACGGCCACATTCTGAGTTTTTGACGGCGAGAGCAGCACGTATGCGTCGAGCACGTGACGCCCGAGGCTGTCGGCTTCGGCCGGCTCGAGCACAATATTGATATAGCTGAGGATCGACAGCTGCTGCAGTGCTTCGTAGGTGCGCTCGATGACGCGTGTGTCGTAGGGCTTGCCGGGCACGATGAAGCATTTCTCATCAAGTGCCTGCGGGCGCAGATATTGTTTCCCAGGAGCCGACAGCACAGTTATGTCGCGATATCTCACGGTGTCCTGAGGGCCGGCCACATGTATGCCCGAAGCCGAGGGGGTGTAGTCGGTGATAAAGACTACTTTGCCGAAGTAATACTTCTGATGTTTGCCGGCATCTCCGTCGCCAGGGCGGATATGCATTGTCAGATACACATTCTTGTCGCCGCGGGCCGTGTCGGCTGTGAAGGCAATATGCTCCTTGGTGAAGCGGTAGTAGCCATGCCGGTGCATGAGCTGGGTGATTGCCGTGCGGCGCTCGTCGAGCACATTGCGGTCAAACAGAACCCCTTTTGGAGCTGTGAGCAGCCGGGGGTAGGACTTCATGATGGCAAGCAGGGAGGAGTCGGGCACATCGGCCTCGAAGCGATCCACCACATGCGGTGTGCCGGTGGTGATATTGTAGCGCACATCAATGCGTTTGCGGCCTTTGACGACGGTGTCAACCGTGACGGCTGCATCCAGGTAGCCGGCGTTGACAAGGGCCATCTTCAGTTGCAGGGCCGACACATCGGTGAGTGTGTGGTCGTAGATGACCGGGGGCTGCCCCAGGCGCTGAAGCCAGCGGTTATACCACTTGGTGGAGTCGCGGCCCGACAGGCTGTATGTTGCAAGCTGCAGTTTTGCAAATCCGAGCACCTTGTGATTAGGTGTCTGGCGCAGATAACCTGTGAGCTGTTTTGGCGTGATGTCGGGGTTGTCGGTGATATTTATCTTCACCGAGTTGAGCAGATAATCTCCGTCGGGCACATGCTTCACTGCGCTACAGCTCCACAGGGCTACTGCGAGCACGATGCACATTATTTGCCACGCCGAAGTCTTCATGCCTTGTAGCGAAGGATGTTATTTTACGGGATAGAGTTTTACCTCGAGCGGTGTGGCGAGACGATGCCCGTTGACCACGGGATATACCTTGACGATGCACTCGCGGGCGATGCCCTGGTTGGGGAAGTCGACCGATATGTTCATCGATGCATCGGCGCCGGGTTGCAGGATGTGTGAGGCCGGAATGATGAGAGTGACGCCGTCGGGCAGATCGGCATTTTCTGTTTCAAAACTCAGCCGCATCACAAAGTCGGAATCGTTGGCCATGCGCAGGCGCACACTTTTGTGTTCGCCGGGTTTCATGCGGCCGAATGACATGACGCCGAGGTTCATCCACAGGCCGTCGCCGTATTCGTAGGGGAAATTCTCGCTCACAGAGTGCTGCATCGGGTTGACCGTGCCTTTGACCCACACGCGGCTATACTCCTTGTCGCTGTTCATCACCACAATTTCCTTGCTGAAGTCGCCCGGGCGGTATAGTGGGTTGTATGTCACTGTGATGTTGGCGCTTTCGCCGGGAGCTACCGGTGTGCGCGGAATGTCGGTAGAGATGCACACGCATCCCGAGCGGGCATAGAGGATGCTCAGGGGTTTGTCGCCTGTGTTGGTGAAGCGGAAGGTGTGCGACACCGGGCCGTCGGCTTCCTCGATGGTGCCGAAGCTGTATATGCGCTCGTCGAATTTTATGGCTTTTGATGCGTTTGGCTCTTTGTGGTCGCCGGCGTATGCCGATGTGAAGGCCATTGCCAGAATCGCAGCTATAAGCCGGGTGATATGCTTTGTCATAGAGATTGGTCGTCAGTTAAGTTTATATTTGCAAAAGTAGCGAAAAAAGCCGTAATGCTATATGCATTTATGCAAAATTGTCCGAAAGACCTGAGCCTTCCGGACAATTTTTATTAAGGAGCGAGTTTCGCTTATCAGTTCTTGTAGAGGTCAAGACCTGTGATAGCCATGCCGCTGTTAGTGCGAGGAGTGAGATCAAGGCGCACATAGCGGGCATTCACGGGCTGCTCGAAGTCCCAGCTGAGGATGATTGGGTTAATGTTTGGCATGTCGGTGTCAGCTACCATAGTAAACTCATCGCTTTCGTTTACCTTAGTGTATACGGTAGCGTGAGAAGCGTTGTAATTGGTGCTGAAAACACTTAATTTGAAACCGGTAACGTTGTTCTGCACCTGACCCATATCGACGATGATGGGGTTAACACCGCGGCCAGAGAACCAGTAAACGTATGCCTGAGATCCATCGAATACAGCGTTGCAGGCGCGGCCACCGTATGTTGCGCTCCAACCGGCCTTGTCGATAGCTTCACCTGTGCGGGTTGTTGAGAGGGTAAGAGCCTCCTTGCGAACGATCAGGTAACCGGTGCCAAGGTTTGTACTGGCCGACGCACCCTTGATTGAGGTGAACACGAGGGGGAGCATGTAGTCTACGTCGCTCTCGAGGTCAGCGGGATCGCCTACATATTCGAGGGTGAGGTCTTCGGTTGCGCGGGTTTCACCCTTTGCGATGGTGAATGTAGTGGCTGAGAAGCTTACTGCGTCAGTGGGGAGCAGTTCGTAGCCCTCGAGGAGCATGCCGGCGTCAACACCTACAGTGATAGTGAGATCTTCGGCAGCTTTGCGGTTGCAGCGGATGCCGAATTCATCGGTCTTAGAGGTGAGGAAGTTGGTGCCCCATGTGGGGTAAGCCTCCATGCTCACGAAGCCCGAGTTGTCGGGCAGGGAGGTGTAGGAGGTGGGTTTGTGCCAGAAGTACACGAGATTGTCCTTCTCGCCTACGATGTCGGCCGACGAATCGCTACAAGATGTCATGCCGAAAGCGGCGGCAGCCATGAGTGCGGCGATGGCTATTTTGTTGAGTTGCATCTTTTAATAAATTTTTTTGTTGAAAAGTGATAAGCTGATGCTCAGAATGCAGTTGCGGGCGGCGATGCTGACGATTGCGGTTAATAGAAATGCCGCGGTGCCTTGCAGGGCCTGAGGCGGTGCGGGGCACCGCGGCGTTCTTTACTCTGACTGAGTGATATCGGACTGAGTGAAAAATCTTAATTTGAAATTTCTGCCTATTAAAAAAATCATGTCAGCTGGCAGCCCGGCTGCATGAGCCGGACATTATTTGGCGATTGCTTACTGGGCGCACTTGTTGATGGCGTCGTGATCCCATGCAACTGCGTTGGCAGCGCCGGGAGTGGGCTCCTCTGAGGTGCTTTCAGTGAGGCAACGAACAGTCTTAGACCAGTCCATGTCGTAGCCGTGGCCGGTTGCGTCATGGAAGATGTGGCCTTCGCCTTCGTTGAGCTTCCAGTATGCGCAGAGACCTTCGCTGGTGGGGTCGACAGAGCACAGAGTGTTGGCGATGTCGGCAGCTGAGCGTGCGAAGTTCCAGACACGCATTTCAGCGATGCGGCCGCGGAACCACTGGATTGAGGGATAACCGGCCCATGACATACCAAGCTCGATACGCTGGAAGGTTACGGGATCGCCGTCGGCGTCTTTCTCTACGTCCTTCACACCGTCGACATACATGGTGCAGCGCTTGCCGTCGTAAACGAGCGATACCATATACCAGCGGTTGTTCTGGAAGAGGGTGTTAGAAACCATGTTACCACCTTCGGCAGGTGCGGCAACCCACTGCAGTGAGTTGACGGGATAGCCACCCTCGCCAAAGCGGAGCATCGTCTGGCGCTGCTCGTTCTTTGAGGTGAAGGCGCACATACGGGCGATGCTGTGCCACTGCTCTGAGTAGAACTTGATCTCGTAGGTGTAGGCACCGAGCTCGATGGCCTGGTCGTCTTCGAAGATGAAGTTAGAGTACATGCCGGTGTTTGAAATGTTGAGTGAAGCGAAGTCAAACACGCGAGAGATGCGGTAGTAGACGGTGCGTGAAGACTCGAGCACGTCGCTGCCGTCAACCTCTGTCATGGTTACGGGGATTACATATACACGGCCGTCGATGAAGTCTTCGGTAGTGAGCACGCGCACTGAGGTTGTGCCTGAGAAAGACTTGCCTGCGGGGATAACCACGTGGTCAGACTCGAGTTCTACAGCGTTCTCGGGAACTGAATAGTAGGTTGTGCCGTTGGCGGCGTTGTATGCGTCGATCTTGCTGGGATCGATGGCGATCTTTACTGTGATGTCCTTGTCGGCCTTGTGGCTTGAGAGCACTGAGATAGTCTGTGCCGAAGGAGTGTCTTCTACGGCAAAGGTCTGCATGGCGTTTTGCTCGGTGCCGGCGAAGTAGAGTACACTGTGGTTGTAGTCAAACTTATCGCCGTCGGTAGTACAGGCGCTCAGAGCGGCTACTGCCAGACCAAGGAAAGCGTATTTATTGAATGAAAGTTTCATTGCTGTAATAATGGTTTACTGGTTTGGGATTAGTGAACGGCAGGATTCATAATCTGTATGGCCTGGCGGAATTCAAAGTAGGGGATACCGCTGGTGCTCATGTAGTTGAAGTCGATGTAGTAGGCACCGCAACCGCCCTTGTGGCCAGTAGCAGGCTCAGTGCGGGCATAGTCGAGGATGCGTGCACCGGTGGCGCCGCGGCCTTCGTCGAATGCGTCAACAAAGATCATCTTCTCGGCGGTGAAGCTGAAGCGGGGTGAAGCACCCTGCTTGCTGTAGGCCTGCTGCACGAAGTAGTCAACGTAGGGCTCGATGTCGGCAGGAGGAGCCGAGTTGAAGTAGTCGACGATGAGGAGCATTTCGGGGTTTTCGCCCTGAGGACCATAGTACTTGGCGAGTTCCTTCACCAGACGTGTGATGTTGGTGCCGTTCCAGCCCTCATAGTCGATGTCAACACCGTTGAGGTTACCCATCTCTACCTGTGAGCGGATCCACTTGGCGTAGGCTTCCATGACTTCGTCGCTGACATTTGAGTTGTTTGCCATGTCATAGTCAACACCGTCGACGGTGAATTTGTGACGGTAGTGAGAAGCATCGGCGTGCATCACAAAGCGAGTGCCACGCTCTTTCTGACACTTAACCATGTCTTTGTATGCCACGGGGTGAGTCTCGGGGGTGGGCACGCCCATCCAGAGGTTCACGATGTCGATAGAGTCGGGCAGACCGATGATGCGCTCTGCCATAGATGCGGGATCTTTGTAGCCTTCAACGCCTTCGAGGGGAGCCCACCATGCATAGTAAGCGTATGCGATTTCGTGGTCGGTCTTCTTGTAGTCGCGGAGGTTCTGATAATATTGTGCGTCGTAGGTATAGGGTTTCTGAACCTCTACCTTCTCAACGTCGGTGTCGCAGGAGGTAAGAGCACCACCGAAAGCGACCAGAGCTATTAAACCAAAAAGTTTCTTGTTCATTTTAAGTAATGTCTTTTAAGTGGTGATTAACGAGCTTTCTTATCCCACCAGAGCTTGGTACCGCCATTGTCGGGGCCACCCAGAGCAGCTACACCAGCAGCAACACCCGAGGGGTTGTTGGTGTATTCGGTGTCGGGGAAGGGCATGCGGCGCACCTGCAGGTTGGTGTCGATGGTGCCGTTAGAGTTATTGGTTACAACGGGGATGAGTTCGGGATAGCCAGTGCGGCGATACTCGGCCCAGCCTTCGCAACCGTCGGGGTAGATAGCGATCCACTTCTGGGTGATGATGCGCTCGAGTTTGCCTTCGAAGTCGGCAGCGTTATCCCACTTGGGAGTAACATTGGTCTTGAAGGTGTAGTCGTTGCCCAGTGTTGTGGGATCGGCATAAGCGCCGGGAGTAGCTGTTACGGCAAGATAAGCGTCGGCACCGGTTGCGTCGACTTCGTCAAATGAAGCGCGCACGCCCTGCTCGTAGAGCGAAGCTGCGTCGCCGCCGATGTTCCAGCGGAGAGCGGCCTCAGCGCGGAGGAAGAAGCTCTCGGCTGCGTGTACAAACACTACAGGTGCTTTGGTGTCGTTCTTCTCATCCATGTAGAACTTCGAAGCAGCTGCACGCACGGGCGACACGTTGGCGATGTTGTAACCGATGCGGATGCCGTGATATTCACCGTCGGCGCAGGGCTTGAAATACTTGGAGATACGGCCGTCTTTCATGTTAGCCATGTAAGAAACGATTGATGCAGAGGGAACGCAGTCGCCGCCGCTGCCTGAGGGGCCGTCGCCGAATTCGTAGGCGATAGTCACGATAGAGTGATAGTGGCCTGAGAGCTTGGCGAGATTGCCCTTGCTGTCAACAAAACCGAGGGGATGGTTGATAGACTTTGTAGCCTCTTCGCGGGCGAGTGCCTCGTTGGCGTATGCCACGCGGAGGGCGAGACGCAGACGCAGAGTGTTGGCAAGCTTAACCCAAGAAGTAACATCGCCTTGATAAACCAGGTCGTAGTCGCTCATGAGTTTAGAGCCGGTGTTGGCGTAGGGTGTGAGCACATCGATAGCGCTGTCGAGTTCGTCAAAGAATTTCTTGTAGACGTCTTCGAGCGAGTTGAAGTTGCCGTCGACACCGAAGGTCACGTAGTTGAGGGGACCGTAAGAGTCGGCGATGCGGTGCATACCGAGAACTTTCACAACATCGGCAAGAGCCTTGATTTCGGCCTGACCGTTCTGCTCGGCTACCTGAGCGAGCTGATTCCAGGCCGACATGATGCCGGTGTAGGCGAAGTTATAGGTTGAGCGCACCCACTGGTTGTTCCAGCTATACTGGTTGTGGTTGCCGGCGTTACCCAGAGTCTGGGTAGCATAGCCTGCGTATGCGTCGTGGGTGAGGTTCTGAGCAATCTGGTAGTCAGAGTCGACGATGAGGTCGCCGTCGCGCACCAGAACGATGCGGCGGAGCATCTGACGGAAGAATGCGCCTGTGCGCAGGTTATCCTGTGCCATCATGTCGTCGGTTACCTCGTTGGGGTTGACGTTGTCATTGTAGTCGATACACGAGGTCCCCATCACTGCCATCGAAGCGATGCATGCAGCCGACAGAGTGCTTTTGAATACTTTATTGAAATTCATATAAGTGTATGCTTATTTGATGGAGTGATTAGAAAGATACTTTGACCGAGAAGCCGAGGTTGCGGAGGCTGGGGGTCATGAAGTTGTCGATACCCTGGAAGTATGTACCGGTAGATGCGGTGAGTTCGGGGTCGTAGGGAGCCTTCTTGTAGAAGAAGAACAGGTTGCGGCCGATGAACGATACGTTGAGTTCCTGCATCCAGGGCACCCACTTCTTGATGGGGAAGGTGTAGCCGAAGGTGAGTTCAGCAAGACGAACGTTGGTGGCAGAGTAAACATACTGTGAACCAACACCGCCGTTGTTGCCTTCAGCACCTACAGTCTGGAAGTAACCCTGAGCGGGGATGGGGCGGCCGTTGATGATGACACCCTTGTCGCGACCGTCGGCAGAAGCCTTAGATGCGCCGAAGAAGTCCATGACAGCCTGAGTCTGCGAAACGCCGATACCACCTACGCGGGCAGTAGCGAGGAAGCTGAGGTTGAAGCCCTTCCAGAAGAATTCGTTGCCCCAAGAAAGGTTGTATTTGGGGTTGGCAGAGCCAGCCTTAACGAAGTTGTTGCGGTCGGCAACTACGGTGTTCGAGGGATACTCGAGGTAGATGCTGCCGTGCTCGTCGGTCTTGAGGGTGTTGACATAGATGTCGCCGATAGAACCGCCCTCGGTGAGGATCATCTTGTACATCGAGGTCGATGCCATTTCGATCTTGTCGAGGTTGACGATTTCGCCGGTGTAGGGATCCTTGTAATTCTTCACGAGTTCCTTAACCTTGTTGCGGTTGAGGGTGTAGGTGATATAGGTGCTCCACTGGAAGTCGCCGAATGTGTTGTTGAGGCGAGCGCTGAGCTCGATACCCTTGTTGTCTACACGACCGCCGTTGATGATTTCGCTGGTGTAGCCGGTTGAGGCTGCCAGAGTGCGGGTGAAGAACTGGTTGTAGGTGCGTGAAGAGTAGAGAGTAGCGTCGACACGCAGTTTGTTGTTGAACAACCACAGGTTAAGACCGGCTTCCCAAGATTTGGTGCGTTCGGGCTTTAGATCGCTGTTGGGGCGGCGGGTCGAGGTAACGGGCGAACCGTTAGAGAGTTCGTAGGTAGGAATAGCCACGAATACTTCGGGCGAGTTACCTACTTCAGAGTAAGACACGCGTACCTTAGCGAAGTTGAGGATGTTGCTGCGGATGCCGAAGATATCGGTGATGATACCTGACAGACCGATAGAGGGGTAGAAGAATGAGTTGGTGCTGGTGCCCTTGAAGGTAGAAGACCAGTCGTTGCGGGCAGCAACATCAAGATAAGCCATAGACTTGTAACCCAGCTGCATGGTGCCGAATACGGCGCGCTTTTTGAGCTTGTAGCCATCCTGGTGAGCATTCTGGATGCCGGGAACGCTGGTGTCAACGTTGGCCCAGGTGAAGAGGTTGGCAACGCTCTTGAGCTGACCGCCGAAGTAGTCGCTCTGATAGTGGGTGTCTTCGAAGTTGGCACCTACGTTGGCAACGAGGTTGATCATGTTGTCATGACCGAAGTACTTGTTGACAGAGGCAAGGAATTCGCCGTAAACCTGCTGGTTGCTTACGTTGGTCTTAGAGTAGAAACCATACTTTGAAGCATACATCTGGTTGGTGCCGGCATCATACTTGCGCTCGTGGGTCTCGTTCATGCGGTCGATCTTGGCGCGAGCGGTGAGGTTGAGCCAGTCGTTAACCTTGAAAGAGAACTGAGCCGAACCATTGTAGCGGTTCTTGGTGTTGGGCATAGAGATGTGCTCGGTGATCCAGTAGGGGTTCTGCAGGCCGAGACCATCGGCGTAGGGCCAGAACTGGGTCATGAGGTCGCGCTCGTTGTCATAGCGCTCGAATGCCTTGATCTTGTTGAAGTCGTCGCCAGCGGGGATCAGATACAGGGGCACCAGAGGGTTGAAGTAGAGACCCTGCGAGGTCATGTTCTTCTCCTTGATCTGGGTGATGCCGAAGTTGAGGTCCATGGTCAGACGATCGTCGATCATCTTGGTGGTGTTGCGCACGGTGGCATTGTAGCGAGAGTAGTCGTTGTTGTGGATGACACCGCGGGCGTTGGTTGTACCGAGCGAGAAGTAGGTCTGATTCTTGGCAGTACCGGTGGTGAGGGCGGCCGAGTTGGTCACGTTGTAACCGGTCTGGAAGAAGTCGGTGGGATTCCAGTCGCTCTTCTTTGTCATCTTCTCACCCCAAGAAGAGAACGAACCGGTTTCGGTCTGGCCGTACCAGCGGTTGAACTCGGGAGTGCAGAGGGGGCGAGAGAATGTGGTGTTGTTAGAGATAGTGAGCTTAGTCACGCCTTCCTGACCCTTCTTGGTGGTGATGATAATCACACCGTTGGCAGCAGCCGAACCGTAAAGAGCGGCAGCAGAGGGGCCTGAGAGGACAGAGATGCTCTCGATGTCTTCGGGGTTGATGGTAGAAATGGGGTCACCCGACTGGGCAGCACCTTCGTAAACGCCTGTGGGCTGCTCGTTGGCGCGCGACATGTCGAGCAAGGGTATACCGTCGACTACATAGAGGGCGTTGTTGTTGCCGGAGATAGACTTGGCACCACGCATCACCACGCGCGACGAACCGCCGACACCCGATGAAGAAGCGTTGATGTTGACACCGGCAATCTTACCGTTGAGGTTGTTGACGAGGTTGGCGTCGGCGATGCGGGTGAGCGCGTCGTTGTCAACCTGCTGCACGTTATATGAGAGAGATTTGGCCTCTTTCTTAAGACCGAGAGCGGTAACCACCACTTCGTCGAGAACGTTTGAGTCCTCCTGCAGTGTGATGGTGACGGGGCCGGCATTGGTGACCTTGAGGGTCTGTGCCTTGAAGCCTACGTAAGAGAAACGCAGCTCCTGACCTGTTTTTACTTTCAGCGAGAATTCGCCGTCGATATTGGTGGAGGTGCCTGTGCCGCTACCTACCACTACAACTGATACGCCGGTGAGGGGTTCGCCGGTAGCGTCTACTACCTGACCCTTCAGAGTCATATCGCTCTGACTTGCTACCGCTGCGGGAGCAGATGCCTGCGCATAAACAGCGGGTGCAAACCACATTGAACCGGCCAGCATAGCGGCGGACAATGCAACAAACTTAGTTTTAGTGAAATCTAAATTCATACAATCATAGCACTTGGTTAAATATGATAATGATATCTCGTAAATTGTCTGAGTTGAGAAATTTTTGTGTTGATTATTCTGGTTGTTTTCAGGTTAAAATGGTTAATGATAATAGGTTGGAGAGATATGAGGTTTTCAGGCTGCCCGCTGACTGCATGTGGCGGCTGGGGCTGAGATTCTTTGTGGCGCTTCCGGAACGCCTGACTTCCGGACACGCGTAGAGACTGCACGTAGACAGCGCAAGGTGCAACCCGGCTTCTGACGGCTACGGGCTGTACTTTGAGGACAAACAGACTCGTTAAAGATAAATGGTGTGTGCTATGATTTGTCGGTGTGTTGCTTCACTCTCAATTGTAATTCAGATGATTACATGGTATTATTCCTAAAAATCGCTGAGAGTGGCCGGCAGAATCCGAGCAGTAAGAACTTATCTGAGTAACGGTCTTTTCAATGGCTTTATATCAAGGTTTTCAACTATTTTAGTGATTTTTCCGATGCAAAGTTAATGAATTGATGTGTATTTAGTTTGAGTATATAGTTAAAATAGGTTAATGGCAAGGGGCTTTAACTATAATAGCAGGATTTTCAGCTAAAAAATATTGAATGTAGTTAACGCATCGGAAGAGGGCATAAAAAACGGCCGCCGAGGGGCTGTCGCAGGCTATGCGAGGCGTTTTCGGCGGCTGTGTGAGGTTGGGTGTGGAGCTGTTTATCGGAGCATGGAGATAGCAGCTTCATAGTCGGGCTCGTTGGTGATGTCGTGCACCAGGTCGGTGTAGATGACCCTGCCTTTGTCGATGATGATGACAGCGCGGGCGAGCAGACCCTTCAAAGGGCCGTCAATGAGCTCAAGGCCGTAATTGCGGGTGAAGTCGGGCGATCTGAATGCCGATGCAGCAACGACGTTATCAATGCCGTTGGCCTCGCAGAAGCGTTCCTGCGCAAAGGGCAGATCCATCGACACGCATACTACCGAGGTGTTGTCGAGCGAGGCAGCTTCTTGATTGAAGCGGCGCACTGAAGCGGCGCATACAGGTGTATCAAGGCTTGGGAAGACGTTGAGAACCAGCCGGCGGTCTTTGTAATCGTCGAGCTTTATTTCTTGAAGGGTTTTAGAGGTAAGTTCGAAGTCGGGAGCTGCGTCGCCGGGGCGGGGTACATTGCCCGAAGTGTGGCACTCGATGTCTTTGAAATAAACTGTTTCCATAATTTTATCAGACGTTATATATATTATTAATGTGTATCAGTTGGCAACTGCCATTTTCTGTATAACGTCTGAAGCGAGGTTGTTGTTGATGCCGAGTATGATATTAGTGACATTGCCGGCTGCGTCGGTGAGGATAACCACCGGAAGTGCTGTGACACCGGCATCGCGTGCCAAGGCGCGGGCACCCATGAGTGTCTGCTCGCCTATGCGTGCCTGTGTGCCTACTATATCCTCGATGTCGCTCGTGTTGTTGCTCACGAAGGCCCAGATGATGTCGGTGTCGAAGGGCAAGGATGCCGCGGCAGTGCGCAGCGACTCCACAACTTCGGCCGGAGTGCCGACGGCGGGGTCAAGCAAGGCTATGATTGTGGGTGCGCGCATTGCGTCGCCACGATTGTGTGTGAAGCGCTCGCCGGTTATGGTTGGTGCCGAGAATGCGGGCAGAGGGCGACCTGCGAGATTCTCGATATGAAAGTTGCTGCTGCGGTATTTTTCGAAAACTTCGGGAAAGAGTAAGGCAAGATCGGTCTCGGCTTGAGGAACAGCGCTGAGCTCTGCCGAGGGATAGGAATAGCGCACGCTCACCGATTGCTCGCTTATGCTGCCGGGGTTATAGTCGAGGTCGATGCGCAGCGGCAATCCTGTGGCAGGGTCGAAGACGTAGGTGTATTCTAATCCTTCCATGCCGCGCACGCTCTGCACTCCTTTGATGACTGCTGATTTGCGGCCGTCGACGGTGGCGTCGGGTGTGTAGGTGAATTTATATGTAGTGTCGGCAGCGATGGCATTGATATGCTCGGCCAGAAAAGCAGGCAGCAGGTCGGCAAAACGGGCGGTGCGCTGTATGCCGTCGGCTGTGTTACCTCCGGGAATAAAGGGATTGAGATCCCAGTCGGTGTGATATTCCTGAAGGCGGTCGCCGCTGAAGCGGTAGTGGTGGCCGGCGAAATATGAAGTGAATCCGACTGAGCCGTCGCCCTCAACTGGCGAAGTCCAGCGAATCAGATAGGCGCATGGTGACAGCGAGTCGGCCGGTGTGGGCGATGCCACAAGGTCGACGGTGTATGTGACAGGGTCGGCGGCCGACGGGAGCAATACTTCAAAGTCGGCTTTTGCCGAGAATTCGCCCGCCGAGGCCATACGGTGTGTCAGTGCGCCGATGGTGCCGGTGGTTTGAGCCCAAGTGGTCGGCGCCGCAAGGGCTATGACGATCAGTACTTTCTTAATCATGACGGAGGATTATTTTGTGCCAAGTTCCACGATTGCACCGGTTGTGGGATTGAAGATGGCGAATGCCGGAGCCTTGCGGTCGGTAAACATCGATGGGTCGAGGCCGAAAGTGACACCGAGCTGTGCCAGTTCAAAGGTAGAGGTTGCTATGGTGCTACCTTCAAATTTCAGTGAGAATGTGGCTTTGCCGGGGATGCAGTATGCAACACCACCTTTGGGGAAGCTCTTTGTCACGCCCTTTTCGTTGACGGGGAGTTTGCCGAGTTCGTCGATGTGCATCGACAGTGTGACCGGTGCCCCCGACAGGTCGTTGGCAGCAACGAATCCTTTGAGAGCCGACACGCGGGTGATGATCTTGTTGCGGAAGTCTTCCTTGCCGGGCACGAGCGAAAACGTCTGCATGTCGTATTGCACAGTGGTTGTGCCGGTGAACATTGCTGTCAGGGCTGCCTCCTGAGCCGAGAGGTTGTCAAGGGCGAGTTGAAGGGCTTTGCCGTCGGGGAAAGACTGATCGCTGCGGCCCGATATGATTTCATTGCGGGCTTCGCGCAATTCGTATATGCGGGCTGCTGCGAGTTCGGCTTTCTTTGCTGTTGACGAGCTTAGAATCATTTCCTGGGTCACGGCCTGGCGGGCAGCTTCTGTTTCCAGCGGGTTAGGCTCCGGTTCGTCGGGCATGGCGAGCGACACCGTCGGCGTTAAATAAGTCTTGTCGGTGTTGAGGTTAAGCGGAGCGTTGTCGTTGTTGACGTTCATAAACGGCACCGAGCCGTTTTTAAACTGGGCGAGCCATCGGTTTGTCTGGTCGGCCACGCCGTATGTGTTCATTACGGCCTGCACGACTCTGACGCTCTCGCTCGGCTGCATTATGGCGTCGGTGATGTTAAGATATTTCTTTGCATAATTATGAAACTGGCCGGGTTCTTTGACAGTGCGCTCAATGCACACCGACACTTCCACACCGGTTACGGGCAGAGTGTAGATGAGGCCGTATTCGTTAGTTTTGTCGGCGGTGAGGCGCTGCGAGGTCTGTGCGGAGGCTACCTGAGCGGAGGCGAGCAAGGCAATTGCGGCAGCAAAGCTGAGAAGTTTCATATTGTATATATAATATATGTGTGATTGCTTATTCCATGATTATTTTTATAGCGCGGCCGATGTTGTCGGCAATGTCGTCGGCAGTTGTGCCGGGCACGCCATTGCGCTCGGCGCTGAGGTGTCCGGCGACTCCGTGGATGAAGCATCCGAGCAGAGCGGCAATCTCGGCCGAGTATCCTTGTGCCTGCAGAGCTGTTATGACGCCAGTGAGCACGTCGCCGCTGCCTGCGGTAGCCAGTGCCGGAGTTCCGGAGGAATTGATGTAAACTTTGCCGTCGGGGCGCACAATGGTTGTGTAGTGGCTCTTGAGCACGATCATCACCTGCAGATGGTCGGCCATGACGAGGGCTTTGCGCAGGCGCGCCTGCTCAGACGAGTGCTCGCCGAAAAGTGCGTCGAACTCACCGGCATGAGGTGTGAGCACCGACATCTGTGGCACGAAGTTGAGCATCGACGGGCGCTGGGCGATGCAGTTGAGGGCATCGGCGTCGAGCACCACACTGCGGCGGTTGGCATTGGCGACTTTCAGGAATTGCTCGAGAGCATCGACTGTTTCTCTTGCAGTGCCTATGCCGGGACCGATAGCCACGGCGTCGTATTTGCGGTGGAGAGTGAAATCTGAGATTATGGTGTCGTGCGGGTCGCTCTCAAACAGGGCTGTGGGCACGGCTGACTGCATGACAAAGAAGCCACACCGGGGTGTGTGTGCAGTGACTTTGCCAACGCCGGCGCGCGATGCTCCGCGGGCTGCCAGCACGGCCGCTCCCATCATGCCGTAGGATCCGGCATAGATGACGGCGCTGCCGAAGTCGGCTTTCGACGAGAAGTCAGACCGAGGTTTGAGCAGGGGGCGCACGTCGGGCTGCTCCACAAGATAGAAGCGGGCTTTCTGGCGGCGCATTTCATCGCGGTCATAACCGACGTCGATGATTTTCCAAACACCCACAAGTTCGTCGTTATCGGCCATGAAGAATGGCAGTCGCGGAAACTGGATGGCGAGTGTGGTGGTTGCGTGGATGATGTTGCGGTTGATTGCATCGGCATTCCAGTCGCCATACATGCCCGAGGGGAGGTCGATAGATAGAACTTCGGCTTTAGAGTCGTTGATGAGCTGAATGACGTAGACATAACCACCCGATGGCAGGGGTGCTGCGAGATCGCTGCCCCACAGGCCGTCGATGACGAGGTCGGTGCGGCCAAGCAGTGGGCGCTCGAAGTTTTTGAGGACTTCGAGGAACCGTAGGTCAGGAGCGGCGTCGAGCAGGCGGTCGCGCCATGCACGGCAATCGGCCGAGAGTCGGTTGCCGCCTATGTTAAACAGATAAACTTCGAGATTATACCCCTGAGAGGCAAGGAGAAGTGAGGTGGCGAGGGCCTGGGCACCGTTTTTGTCGGGACCGGCAAAGACTACAATGCGCTCATCCGGGCGACGGCGCGCTGCCACCTCGGCGGCGACACCTTTGGCGACACGGCCAATGAGCTCCATCGACGAGACTCCTGCGCGTATTGTGGCGGCCTCGATGGCCGCTATCTGGTCTGAAGTGTATATTTTCATTTATATCAAGCGATATGAGGAGGCAAATTTAGTAAAAATCAAACATCCCGGCAATTGCTAAGTCAGCGTAGTGCGTCGTAGACCATCTGAAACAGCGCCGGGCGAGGGTTGATGCGCGAGAAGGCTGCATTGTCGCGCGACGGATTGACGCGGTTGTTGAGAAAAATGAATATCAGGTCATTAACAGGATCGACCCAGAAGACAGTGCCTGTAAAGCCCAGATGACCGTAGACCTCTGCGGGCGCGGAGGCACATGTGGGAGACTTGTCGGGGTTTTCCGTGTCGGGCTTGTCGAAGCCGAGACCGCGTCGGCTTATGTCGCTTTTTGCGGTAGTGAATTTGTTGACAGTTGACTCCGACAGCAACCTTGTGCCACCATAAGTGCCACCATTGAGCCACATCTGGCATATCTTTGCGAGGTCTCCGGCATTGGAGAATAATCCGGCGTTGCCCTGCACACCGCCCGAGAAGTTGGCCGTCTCGTCGTGGACATATCCGTGCACTGTCTGGCGGCGCAGATAGTTGTCGCGCTCAGTCGGTGCTATATGAGCTTTGTCATATCGGTCAAGTGGCCGGTAGAGGGTGCGGTAGGCTCCGAGGGGCGAGTATATGCTGTCGGTCACCCACCTGTCGTGGGCTTGGCCTGTGACGCGTTGCTCCATATCCATCAGCAGGCAGAAGTTGACGCAGCTGTAGAGATAATCTTTTGTCGGGCGACGGTCGATTGAGTATATGCGCGACATGATGGTGTCGTAGGTTTGTGGGCCTACATACATGCCCTCGGCACTTTTTATCGGAAACCGTGGGCTGTGGGTCTTTGCGACAAGATCTGTGCGCAGTCTGGCGTCTTTGTGCCCATAGAGGTTACGGCTTATTTTAATAGTGTGGGTCTTGTCGGGTCGGCGCGATGTGAGTTTGCCGGAGAACGATGTTGTGTCGATGATGATCTTGAACATGTCGGCAGACGCTGGCAGCCCTGACTGATGAAAAAGCAGGTCGCTGACCGATATGTCGCTTTTGCCGTTGTCGGCGAGTTGGGGTATGTATCGCGCAGCCGGAGCGTCGGTGTCGAGCAGGCCCAGATCGGCGGCTTTCATCACTCCCGGCAGTGTGCCGAGCGCTTTTGACACCGAAGCGAGATCATAGAGAGTGGAGGTGGTGACTTTGTGCGCTTTTGAGGCGTCGGTGTAGCCGTATGCCTCGTCGATGACAATGTTGCCGTTGCGTGCCACAAGAAGTTGTGCACCGGGGAATGCCCCTTCGGCAAGCGCGACCTTCATCAGCGAATCTGTGCGTGTCTTCAGCGAGGGGTCAAGACCTTCTCCCAAAGCGGAGGAATAACCCAGACGTGTCTTTGGAAGTGACACTCCTGTGCCCATGGGGGCTATCCCGGCAAGATTTACGGGCAAGTGGCCGTTGACGGCATTACCACCGAAGATTGCCTGTGCGGCATAGATGCGCTGGTAGTGGGTGTCGTCGTAGGCCAGTAGCACGGTTTTGGCCTGCGACACGCTGCTGCCGAACTTAGCCATGCGATAAGGGTTGATGAAGAATACTTCCACAAGGCCAGGTATGCCGGACAATGACTGGAGTGTGTTGCGGGCAAACTGCGAATCGGAGTATACGGCCGCTATGACAATGTCGCTGCTGCGCAGTGCTGCGAGTGCCTTGGCTGAGAGTGGAGACTCGGCAGTGGGTGCATAGCTGTGTGCTATCTCTGCGTAGTTACGGCACATGTCTGTGAAGTCGGAGTTGTTGCCGCCGATGCTGACTACCGAAATAGTGCGCCCGGCCAGATTGCCAACCGGCAGTAAGCCCGACTTGTTGAACAGCACTGTCATGGAAGCCGCAGCCAGGCGGCGCAGCACGTCGTCGGCCTCCGGTGAAGATGCCAGAGCTTTTACCTCGGCAGCACTTACCTTGGATGCACCTTTTGCAAGACCGAGAGCGTATTTATATGCGAGTACTTTTTTGCAACGTTGCTCCACGACGTCGGCCGATATTTTGCCGCTGTGCATGGCTTTGAGAATGACGTCGATGTCGTCGACAGGGTGTGTGGGGCATAGCAGCACATCGGCACCGGCACTAAGTGCTCCGAGTGAGTTATTGCTCTTTGAGTCTGCTCCTTTCATGCCGAGAGCATCGGTGTAGATGAGACCATTGTAGCCGAGTTCTTCTTTGAGTAGCCCGGTGGTGATGGCGTGTGAAAGCGATGCCGGTGTGCCGGTCTTGTCGAGTGAGGGCACTGACAGGTGGCCGACCATGATGCCCGACAGACCTTTAGCAATATACCGGCGGAAGGGAACAAGGTCTACGCTGTCGAGCAAGGCCCGCGAGTGCGACACTGTGGGGAGTGTCTTGTGTGAATCGGTTGATGTGTCGCCATGGCCGGGGAAGTGCTTTGCCACCGACTGCACGCCGCCGTGCTCGAGGCCGAGGGAGTATGCCACAGTGTGCCGCCCCACGCGCTCGGGGTCTTCGCCGAATGAGCGGAAGCCTATCACGGGGTTGGCAGGATTGGAGTTGACGTCGGCGTCGGGCGCGAAGTTTACCTGCACACCCATCGCACGGAACTGGCGGGCGCTTTCTCTGCCATAGTCATAGATGAGGTCGTAGTCGTCGGTGGCACCGAGCGCCATGTTGTGAGGAAATCGCGGAGTGTCGGGGATGCGCATCGCCAGGCCCCATTCACCGTCGAAGGTGATGATGAGCGGCACTTTTGCTTCGGCCTGTGCCTGGTTGATGAAGCGTGCATATTGGTCGATGTTGCCGCCGCTGAAAAGCAGACCACCCACGCCGTTGGTTTTCACAAGGCGCGTTATGAGGGCCTGTGTTGAGGCTCCGCCGCGAGGATCTACTTTGGGGAATATGAGCTGAGCCACACGCTCGCGCTCGCTCAGTGTAGAGTAGACCGAGTCGGCCCACCGGCGGGCATCAGTATCGTCGGCCAGCTCCGACACGGTGGCCTGACCTTTGGCGAAGGCCCAGAGGTTGCTGAGTATCCAGAGTATGAGGAAAAATAATTTCATAGTGGCTGTGTGGAGATTTTAATGAAGATAGCGGATGCTAACTACTTCACGGGTTTTACACGGCGGTGGTCGGAGGCACGCATCTTTTTGCCGGCGGTCTCATGCTCGAGATAATTGATGATATCGCGATACAGCACCTTGTCGCTGCGCTTGACAACCTTGCCGTTGCGCAAAGGCTCCATGTAGTCGCCTCCGTTGGCAAGATAGTCGATAGTGGCGAGGCGATATATGCGGTTGGGGTCTACAGGCTTGCCGTCGATGGTGGCTGAGACACACTTCCTTGTGGCGGGGTCATATATGACGCTGACATTGTCGCTGACACCGTTGCCTGCGGTGCGGGCCATGACGTCGAAGGTAGCCAGTAGATCGGCTCCGCTGATGTCGAGCACAGTTGTGTAGTTGTTAAAGGGCATCATCATTATTATCATCCCCTCGGTGATGTCGCCTTTAGGGAGCGAAGTGCGCAGGCCGCCTTTGTTGATTATGCCGAGTTCGACACCGTCGGCGAGCTGATTGCCGCGAGTCACCATATAGTCGGCGACATAGTTGAGCAGGGGCTGCTCGTCTTTGTCGAAATTCATTGCCGAGGTGGCTATGCGGCGGTTCATCAGCGAGTCGATGCCTATGGTGTAAGGCTTGATAATCTTCTCGATTTCAGGATAGTGGCGGTTGTCGAGCCGACTGTCTACCGGCAGCAACTGATAGTCGGTGGCGAGGGTGGGGAGGTCTATGGTGATAAGACCCAGATTATGACCACGCTTGCCAGCCTGTGTGACCGGAATGAGGCGACCTGTGCTGTTTGCCATAAGCCATGATGCCGAGTCGGCCGGGTTGACTGTGGTGTGGGTGTGTCCACCAATTATGAGGTCGATGTCGGTTGACTCGCGTGCCAGGGCAAGGTCGCCTGGAGGCATGCTCGGGTCATAGCCTATGTGGGTTATTGCTACCACATAGTCGGCACCTTCGACCTGCTTGAGATAGCGGGCTGTGGCGTTGGCTGCGCTGATGGCGTCGATATAGCGCACGCCGTCATAGTTTCCCTCGGCAATCATGCCGCGCGGACTGAGGTTTATGCCCATGAAGCCTATACGTCGGTCGGCAACGGGGATTATGGCATATTTGTCAAACAGTGAGTCGAGGCGCGAGCCGGTGAGGTCGTAGTTTGTGGCAAGAAGTTTAGCTTTCGATGCTGAGAGAATTGTGGCGAGTGAGTCTGCGCCGTTGTCAAACTCATGGTTGCCGAGGATGCGCAGGTCGTAGCCCATGGCATTCATGAGCTCTTCCTCGGCGCGGCCACCACCGATGTTGAAGAACAGTGTGCCCTGCACCGCATCGCCGGCATCAATGAGCAACACATCTTCATTGGCCGAGCGCACCGAGTCGATCAGAGCCATGCGGCGCATGACGCCTCCGAGATTGTCGGCATCAGGAAGAATCTGTGAGTGAGTGTCGTTTGTGGTGAGAATCACGAGCTTACGTGCTTCTGTGGCCGACGCTCCAATGATGGCTGCGGCCAGCAGCACGACGCTTTTGCGGAGTATGTTGCGAATCATGATGATTAATTTTTCTAACCTTGAATTTCAAGGCATAAAATTAGTCAAAAAAAACGACACCTCCCGCGCATTAACATTTATTGTTAGCGTATAAAATCATTGTTTTATAGTTGGTGTATGGAGATGGGAAGAGCTCTGTATTTCGTTATTAAGTTTCACCATCCTTAGGGTGTCGTAATCACCAAAAATATATATAACAGGGATATGATGCTTAATACAAAAATCATCATATTCTCTGTAACCTTCACTAAAAGACGAGAGAAGAGACCCTTAAAAATTTTATTTCGAAAATAAATGTATATGATGATTGGCGCAATCAGCATGCAGTGGATAAATAAGCTGCTGAATATCTCGGCATGACAAAATAGTAAAAAAGCAAAGCGTAGATAAAGATAGGTCAACAACACTAGGACTATGGAAGTTACTGCGGTAACCAATATATCAATTCTATTATGTGTAGATTCAGTCATAGCGTATGTGTTTTAAACTCATGCATGCAAATTTACGACAATAGATCAATTATACAAAGTCTTTTGTACCGGGCCTTGGGTGTGGAGTGGTCGCACCTAAAGGCGCTCTATTATATGTATGTACGATATCACCCCGACCTGCGACCGCCACGCGGCCTTTGGTCGGGGCTACAATTTCAATCGCCTCCAAGGAGGCTCCGGCTGCCACGCAGCCACAGAGCATGATGGCGATGAGGTATAGCATATTTGTTTCAGGGCGAGTCTTTGCAGACTCGGGCCGATGGGGTGGGCTTTTCCGGGCCTAACCTCGCTGCGCTCGGTAAGACCCGGTTATCTGAAAGGCGAGGACCTTCGGCCCTCGGATAGTACAATGCTATTGCACAATCTCGCATATCCCTTGCTCTCAGTGGCCCGCAGCGTAGCTGCCCGAGCCTCTTTGGAGGCGACCGGAACTGTAGCCACATCCAAGTGCCGCATCGCGGCGCGCAGGGTGTGGACCTCGCCATCTCACCTCATAAGGAGCGCCTTTAGGTGCGACCACTCCACACATCCCGCGGTTTATCAATCTCCCGATTGCTGCTCAGCAATTTTTACTTTTACAGATTCGATATCATCTCTTAATGCTTTTATATAATGATGATCTGCACCGACAAATTCCAACCAAATTTTCAGCGCTTTTTCAAAAAACTTTAGTGCCTCCGAGTAGTTGCCTTGATCGGCATATACCCCTCCAATATTGCTGTAAGAGGTCGCCACATGCGGGTTGTTTTCGCCAATGATTTCCAATTGAATTTTTAGTGCTTTCTCATAATACTTCAGCGCCTCAGGATAGTTGCTTTGCTTAGAATATACCTGTCCAATATTGTTGTAAGACGTCGCCACATTCGGGTATTTTTCGCCAAAGATTTTCAACTGAATCTTCAGCGCATTTTCTAAATACTTTAACGCCTCCGAATAGTTGCGTTGCTTAGAATATACCT